>NZ_JBFRDI010000002.1:0-302261 GCF_052113505.1 Pseudarthrobacter sp. TAF60_1
ACGAAATCGACGACGTCATCACCGCCCTCGCCGACGGCACCCTGCACATCGAACCCGTCATCACCCACGACTACCCGCTCACCCAGGGCCTGGAGGCCTTCACCACCGCCAAAAACTCCGCCGAATCAGGCAAAGTCCTGCTCAACTTCGGGCCCGAGTAGGGCCCGTGGGTGCGGCCGATCGGGTCAGTTCCTGCACTTCGTTCAGGTCCGGCGGACCGGGATAAACACCCGGGGCTGATCTGTCCAGGTTCCAGAAAGCCTGGAGGTGGTGCGCCGCATGATCTGTTCGGAGGCGCTGCGGGCGGCCGCGGCGTCTCCTGCTGCCACGGCCTCGGCCAGGTCAATATGCCACTGCAGGGCGCCTTCATGGGGGTGCTCCGGCATCAGGCCATGGACGGTGCGGCCGGTGAGGGTCTCGGCCACCTGGCCCATCAGGTTGGCGAACATTTCGTTGCCCGAGCCGGAAAGGAGTACCGAGTGGAAGGCGATGTCCAGCTCCAGGAACTTCTGCGCCTCCCCGTTGTGGCCGGCGTCGCGCATGGCATGGGCAATGTCCACAAGTTCAGTGCGCAGCTCCGCCGGTGCGTTGTTCGCGGCAAGTTCTGCAGCGGCGGGCTCGACGGCGGACCGCAGTTCGATCAGCGACCGCAACTGGGCGCCCCGTCCGTCACTGGAAAGCCGCCAACGGATCACCTGCGGATCAAAGGGATTCCAGCGGCTGGGCGGCAGTACACGGATGCCAACACGCTTGATGGTTTCCACGAGACCCAGCGACTGAAGAACACGCACAGCTTCACGGACCACGGACCGGGAAACCTTCAGCTCTTCCTCCAGCTGCTCGGCCAGCATAACGTGTCCGGTGGGGAGGTCGCCCTTGATGATTCGGGTGCCAACATTCTCAATGGCACGGTGATGCAAGCTGGTGGACATGGTGTCAAGCCTAAACGGGGTTTGGCCGGCTGTGTTCCACGAAGTGGGAGCCGCTTCCCCTCAGCGCGTCGAATATATATGCTTTAATCGGATCCATCGGTTCGTGAGAGCGTGCTTCGCAGCGAACGCGGAGCCATCTGCACGTCCATTGCACACAATGAATTGGAGTTTTGATGTCTGCACACATCGGTGTCACCGGCCTTGCGGTGATGGGAGCCAACCTGGCCCGCAACCTAGCCCGCAACGGTTTCACGGTTGCCCTGCACAACAGGTCCGTGGAAAAGACTGACGCACTGCTCGAAAAGCACGGCACGGACGGCAACTTCGTCCGCACCGAAACCCTGCAGGAGCTGGTCGACTCCTTGGAGAAGCCGCGCCGCGTCCTGATCATGGTCAAGGCCGGCAAGCCGGTGGACTCCGTCATCGAGCAGCTTGAACCGCTGCTGGAAGCCGGTGACATCATCATCGACGCCGGCAACTCGCACTACGAGGACACCCGCCGCCGCGAAGCCGCACTGGCCAAGAAGGACCTGCACTTTGTGGGCGTCGGCGTTTCCGGCGGCGAAGAGGGCGCGCTGAACGGCCCGTCCATCATGCCCGGTGGTTCGAAGGAGTCCTACAAGGCCCTCGGTCCGCTGCTCGAGAAGATCTCCGCCAAGGTGGACGGTGAGCCCTGCTGCGCCTGGATTGGCACGGACGGCGCCGGACACTTCGTCAAGATGGTCCACAACGGTATCGAATACGCCGACATGCAGGTCATCGGCGAAGCCTTCGACCTCCTCCGTTCAGGTGCCGGCATCGAGCCCGCCGAACAGGCCAGGATTTTCACCGAGTGGAACAAGGGCGATCTGTCCTCCTTCCTGATCGAAATCTCCGCCGAGGTCCTCGGTCACGTTGACGCCAAGACGGGCAAGCCGTTCGTTGACGTCGTGGTCGACGCCGCAGGCCAGAAGGGTACCGGCCGCTGGACGGTCATCTCCGCCCTTGAGCTCGGTTCGCCGGTTTCCGGTATCGCCGAGTCCGTTTTCGCCCGCGCTCTTTCTTCCCAGGCCGAGCAGCGCAAGCTCGGTCAGGAGCTGCTGGCAGGCGGGGAAGCCGCCGTCGAAATCCCGGAAACCTTTGTTGAAGACGTCCGTAAGGCACTGTACGCCTCCAAGCTGGTCTCCTACGCACAGGGCCTGGACATGCTGACTTCCTCTGCCAAGGAGTACGGCTGGGACCTCAAGCTGGACGAGATTGCCTCCCTGTGGCGGGCCGGCTGCATCATCCGCGCCGAACTGCTCAAGGACATCACCAAGGCCTATGCCGCTGACGAGAAGCCCGCAAACCTGTTGTTCGCGCCGGCCTTCACCCAGGCCATTGCCGACGCCCTGCCGGCCTGGCGCCGCGTGGTGGCCACGGCTGTCCAGCTGGGCATCCCGGTGCCGGTGTTCTCCTCCTCCCTCGCGTACTACGATGGCCTGCGCCGCAAGCGCGTGGCTGCCGCCCTGATCCAGGGTCAGCGTGACCTCTTCGGCGCCCACACCTACGGCCGCGTCGACGCCGAGGGCACGTTCCACACCCTCTGGGGCGAGGACAAGTCCGAAATCGAAGCGGTGGACACGCACTAACACCGCTTACTGCATCACCCTGCGGCCGGCACTTCCGAAGATAGTCTGGGAGTTGCCGGCCGTTGGTGTGTGCGCCAACCGCGGTGTCCGTCCAGCCAAGGAGTCCAAGGTGCCCAAGCCAGTCGCATTCATCACGGGAGCGTCCACCGGAATCGGGTTCGAGGCGGCAAAAGCGCTCAGCGGCCATGGCTTCCTGGTGTATGCGGGAGCCCGCCGGGTGGACAGGATGGAGGCGCTGGCGGCGCTCGGCATCCAGGTCCTGGCACTTGACGTGACAGACGAGGACTCGATGCGTGCCGCCGTCGGACGTGTCCTGGAGGAACGGGGACGGATAGACGTCCTGGTCAACAACGCCGGCTACGGATCCTACGGGGCGCTGGAAGAGGTGGATTTGGCCGAAGGCCGGCGCCAGTTCGAGGTGAATGTCTTCGGGCTGGCCAGGATGACGCAGCTGGTTTTGCCCGCCATGCGGCAGGCCGGCCGGGGCAGGATCATCAACATTTCGTCCATCGGCGGAAAATTCTATGAGCCGCTCGGGGCCTGGTACCACGCCTCGAAGTTCGCGGTGGAGGGCCTCAGTGATTCGCTGCGGCTGGAGCTGAAGCCACACGGGGTCAGCGTGTCGATCATCGAGCCCGGCGGCACCATTTCAGAATGGGGGCGCGTGGCCGCCCGGGGGCTGTATGAGACCAGCGGCACTGGACCATACGCCTCCCAGGTGCAGCTGATGTCCGGTGCCTTGGCCTCCACGGACCGGGCCGAAACCTCCACACAGCCGGGGGTTATCGCCGCGGCGATCGTGCACGCAGCCACGTCACCCCGGCCCCGGACCCGCTACCCGGCCGGAAGGGGAGCCCGGGCAATCCTGACCCTGAGGCGGATCCTTCCCGACCGTCTTTTCGACCCCCTGGTGATGCTGGTGCTGAAACGGGTCGCCGGAGGAAAAGCCGCAGGACGGGAGTAAGCGTCAGATCCGGTATTCGATGTCGTACTCGGCGGGGTCAACCGCGGGTTTGGTCTCGCGCTGGGCGTCGCGGTGGCGCCATCTGGCCGGCACACCCGTAACTATCGACTCCGGCGGCGCGTCCTTAACCACCACGGCGTTGGCGCCCACGGCGCTGTCCCGGCCGATGGTGATGGGCCCCAGGATCTTGGCGCCGGCACCGATGGTCACCCGGTCCTCGATGGTGGGGTGGCGCTTGACCTTAGCCAGAGACCGTCCACCGAGCGTTACGCCGTGGTAAATCATGACGTCTTCACCGATGTCGGCTGTCTCCCCAATGACCACGCCCATGCCGTGGTCGATGAAGAAACGGCGGCCGATCGTGGCGCCCGGGTGGATCTCGATCCCGGTCGCAAACCGTCCGAGCTGAGACAGCAGGCGTGCGGGAAAGCGCAGCGCAGGATTTTGCCACAGCCGGTGCGTCAGCCGATGGATCCAGATGGCGTGCAGCCCTGAATAGGCGAAAAAGTTCTCAAAAGAACCTCGAGCCGCCGGGTCGTGGGACCGGGCGGCGTCGAGGTCTTCCTTTAGTCTTGCGAAAAAGCCCACAAAGTTCTTTCTACAGGAAACGGGGCGACAACGGCTGGATCAGCCGCGGATGTCGTCATAGAGCACGGTGGAGATGTAACGCTCGCCGAAGTCGCATACAACGGCAACGATCAGCTTGCCGGCGTTCTCGGGGCGTTTTGCAAGTTCCAGGGCGCCCCAGACGATGGCGCCGGAGGAGATGCCGCCGAGGATGCCTTCCTTGACGCCGAGGTCACGTGCCACCCGCACGGAATCCTCCAGGGTGGCGTCCAGGACCTCATCGTAGACGCTGGTGTCCAGCAGTTCCGGGATGAAGTTGGCGCCCAGGCCCTGGATCTTGTGCGGGCCCGGGGCGCCGCCGTTCAGGATGGCTGAGTCCTTCGGTTCCACAGCCACGATCTGGACCTCGGGCTTGCGCTCTTTCAGGACCTGTCCGACGCCGGTGATGGTTCCGCCGGTGCCGATGCCGGAGACAAAGATATCCACCTTGCCATCGGTGTCGGACCAGATCTCCTCGGCGGTGGTTTCGCGGTGGATCTGGGGGTTTGCCTCATTGGCAAACTGCTGGGCCCAGATGGCGTTCTCGGTGTTGGCCACGATTTCCTGGGCCTTCTCCACGGCGCCGCGCATGCCCTCGGAACCCGGGGTCAGCACAATCTCGGCACCGAACGCGCGGAGCATCACGCGGCGTTCGGTGGACATGGTTTCCGGCATGGTCAGGATGACCTTGTAACCGCGGGCTGCGCCCACCATGGCGAGGGCAATGCCCGTGTTGCCTGATGTGCCTTCAACAATGGTGCCGCCGGGCTTGAGGGCCCCCGACTTCTCGGCGGCGTCCACGATGGCTACGCCGATGCGGTCCTTGACGCTGTTGGCCGGATTGTAGAACTCAAGCTTGACCGCCACGGTGGCGTCCAGTCCTTCGCTCAGCCGATTCAGTCGAACCAGCGGGGTTCCGCCGACCAGCTGCGTTACATCGTCATAGATCCGTGCCATGTACATACGCCTATCTCAAGAAGGATGAATACTGAGGTCAGCCTAACGACGGCCTGCTGCCGCTGCTAAGCATTAAGCCATGCAGAGTAATATTTCCGGGCCTTGGCCAGCTTGGGGTTGATGATCACCTGGCAGTAGCCCTGCTCAGGGTACTTGGCGTAGTAGTCCTGATGGATGTCCTCAGCCACATGGAACCGTGACAGCCGGCTGACTTCGGTGACGATCGGACGGGACCACAGGGCCTGGTTCCGGTCAATGGCCTCTTCGAAGAGAATCTTTTCCTCAGTGGTCTCATAGAACATCGCCGACCGGTACTGCGTACCCACGTCATAGCCCTGGCGGTTAAGCGTGGTGGGATCG
Organism: Pseudarthrobacter sp. TAF60_1; assembly: GCF_052113505.1. Taxonomy (NCBI): domain Bacteria; kingdom Bacillati; phylum Actinomycetota; class Actinomycetes; order Micrococcales; family Micrococcaceae; genus Pseudarthrobacter; species Pseudarthrobacter sp. TAF60_1. The sequence goes on from NZ_JBFRDI010000002.1 coordinate 5,430, forward strand.
TGCAGCGCAAAGAACATGTCCAGGATGACTTCCGCGGGAACGACGGCCTCGTCGAAGGTCACTGCCACCGCTTCGGCATGGCCGGTGGTTCCACTGCAGACCGAGTAGTAGTCAGGCTGCGGATCGTGGCCGCCTGTATAGCCGGAGATCACTGAGCTGACGCCCTTGGTTTTCTGGTAGACGGCGTCCAGGCACCAGAAGCAGCCTCCGCCGAGAACAAAAGTTTTCATGACCTCTTCAATGGTTGAGCGCCCCGGATGATTCCCTGACCACCCTACGAGACTGTGGCACGTGCCTGCCAAACGGCGTGATGGGGTAAAACTGAGTCTATGGAATCTGCAGACACCGGCGTTACAGATGCGGACAGGGACGGCACCGGCTCCGGGGACAGCACTGAGGCAGAGGCCCCGCTTGCGCCCACCCTGGGCCAGGTCCTGCTCGCCGTTGAGGAGCTCTGGCCCGAGTCCCTGGCCGAAAACTGGGATGAAGTGGGTCTGGTGGCAGGCCACCCCTCTGCTTCCGTAACCCGGGTGATGTTTGCCGTGGACCCCACGCTGGCGGTAATAGACGAGGCCGTGGAGTGGGGTGCCGAGCTGCTGATTACCCACCACCCGTTGCTGCTTAAGGGGGTCACGTCGGTGGCTGCCACCACCGCCAAAGGTCAGGCAATCCACCGGCTCATTGAGTCCGGTACGGCGTTGCTGACCGTGCACACCAACGGCGATTCCGCCGTCGGTGGAGTTTCTGATGTCCTGGCCGATGCGCTCGGACTGGAGGATGTTGCGCCGCTGACCGTCGCGGCGAACGGGCTCCCCGAGGAGGGCATTGGCCGCGTGGGTGATCTTTCGGAGGTCATGAGCCTGGGTGATTTCGCCGCGCGTGTTTTCGGCATCCTGCCGTCCGTAGCCGGGGGAGTCCGCGTTTCCGGCGACAAGGACGGCCTGGTGCGGCGCATTGCGGTTTGCGGTGGTGCTGGAGACTCGCTGTTCGACGAGGTGCGGGCAAGCAGCGCCGATGTTTATGTCACCGCCGACCTCCGGCACCATCCCGCGTCCGAAGCCCGGGAATCGGCAGTGAACGGCAGGCCTTACCTCATCGACGTGTCGCACTTCGCCAGCGAATGGCTCTGGCTCCCGGCGGCCGCATCGGCACTGGGCAATGTGCTCGCTGACCAGGGCCACGATGTGGAGATCCGCGTCAGCGACACCAACAGCGATCCGTGGGACTTCATTCTGACTCCCGGCTAAGCAGGCTAGGCGCTAGAGTCTAGGGAGCGCCGATCGGTGCCCGGTTCCGGCCGGCAGGAATTAAGCGGAGGTAGCAGTTGGCTAAGGCAGCACCGGCAGAACAGTTGAAATTGCTCGAACTGCAGGGGCTGGACGCAAAGCTCAAGTCCCTGTCGAACCGCCGCCGCACCCTTAACTCTGATCCGCGGATCACCGATCTTGAGGCTGCACTCTCTGTCGCCAACGGCGAACTTGGCGGGGCCAAGGTGGCTGTCCATGACGCCGAAGCCGAGCTGAAGCGCGCGGAGGCCGACGTCGAGCAGGTCGCCAACCGCATTGAACGGGACGAGGCCCGGCTCAACAGCGGAACGGGCCTGTCCAAGGACCTCGTGGCACTCCAGAAGGACATCGCCTCGCTCAACAAGCGCCGCTCAGACCTTGAGGACGTGGAACTCGAAGTTCTGGAACGCCTCGACTCCCTGCGGGCCCGGCAGGCCGCCCAGCAGCAGATTGTTGACGACATTCAGGGCTCCTTCAGCGGCATCCGTGCCGAGCTCGATGCGGCCCTGGCTGAAGTGGATGCTGAAGAGCAGGTTGTTCGAAGCCAGCGTGACGAATTCGCCGCGGGGCTCGACGCCGGAATGCTGGCTATTTATGAAAAGACCCTCGCCAAGCGCGGCGTGGGCGCAGCACGGCTCTTCCACGGCACGTCCGAGGCCTCCGGAATGAAGCTGAGCCCCGGGGATCTTGCGGAGATCAAGGCCGCCGCCGAGGACGACATCGTGTTCTGTCCTGACTCCGGCGCCATCCTGGTGCGCTCCGCCGAATGGAACTAGGCTTTCCTGGGCCCACGCCGCCAGGGTTCCCTGGCCGAGCTTGCGAGGCGAGGGTGGCGGTGGGGATTAGTTGGGCAGGATGATGTTCAGCGCGTGGGGTTTCCGCTCTGAACCGTCCACCAGCTCCGCATCCCACTTTTCGCGCGTGGCTTTGAGCAGCTGAGCCGGGGATTGCGGGGCATTGCCGCGGCGGGACAGCAGGTGCCGTGCCAGCTCACCGCGGGTATGTTTCGCGAAGTGGCTCACCACCTTGCGCACGCCGTTCACCTCAGTGAACACGTTGACCGCCACGGTTTGCGACGGCGGGGGCGCCCACGCCGCGGCGTAGGTGCTGGAGCGGCAGTCCACCAGCAGGTGCCCGGCAGCCGCCTCAGCGAGGGCTTCCGAAAGCTGCGGCTTCCAGAAAGAGGCAAGGCGGCCGACGTCGGGCAGTGCAGTTCCCATCGACAGCCGGTACGCAGGTACCCGGTCAGCGAAGCGGATGGCGCCCCAGAGCGCGGAAACCACCAGTACCGATTCGTCCGCTTTGCGGCGCTGCGTCGACGTCAGCGTTTTGTACCCGAGGGCGTCGTACAGAACGCCGGAATAGATCTGGTGGGCGGGCGCCGCGGGTTCGGCATGGAGCCGGGTGTTGCGTTCGACGTCGTCCCTTAGTGAGGCGCCCACGCCCAGCAAAGCGAGCGCGTCCTCGTGCGCGCTGACCGTCCCCAATGCTTCGAGGGCTTTCGCCCGGTACGTGTTGAGTGCCGGAAAGCTCAGCGCGGGCCAGTCGACGGCGGATCCGCGGACTGCGGGGGTCTTGCCTTCGGAGGGGGGAAGCAGAATCAGCACCGTACGATCCTACCGGCGACCGCCCCACGCAGTTGTCGGGCGGGGATCAGATCCGCAGCCTTTAGGCAGCCTTGATGGGAGTGGCGGCCGCGTTCCCGGCATTGTGGGCCTGCGCCGCGAGGTTTTCGCGTGCCAGGAATGCGGAGAGCTCGCCGATGGTGCTCATCAAGGGGGCGGGGAACACCACCGTGGTGTTCTTGTCCACGCCGATTTCCACGAGCGACTGCAGGTTCCGCAACTGCAGAGCCAACGGGTGGGCCATCATGGTGTCCGAGGCGTCCCCGAGGGCAGTGGCCGCGATGGATTCGCCTTCGGCGGCGATGATCTTGGCCCTCTTCTCACGCTCAGCCTCAGCCTGCCGCGCCATCGCCCGTTTCATCCCCTCAGGGAGCTGGATATCCTTCAGTTCGACAAGGGTCACCTCCACGCCCCAGGCGAGGGTGAGCGCGTCCAGGATCTCCCGGATGTCACTGTTGATGCGCTCCGTCTCGGACAGCGTCTGGTCCAGGCTGTGCCTGCCGACTACCTTCCGAAGGGTGGTCTGGGCGATCTGGTTGATCGCCGCGGCGACGTTCTCGATGGCCACTACTGACTTCACGGCGTCCACGACCCGGTAGTAGGCCACCGCAGAGATGTCCACGCTGACGTTGTCCTGGGTGATGATGCCCTGTGACTGGATCGGCATGGTCACGATCCGCAGGCTGACCAGCGGAAGCCTGTCAACCACAGGAATGATGAAGCGCAGTCCCGGCATCCGCACACCGGCCACCCGGCCCAGCCGGAACAGGACACCCTGCTCGTATTGGCGCACAATCCTGGCTGACATCCTGGCGAGGATGACCACCACAAGCAGGACGAGGAGGAGTACAACAACGGCGGTGAGGTCCATATGATCACTTCCCGGTCTGGACGGTCCCGGGCCGTCACTAGCGGCCGGTTCCTCCCTCAATTGTCCCACCAGGCCCGCGGAAAGGATCCGGCGACGGCGGGGCCTCCTTCCCCGGTAGACTTGGTTCCGGATGGGTTGACCAGGCGGCCGCGCGTCACGAAAGTGGCTCGAGGAACGTCCGGGCTCCGTAGGGCAGGGTGGTGGGTAACGCCCACTCGGGGTAACCCGCAGGCCAGTGCCACAGAGAACAGACCGCCTGTGTTTTCCGTTTTCGGAAGGCTGCAGGTAAGGGTGAAACGGTGGTGTAAGAGACCACCAGCTTCCCGGGTGACCGGGAAGGCTAGGTAAACCCCACCCGGAGCAAGGCCAGACAGGGCACGTTTGAGGGCAGCCCGCCCGAGTGCCCGGGTAGGCCGCTGGAGGGCGTCGGCAACGGCGTTCGTAGATGGATGGCCGCTACTCCCGTGCTGGTAACGGCGCGGGAGCACAGAACCCGGCGTATCGGTCAACCCATCCCGCTAGATCTGCATGAATGGCATGTGAGTGACTTCACGTCCTCCACGGCTGTCCGGCACGGGCGCCCAGCCTAGAATAGAGAGCGAACGTAGAAGTTCTACCACCGGGTCTGCGTTCGCGCCGGTGGTTTTTCTTTGCGCTTCTCCACGGCACCCGGGATGAACAGAATCCCGCCGGTGCCAGAGCCCCTGGACAACGTCAGGTGGCCGACAACCGCATACGAGGACGTATGCGGCTGAACCGAGGAAGGTAGTTCTGTGAGCCAGACGTCAGATTCTTGTCTTGATACGTGGATGGGCCGGGAGGCTCTCGCCGAGGCCATGATTCCGGTGATTGGCCGGCTGTACCGCGAAAACAACGTGGTGACCAGCATCCACGGCCGCAGCCTGATCAACAAGTCCACCATGAACATCCTCAAAGCGCACCGGTTTGCCCGCCGCATGAGCAACACCGAGCTTCTGCTCGAAGAGACCGCGCCGCTGCTGAACGCCCTGGCCGAGCTGGAGCTCGGCGCGGCAGCCATCGATGTGGCCCGGCTGACCGAGAAGTTCAAGCTCGAAGGCAACGGCGCTTCCCTGGAAGAGTTCCTCCGCGCCGAATTGGCCGATGTTGTTGGCAAGCGCGGCGCTGATGACCGCACCAGCACCGACGTCGTGCTGTACGGCTTTGGCCGGATCGGCCGCCTGCTGGCCCGCCTCCTGATCGAAAAGGCAGGCGGCGGGCACGGCCTGCGCCTGCGCGCCATCGTGGTCCGCCGCGGCTCGGACAAGGACCTCACCAAGCGTGCCAGCCTGCTGCGCCGCGACTCGGTCCACGGCTCCTTCGAGGGCACCATCCGCGTTGACGAGGAAGCCAACACCATCACCGCCAACGGCGTCCAGGTCCAGGTCATCTACTCGGACAACCCGGCAACGATCGACTACACCGCCTACGGCATCAAGGATGCCCTGGTGGTCGACAACACCGGCCGCTGGCGCGACGCCGAAGGCCTGTCCCAGCACCTGCAGAGCAAGGGCGTTGCCCGCGTGCTCCTCACCGCTCCGGGCAAGGGCGCGCTGAAGAACATCGTGCACGGCATCAACCACGGCAGCATCGAGGATACTGACCAGATCGTCTCGGCGGCCTCCTGCACCACGAACGCCATCACTCCGGTCCTGAAGGCCATCAACGACAAGTTCGGCGTGATCCACGGGCACGTGGAAACCGTCCACTCCTTCACCAACGACCAGAACCTGATCGACAACTTCCACAAGGGCGACCGCCGCGGCCGTTCTGCCGCGCTGAACATGGTCATCACCGAAACCGGTGCGGCCACGGCAGTAGCAAAGGCACTGCCCGAACTCCAGGGCAAACTTTCCGGCAGCTCCATCCGCGTCCCCACGCCGGACGTCTCGCTGGCCATCCTGAACCTGAGCCTGGAAAACGGCACCACCAAGGATGAGGTGAACGATTACCTGCGCCAGATGTCCCTGCATTCGGACCTGCGCAAGCAGATCGACTACATCGATTCCCCAGAGGTGGTGTCAACGGACTTCGTTGGTTCCCGCCGCGCCGGCATCGTGGACGGCCTTGCCACCATCTCCAATGACAAGAACGTCATCCTCTATGTCTGGTACGACAACGAGTTCGGCTACAGCTGCCAGGTTGTCCGGGTCATGGAGGAGATGGCCGGAGTCAACCCGCCGTCCTTCCCTGCGAAGGAAGCTGCTGCAGCGTTGGCCGCAATCGCCGTCTAACTGAGGGCCGCGGCAGGGCAGGATTCCGACATCCCGGCTGATTCGCTGGAATCAGCCGGGAATCGGGACCACACTGGTGCCATGGATAACGAGACTCTTCACGAGACCACCCTTGAACACGCCCTTGACGTGGCCAAAGCCAACCACAAAGAGGCCGTCAGGCTCCTTGAGCAGGCCCGTGCCGCCCGGGCATCCGGCGACGTCGGCGAAGACCGCGTTCGGCAGTTGGAAAGCCTCCTCCACTTGGCCGAAGAAGATCTTCGACGAGTAGTCCGGGAGCAATAGCTCCGGCCACTGGTCCTCCCCACTGTGGATAACCGTCCCCGTGTCAATGGGGTGGCCTAGGCTCTTCTGGTGCGTACCATATCCGGAAGAGCTCCTTAGGTGACGGTCAGTTGGAGTGCCTACCGCCGTGCCCGCCGGCGCTCAAGACAGGCTTGGGCCTTGCTGGTGGTGTTGGCGCTGTCAGTGCTGGCTTCAGGCGTGTGGTTTTTCACGGCCGGCCAGTTCGCAGCCGCTGAACCCGCTGTTGCCGGACCAAGCGAGGCGCCAGTGTTCGACGGGACCTGGATGAAGCCGGTGGTGCCCGTTTACCCGGTACCGCAGGGGAGTGCCCGGGCCGCCTTGGAGGGGCTGGCCGTCACGGGACGTGCGCCGAAGGACACGTACCAGCGGGAGGCGTTCGGGCAGGCGTGGCAGGATGTTGACCGGAACGGCTGCGACACCCGCAACGACATTCTCCGGCGGGACCTCGCTTCTGTGGGCTTTACGGAGGGGTCCAAGTGCCTGGTAGCGTCGGGCGCCATCGTGGAGCCGTACACGGGCAGGGCCGTGGAATTCCGCCGCGGGCCGGAGAGCAGCAAGGAAATCCAGATTGACCATGTTGTAGCCCTCGGGGACGCCTGGCAGAAAGGCGCCCAGGGGCTAACCCCGCAGCAGCGCCAATCCCTTGCCAACGATCCGCTGAACCTCATCGCCGCGGACGGCCCCGCGAACCAGCAGAAGAGTGCCGGCGACGCCGCCACCTGGCTGCCAAAGAATAAGAACATCCGCTGCCACTACGTGGCCCGCCAGATCTCGGTCAAGGCATCCTACGGACTGTGGGTCACCCAGCCGGAGAAGGATGCCATGAAGCGGGTCCTGGACTCGTGCCCGGATCAGCCCACCATTACTGCCAGGTAACCCTAGGCAGAAGCCTTAGTGCCCGAACGGGTCCGGGTCCACGCCCGGCATCCAGGTCAGCCCGGGAACGCCCCACCCGCTCTTTTTGGCCAGTTTCAGGGCCTTCCGTGAATAACGGTCCAGTAGCCGGTTGACATACAGCTTGCCGTCCAGATGGTCGTACTCGTGTTGGATCACCCGCGCAAACCAGCCGGTCGCTTCGAAATCGACCGGCTGACCGTGGCCGTCGAAGCCCTGGACCCGGGCCCACTCCGCTCGCTTGAGCGGGAACTGCCCACCCGGGAATGAGAGGCAGCCTTCCTCCTCTTCGTCGGGGTCGGGCAGCGCGCCTGAAACCTTGGACAGCGTCAGGACGGGGTTGACCAGTACCCCGGCCGGGGGAGCGCCGTCCTCGTTGGCGAACTTGTAGACGAAGATTCTCTTGCCCACGCCAACCTGCGGAGCCGCCAGGCCCACGCCGTTAGCCGCATCATTGGTTTCGAACATGTCGGCAATCAGGGTGCGCAGGTCGTCGTCGAACACTTCCACCTTGGCGGCGCGGCGGTGAAGCACCGGTTCTCCCCAGATCGTGATCGGCAGAACTGTCATGGCGGGTGACCCTTCGTGCGTGCGGCATGTCGCCGGCATTTGTGCAAAAAAGAAGGCCGTACCGGATATCCGGTACGGCCTCCAAACTGGCGGCTTCTACTGCCGCCCTGTGAGGGTGAGCTACGGGGGTTGAACCCGCGACCTCCTGGACCACAACCAGGCGCTCTGCCAACTGAGCTAAGCCCACCATGTGCCCTGCAGCTGTTCCGGTGACCCGGTCCTCTGGAAAGGCAACTCAAATAGCTTACCTGCTGTTGGGCGGTGCTTGTGCCACTTTTGCCGTTTTCGCGGAAAATTCCCGGAAACGTGGCGCAGATTACTGTTCCGGGGTGTCGTTTCCGCCAGTAACGCGCTGGGCAATGCCGCGTGCTGTCACGCTGTCCGGTCCGGGAGCCGGCACAAAGACAGCCTCGCGGTAGTAGCGCAGCTCGTCAATGGAATCCTTGATATCGCCGAGGGCGCGGTGGCCGCCCTTCTTGGCGGGGGACTGGAAGTATGCCCTGGCGAACCACCGGCGGGAGAGCTCCTTGATGGTACTGACGTCAATCACCCGGTAGTGCAGGTGCTCAACGACGGCCGGCATGTCCCGCGAGAGGAAGACGCGGTCCGTTCCCACGGAGTTACCGCCCAGCGGAGCCTTGCGGGGGTCCGGTACCCACTTTTCGATGTATTCCATGACGGCGGCCTCGGCCTCTGCCATGGTCTTGCCGTGCGGCAGCTCCTCGAGCAGCCCGGACCGGGTGTGCATGTCCCGGACAAAATCGTTCATCTGGGCGAGCGCGGCGTCCTCAGGTTTGATCACCACGTCCACTCCGTCGCCCAGTATGTTCAGCTCCGAGTCCGTCACCAGCGCCGCCACCTCGATCAGGGCGTCGTTCTTGATGTCCAGGCCGGTCATTTCGCAGTCGATCCAGACGATGCGTTCGTTAGTTATAGGCACCGGACCAGCCTACCGTTTAGCTCCGCCGTACCCGTGCGATGCTAGGATTTCCGGTACAGAGAGGCTGGGATTGCGGCCGCTGTGCTGTGCCTGCGTGGCCCGGGCGGCCACCACGGCCCGCTGGGCCGAAGCGCTGAAAGCAAAGAGATTGGACGATCCTGAGATGACGGCGCCTGTGCCTGCAACGGGGGAGATGGCCGCCGCCGTGATCCCCAGGCCCGGTGCGGCCGAAGTGGATAACCCGCGGTCCCCGATCCTGGCCGGTTTTGTCGGCTCGGTCTTTATGGCCATCGGGTCGGTAGGCGTCGGTTGGCTGGCGCCGGTTTCCGAGCTCCGCCGGGTGCCGATCTTTATCTGGATGCGCACAGAAGCCATCGGGGTGGCACTGGCCATCGTGCTGGTGGCAATCGGCGGAATGCTCCTGGTGCGCTCCTGGCTGCGGCTGGGCCAGCGCGTCCGGGTCTGGGGGCCTGAAGCGCGCAAGGCCACCCTGCAGGCCGTCGCGGCGTGGGGCCTGCCGATGGTGGTCAGCGTCCCGTTGTTCAGCCGTGATGTGTACGCCTACATCGGCCAGGGACGTTTGATGGTGGAGGGGTTCAACCCGTACGAGAACGGCATCTCCGCGCTGTCCAACTACTTCCAGCTCGGTGCGGACAGGCTGTGGACCGAAGCTCCGGTGCCGTATGGCCAGCTGTTCCTGTGGATTGAGCAGTTTGTGGTCTGGTCCACCAACGTCCATCCCGAAGCCAGCGTGATGCTCTTCAGGCTGGTGGCATTGGCCGGCGTGGTGCTCTGCATCATCTACGTGCCGAAGCTGGCAGTGCTTCACGGCGTCAACCCGCACCGCGCCCTCTGGCTCACAGCAGCCAACCCCTTGTTCCTGACCAACTTCATCGCCAGCGTCCATAACGATGCCCTGATGATCGGGCTGGCGCTGGCCGGACTGTATTACGCGGCCACGCGGCGGGTGGTGCTCGGAATTGTCCTGGTGACGCTCTCCATCGCGGTTAAACCCATCACGGTGGTGTTCCTGCCGTTTATCGGCCTGATGTGGGCCGGCAAAAAGGCCGGCTGGGCCAGGAAGTTTCTCTTCTGGGCCCTCACAGGCGGCCTGAGCCTGGCCATGCTGTACGCGTTGAGCCTGGTCAATGGATTCGGCTTCGGCTGGATCAACGGCCTCTCGGCCCCCGGGAGCATCTTCATCTGGTACGCCCCGGTGGGGCTGGTGGGCCTGGTGGTTGCCTCCATTTCCAACGCTTTCGGGCTGGACGGCGGGACTTTGGCGGGGTGGGTGTTCGACGCCGGCAAGCTACTTGCCGTGGGCATCGTCGCCTTCCAGATCTTCAAGGGTGAGCATGAGCGCCTGATCCGGCGGCTCACCCTGGCTTTCGCGGCGGTGGTGGTGCTGGCGCCGATGATCCAGTCCTGGTACGTGGTGTGGCTCATCCCGCTGTTTGCGGTCACAGGCATCCGCAACGACTGGCAGGTCAAGGCTCTATATTTCATCGTTTCGTTCTTTATGATCTACGCGATTTCCGACCAGCTGGAAGTCTTTCCCTATCTGCAAACCGAGGATCTGGGTCTGGCCCTGATCCTGGCCCGTTTTGCCGCTGCGATCACTGGCCTGCTTTTCGGCCTCTACCTGGTGTTCATGGACCCGCGGACCAAGCGGCTCTTCCGGAAGACGGGGGAGCCCGTCACGGAGCGTCCGGTCATTTAGGGATTCAAATGCCGGAGCGCTTCCTTCCGGGACAGGGGACTCAGCTGCGTGGCATGTTCCGTCACGAAGTCCCGGACCCACGCGGGATTGGTCTTGGCGAACTCCCGGAGGGCCCAGCCGATGGCTTTCCGGATGAAGAACTCCGTGTCGTCCAAATTGGCTTCTATCACGGCGCGCAGCAGCTCGGTATCGGTCGCGGCCTTCGCCTTCAGCTGGGACGTGATGGCGGCGCGCCGGATCCAAAAGTCATCAGCCGTGCTCCACTTAAGCAGCACGGGCGTCATCAGCGCCCGGTGCGCCAGCAGCAAACCGCAGATCCGTTGGCTGACTCCGTCCACGAAGTCCCACCAGGCCCCCGTTCGAATGATCTCCTCATACACCGGGAGCATCAGGGGGTCCCTGGCCACCAGCCGGAGCCCGGTGAGGTCGATAGCCGCGTACTGTTCTTCCCGCCATTGCGCTTCCCGCCACAGCACCAGGACGGTCGCGCGCAACTGTTCCGGCGACTCCATCGGAAAGGCGGCGGCCGCGGCCATTACGCACCGGCGAACCTCCGGAACCCTGACGCCGAGGGAAAGGATGGATGACTTCATATAGGCCTGGGCGCCTGCAGCGCGCGCCGGGTCGGCCCGCTCCATCAACATCGTTCGGATCGCTGCCACGAGTTCGCGGTTCTCCATCCAGTAACTTTAGGCGGAGCGGCAGGCGAGGTGCCCCGCGTCCTGTCGGGCCGGCGTCGGACGTTCCTGCTAGCCGCTCCCTTCCGGCGGCAGCGCGCCTTCAGTGCTGCGCCGGAGCGTGACATGTCCGGTGAGGGTCGGCGGCGCAGCGTCTTCGGCCAGCGTTCCTGCTGCCCTGCGCGTGGCCTGCCGGCCGATTTCCTCGAGCGGCAGGTACACGGTCGAGAGGGCCGGGCGGAAGTCCCGGAGAGTCTCAATGTCATCAAAGCCGGCGATGATGGCATCCCGGGGGATGCGCAAGCCCTCGGAGCGCAACGCCGCGGCCGCCCCGATGGCCATGACGTCGTTGACGGCAAAGATGCAGATCCGCTTCGCTTCTCCGGAGGGGTTTGCCGCCGCCCGGGAAGTTTTGATCCGGGCAGCCAACGCGACGCCGGCGTCGAATCCGCCGGAGCGGTTGAACTCTGTGCGGATGATTTCGGCCGGCGGCAATCCGGCCTCCGCCAGGCCGCGCTGGAAACCACGGATCCTGTCGTCTGACGTGAACAGGCCGGCGGGACCGCCGATGATGACGAAGTGGTGGTCACCTGCAACGGACAGCTCGGATGCGAGCTTGGCGGCCAGTTCCTCGTTCGGCACGGTCACCACGTGGTAGCCCTCGGTAGAGGAGGCCCCGACGACGGGGTGGCCGACAACAGCTACCTGACCGCCGTTGCGGCAGTAGCGGTCAAGCTCCGCCGCCAGCCCTGCGTTCCCTTCGCCGTCCTCGGGACGGGCCGAGCGTGATCCGGCGATCACGATCGAATCTGCCCGCCGGGCGGCAAAGGCGGCCACCGCTTCCCTCTCGTCCGCCGGGGCACCGGCGGTTGTTGCGAGGAGGACCATCCTGCCCTGTTCCCGGGCGGCTTCCTGTACCCCGCGCGCGATGGCCGAAAAGTACGGGTCGGCGATGTCGTGCACGATCAGTCCGATCAGGCCGGAGCTGGACTTGGCAAGCCCCTGGGCCTGGGCGTTGGGAATGTAGCCCAGGGATGCCGCAGCGGTGCGAACGCGCTCCGCGATGTCCTGCCCGGGGGTCCTGGCCGAGCCGTTGAGGACCCGTGACGCGGTGGCCGGCGAAACGCCGGCCAGTCGTGCAACCTCGGAAAGGGTACTGGCAACCACAGCGTCTCCTGTTCGGGCAATTCTGGGGGCAAATGGTTCTCGGTTCAGTATGGCAGTTAGGGAATGTTTGGGAAAGCGCTTGCCAAGGAAGAGCGGGCCAGTGCATCATGGGTGCAGTGGGAATGCGCTTTCCCAGTTTGCTTGAGCATCACTACACTCACTCACCGTGGAGGAAACATGGGCTTCGAAACGAAGACGATCCGGATAGCCATGAACGGAATTACCGGCCGGATGGGGTATCGCCAGCACTTGCTGCGTTCCATCCTTCCCATCCGGGAGGCCGGCGGTTTCACGCTGGAGGACGGGACGAAAGTCCAGGTCGAACCGATCCTGGTAGGCCGGAACGAAGCCAAAATCCGCGAGCTCGCGGAACTTCACAAGGTGTCCGAATGGACCACAGACCTGGACTCCGTCATCAACGACCCCTCGGTGGACGTCATTTTTGATGCCTCCATGACCAGCCTCCGGTCCGCGACCCTGAAGAAGGCCATGCTGGCCGGGAAGCACATCTTCACTGAGAAGCCCACCGCCGAAACGCTCGAGGAGGCAATCGAGCTGGCCCGGATCGGCAAGGACGCTGGCGTCACCGCGGGGGTAGTGCATGACAAGCTCTACCTGCCCGGTCTGGTCAAGCTGCGCCGCCTGGTTGACGAGGGCTTCTTCGGACGCATCGTGTCCCTTCGGGGTGAATTCGGCTACTGGGTCTTCGAGGGCGATGTCCAGGCGGCACAGCGCCCCTCCTGGAACTACCGGAAGGAGGACGGCGGCGGCATGACCACGGACATGTTCTGCCACTGGAACTACGTCCTGGAAGGCATCATCGGCACGGTCAAGAGCGTCAATGCCAAGACCGCCACCCACATCCCGGCCCGCTGGGACGAGGCCGGCAAGGAATACAAGGCCACCGCAGACGACGCCTCCTACGGCATCTTCGAGCTCGTTACCCCGGCCGGCGAGCCTGTCATCGGCCAGATCAACTCCTCCTGGGCTGTGCGGGTGTACCGCGACGAGCTGGTGGAATTCCAGATCGACGGCACGCATGGTTCCGCCGTCGCCGGTTTGAACAAGTGCGTTGCCCAGCAGCGCGCCCACACCCCCAAGCCCGTCTGGAACCCGGACCTGCCCGTGACCGAATCCTTCCGCAGTCAATGGCAGGAAGTCCCGGCCAACGCAGAGCTGGACAACGGCTTCAAGCTGCAGTGGGAGGAATTCCTCCGCGACGTTGTTGCAGGCCGCGAACACCGCTTTGGCCTGTTGTCCGCGGCCCGCGGCGTGCAGCTGGCGGAACTGGGCCTGCAGTCCAGCGACGAACGGCGCACCATCGACATCCCTGAGATCGCGCTCTGATGACTTCCCTGATCCTTCCCTCACATGACGGCGGCACCCGCGAGTACCGCCTCCGGGGCGGTACACCCTGGGCCCGCCCCACCGCCCCGCTCACTGCCCGCCGTGCCTACGCCGCTGCCCACGTGATCCCCGAAGTCCTGGCGGACAATACTCCCGGAGCCCCTGCCTCCGTCGACTGGGAAGCCACCATGGCGTACCGCCATGAGCTGTGGTCCTACGGGCTGGGCGTGGCGGATGCCATGGATACAGCCCAACGGGGCATGGGGCTGGACTGGGCAGCAACCCAGCAGCTCATCAAACGCACCGGTGTGGAAGCGGCCTCGGTGGTCTCCGCCGGTGACGCCGCCACCAAAGGCAAATCTGTTCGCGACCTGGTTGCCTGCGGGGCCGGAACGGACCAGCTGGAGCTGCAGCAGCTGCCTAAAGGAGCCGCAGGCATCGAAGCGGTCATCAACGCCTACCGCGAGCAGATCGCCGTCGTCAGTGAAGCCGGACCCAAGGTCATTCTCATGGCCTCCCGCGCGCTTGCCCGCGTGGCCAACGGTCCGGACGACTACCTGCACGTCTATTCGACTCTGCTGCAGGAAGCGGACCAGCCGGTGATTCTGCACTGGCTCGGGACCATGTTCGATCCCGCCCTCGCCGGTTACTGGGGCTCGGATGACGTCGCCACGGCCACCGAAACGTTCCTGCGTCTGATCCGGGACAACGCGGACAAAGTGGATGGCGTCAAAGTCTCGCTTCTTGACGCTTCGCACGAGGTTGCGCTGCGGGCGGCCCTACCGGCGGACGTCCGCCTATATACGGGCGACGACTTCAACTACCCGGAACTAATCGACGGCGACGGCACACACCACTCGGACGCACTGCTGGGCATTTTCGCCGCGATCTATCCGGCCGCCTCGGTGGCCCTGCAGAATTACGACGCCGGGGAGCCCGCCAAGGCCCGGGCCATCCTTGATTCCACCCGGGAACTGGGCAAGCACATCTTCAGTGCACCGACTTTCTACTACAAAACCGGGATCGCTTTTATGTCCTGGCTCAACGGCAAGCAGCCCGGCTTTCAGATGGTGGGCGGCCTGCATTCAGGCCGGTCCGTGTGCCACCTGGCCAAGACCTTCGAACTCGCCGACCAGGCAGGCCTCCTGAAGGACCCCGCCCTGGCCGCGTTCCGGATGTCCGATTACCTGCGGATCAATGGAGTGGGAGTATGACTTTCAGTTCAGGACCGTCCCCTTTTTCGCGGCTGTCCCTCAACAGCGCCACCACCAAAAAGTGGAACCTTGCCGAAGTGGTGGACGGGTGTGTCCGCGCCGGCGTGCCCGCAATCGGCCCTTGGCGGGACCGCATTGAGGAAGTCGGGCTGGACAAGGCCGCGAAGCTGATCCGGGACGCGGGCCTCCGCGTATCCTCGCTCTGCCGCGGCGGGTTCCTCACCGCGGTAGACGCCGAGGGACAAACTGCTGCGCTGGCGGACAACCGCGCCGCCATCCTTGAAGCGGCTGCGCTGGACACCAGGGAACTCTTCCTGGTGGTCGGCGGGCTTGCGACGGGGGAGAAGGACGTGGTGGCGGCCCGCCAACGGGTGGCCGACCGGCTTGCGAATCTGGTTCCATTCGCGGCCGAGAACGGGATACGGCTGGTCCTCGAGCCGCTGCACCCGATGTATGCTGCCGACCGCGCCCTTATCTCCACCCTGGGGCAAGCGTTGGACCTGGCTGCGCCGTTCGACGCGCATACCGTTGGCGTCGCCGTCGACACTTTCCATGTCTGGTGGGATCCGGAGCTCAAGGCGCAGATTGAACGCGCCGGCCGGGAGGGGCGCCTCGCCTCCTACCAGGTCTGCGACTTCAACATGCCCATCGCGGCTGATCCGCTGCTGTCCCGCGGGTACATGGGCGACGGCGTCATTGACTTCGCCACCATCACCACCTGGGTCCGGGAGGCCGGCTACACAGGCGATATCGAGGTCGAAATCTTCAACCAGGAGATCTGGGACGCGGACGGCGACACCGTGATCGAGACGGTCAAGGCGCGTTACGCCGAGGGCGTGCTGCCGTTCGCCTGACGCCTTTCTGTGGCCGGGCCCGAGCGAAACGCGCCAGCAGCTGAGAACACCCCGGTCCGAAGACCGGGGTGTTCTTGTCCGAGTCGACGCGTCCTCGGAGGAACATTCAACTCATTACCGTTGTGCCCCAGGAGGGAATCGAACCCCCGACCGGCGGATTAGAAGGCCGCTGCTCTATCCCCTGAGCTACTGGGGCACGTGGCGCCACGACCAGAAATCCGGCGCATGAAAAAGTTTACATTGCCCCGCGTGCCGCTGCGTCAAAGCCGCGCCACGGGTGGCACTTGTCCTCCACACAGCAGTACCAGCCGGGGTTGTCCACATACGGAAGTCTGTCCCTCGCGGCCTGATGCTGTCCGCGCGATGCTGGTTTTGCCGCTACGGCACCACCTTCCGAGACAGGACAAGACAATGAGCGATTACATGACGTTCCGGGGCTTCGTCGCCACCGACATCAAGACCTCCACCACCACAACCGGAGTGGGAACCGCCTCGTTCCGCCTCGGGTCAACGGCCCGGCGTTTCGACCGGAATACCAGCACTTGGGTGGACACGCACACCAACTGGTTCACCGTCCAGGGCTACCGCCAGCTGGCCGGGAACATGGGCTGCAGTATCAAGAAGGGTCAGCGCGTGATTGTGGTGGGCCGGCTCAAGCTGCGCACGTGGGAGAAGGACGGCCGCATCCACTTCGCGCACGAAATCGATGCGGAGTCTGTGGGCCACGACCTCATGTGGGGTTCGGCCAACTACATCCGCACAGTCAACAATGGACCGCAACATGCACACGAGGCAGGCCCCGCCGATCCTGACGAGGGCGGGGAGCCGGACGATGAGGAACATGTCGACGGCGATGCGGCTGCGGTCTTCCTCGAGGACGCTGACGGCAATTACGTCCCTGTTGACGCTGAAACCGGCGAACTCGTCGATTCCGCCGTCTGAGATGGAGCCTGAAGTCACCGGGCAGGGCGCGCGCCGCCGGGGTGCCGGCGCTCGTCCGGCACCCCGGCGGTTCCATTGGGGGCTTGGCGCCGTGACAGAATGGCGGCATGAAGCGCGCGACCGAAAACCGGCAGGCAACCCCCGTCACCAGCCGGCCGGCGCTTACCCGGCAGCGCACAACGGCCATGGGCAGGGCCTTGGCGCTGCTGACAGCGGGCGGCCTGACCGCCTTTGCGTTGACGGGCTGCACCGGCGGTTCGTCGGCCGGCACACAGCCGGCTGCCAGCCCCTTGGCGGTGGAACCCACCGTGTCGGGCACCACTGCGGCACCTGAGCCAGGCAGCTCAAAGCAGGGCACGGCAGGGGCGCCCGGGGCCACCACCACGGAGAATCCCGCCACCGCCGCAATGAAACAGACGGTCACGGATGCGCTGAGCCGGCTTGCAGCCGGAACCCCCAAACCGGCAACAGCGCAGGTTAAGGAGGCCCTCACCGGTGCCGGTGTCGCCCCGGCGGCCCTTGAAGTATCGGCGAGCCGCACGCCCACCGGGCTGGAGGCCGATGCCATCGAATCCGCTGTGCTGCAGGGCAAGGACTGCGTGCTCGGCCACATCCGCGACGGGAGCGTATCAGTTACCATCCTGCCGGTCCTTGCCAGCGGGAAGTGCTTCGTGGGGCCAGCGGCCTAGGCACCGAATGTGAGTTATGCCCGCCAACCCACTAGATTTGGAACCATGGCGGAATTTATCTACACAATGACCAAGGCCCGTAAGGCCGTTGGCGAAAAACTCATTCTTGACGACGTAAGCATGTCCTTCTTCCCTGGCGCCAAGATTGGTGTTGTTGGCCCGAACGGCGCCGGTAAGTCCACCATCCTGAAGATCATGGCCGGCCTGGACACTCCCTCCAACGGTGAGGCCCGGCTCAGCCCCGGCTACACCGTGGGCATCCTGTTGCAGGAGCCGCCGCTGAACGAGGAAAAGACCGTCCTGGGCAACGTCCAGGAGGGCGTTGGCGAGATCTACGGCAAGATCCAGCGCTTCAACGAGATCTCCGAGGAAATGGCCAGCCCCGACGCTGACTACGACGTGCTGCTCGAAGAAATGGGCCAGCTGCAGGAAGCCATAGACGCCGCGGACGCCTGGGACCTCGACTCCCAGCTTGAGCAGGCCATGGACGCGCTCCGCTGCCCGCCGGCGGATGCCGACGTGACCCTCCTATCCGGCGGTGAGCGCCGCCGCGTGGCGCTCTGCAAGCTCCTGCTGCAGAAGCCGGACCTCCTGCTCCTGGACGAGCCCACCAACCACTTGGACGCCGAAAGCGTTCTGTGGCTGGAACAGCACCTTTCCAGCTACGCCGGCGCAGTCCTGGCCGTCACTCACGACCGGTACTTCCTTGACCACGTCGCGGAATGGATTGCTGAGGTCGACCGCGGCCACCTTTACCCCTACGAGGGCAACTACTCCACCTACCTGGAGAAGAAGCGTGCGCGCCTGGAAGTCCAGGGCAAGAAGGATGCCAAGCAGGCCAAGCGCCTGACCGAGGAACTCGAATGGGTTCGTTCCAACGCCAAGGGGCGTCAAACAAAGTCCAAGGCCCGTCTGGCCCGCTACGAGGAGATGGCTGCCGAGGCAGACCGCACCCGCAAGCTCGACTTCGAAGAGATCCAGATTCCGCCAGGCCCGCGCCTCGGCGGCCTCGTCCTGGAGGCCAAGAACCTCCGGAAGGGCTTCGACGACCGCACCCTGATCGACGGGCTGTCCTTCACGCTGCCGCGCAACGGCATTGTGGGAGTCATCGGTCCCAACGGTGTGGGCAAGTCCACGCTGTTCAAGACCATCGTGGGATTGGAGCCGCTCGACGGCGGCGAGCTGAAGATCGGTGATTCGGTCAAGATCTCCTACGCGGACCAGAGCCGTGGCGGCATCGACCCGAACAAGACGCTCTGGGAAGTTGTTTCCGACGGCCTGGACTACATCCAGGTGGGCCAGGTTGAAATGCCGTCGCGTGCCTACGTTGCAGCTTTCGGCTTCAAGGGACCTGACCAGCAGAAGAAGGCTGGCGTGCTGTCCGGTGGTGAGCGAAACCGCCTCAACCTGGCGCTGACACTCAAGCAGGGCGGAAACCTGCTGCTCCTTGACGAACCCACCAACGACCTCGACGTCGAAACGCTCAGCAGCCTCGAGAACGCGCTGCTGGAATTCCCCGGCTGCGCCGTTGTGGTTTCGCACGACCGCTGGTTCCTGGACCGGGTGGCCACGCACATCCTGGCCTATGAAGGCGACGAGGAAAACCCCTCCAAGTGGTACTGGTTCGAGGGCAACTTCGAGTCCTACGAGGAGAACAAGGTCGAGCGGCTCGGTCCTGATGCGGCCAAGCCGCACCGTGTAACGCACCGGCGCCTCACGCGCGACTGATCCCCGCGACTGATTCGGGTCCAGAAAAGGCCGGCTCCCTGTGTGTGTGAAGGGTGCCGGCCTTTTTGCTGCCAAAGTGAAGTCAGTCCCGAACGGCCTTGCGGATCTGGTGCCGCAGGAGTTTGGACTGGACTGCACCCACCACTTTGTCCTTCAGGTCGGTGGGCAAGCGGATCATGCCCTCCTGTGCCACGGAGGCGACGTGCTGGCCGGCCTGGTTGAAGATCTTTCCCGTGGCGAGGCCCCGCGCGCCCTGGGCGCTGGGGGACTCCTGGACATAAAGCAGCCACTCGTCCACGCGGGCGGGCCGGTGCCACCACATGGCGTGGTCCAGGCTGGCGACGCTCATCCCGGGGGTGATCCAGCTGAGGCCGTGGCGGCGCAGGATGGATTCCAGCAACGTGTAGTCGCTGGCGTAGGCCAGTGCGGCCCGGTGCAGGTTCGCATCGTCCGGCATGCGGCCGAAGGTCTTCATCCAGACGGCGTTCCGGGCTTCCTGCTTCCCCTTGGCGGAAACGTAGATGGGCGGGTCCACGTGCCGGATGTCGAAGGGCCGTTCATAGGCCCAGTGCTGGGCGACGGGATGGTCGAATTTGCCCAGCAGTTCGGCTGTGCTGGGCAGCGATTCGGGGCTGGGAATCCCGGCAGGCATGTGCGACTCGTGGTCAAGGCCTTCATCCGGGTCCTGGAACGACGCGATCATCGACAGGATGGGCACGCCTTCCTGGTATGCGTGGACGCGCCGGGCCGAAAAGGACCGGCCGTCCCGCAGCCGCTGGACCCCGAACGTGATGGGCTTGTTGGCGTCGCCGGGCCTCAGGAAGTAGCCGTGCATGGAGTGGACGTAGCGGTCCGGGTCCACCGTACGCATGGAGGCAATCAGTGACTGCGCAAGCACTTGGCCGCCGAACACCCGCCCACGGGGCTGCGGTTGCGCCGACGGCCCCAGGAAGATGTCTTCGTCCGTCCTGGCCCCTTCCAACTCGCCCAGGTCGAGCAGTTGGATGAGTGTGGACGTGGGGTCGCCGCTGGGCGGCGCCAGCAGTCCGGTTTCGGCTTCAGTCATGGTTCGACTCTAGACGCAGCCCCGGCACCGCTCAACCAAGGCGCAGCCGGTAGTGTTCATGGTGTGTCTGATCTCCTCACCCAGTCCTTGCGCTTCACCGATCCGCGAGATCTCGCCGATCTCCGCACCTTCGCCACCCGCGCCAAAGCAATTGACGACGGCGCCATCCGGCTCCAGGCCTCCGGCTCCGTATTAGCGGCGTACGTGTGTGTCCTGCGGCCGCGGCTGCTGGGCGAAAGCACGCCGACCATCCTGGGACTGCGGACGATCGGGCTGGCGGAGCCTTCCACGGTTGACGCCACCGTTGCGTTGTCAGCGGTCCTGGACCGTCTGGCCAGGGCAGGGGAGGACGACGTCGAGCTGCCGGTTCCCGCGTCCACCGTCACCGAATCGTGGACGGGAGTCGGCGCGCCGCGGACGGGCTGGGAGCGGATCGGCCAGCTGCAGGATTCCGAACTCCGCCGGGCCGCTGAAGCCGGCATCACCGAGGTGGCGGGAATTGTTCCCGCGCAGCCCGGGGCCCTGATCGTCAACAACGCGCGTGCCGCGGTGTGGGGACGTGCCCTGGACGACTCCGGCCTCCCGGCAGGAGCAGCCTTCGCGGCCCTCACCCTGGGGTTCCTCGCCGAGGGGGAACAAGTGCTTTACCGGGCAGGCCGGTGGTTCCGTCTTAGCGGTTCACGCGGGCACGTTCTGGTGCGGACAGGCAGTGGCCTCTAGGCGTCTGTAGGACTGTTCACCATGGACAGGGCGGCGCGTTCCATGTAGTCCCAAAGCGTTCCCTCGTACAAAGGAGGCAAC
The DNA here is from genome assembly GCF_052113505.1 of Pseudarthrobacter sp. TAF60_1. Lineage (NCBI taxonomy): Bacteria > Bacillati > Actinomycetota > Actinomycetes > Micrococcales > Micrococcaceae > Pseudarthrobacter > Pseudarthrobacter sp. TAF60_1. Next base: position 26,379 of record NZ_JBFRDI010000002.1, read on the forward strand.
TCCAGGGAGTCCACCGCAGTCCGCATGTGGAACAGCCAACGTTCCTTTGCCTCAGGGGTGACCCGGAACGGCATGTGCCGCATCCGCAGGCGCGGGTGGCCGCGTTCGTCGCTGTAAGTGGTGGGCCCGCCCCAGTACTGTTCCAGGAACATCCGGAAGCGTCGTTTGGCTGGTCCAAGGTCCTCTTCCGGGTACATCGGGCGCAGCAGCGGGTCCGTGGCCACGCCGTCGTAGAACACATCTATAAGCCGGACAAAAGTCTCATGCCCGCCCACGGCGTCATAGAAATTGTCGGTGTAGCCGGGCTGGCTGAACGGATCGTTCTGCATGAGCTGGCGTGGCCGCTGCGGTTCGACGGGTATGGTCATGGCTCTATTCTCCCGCCTTCTGGTCAGTCTTCTTAGTCTCGGTGTTCGTGGCCGGTTCGTGCAAAGCGGCCTCGTTGTCCTCAGCCGGAACCTCGACGGGTACGTAGGTCCCCTGCGAACGGTTGCCCACGCGAAGGATTTCACCGTTGCGGAGGTACCAGATGGCGCCGTCCTCGGAGCGGACGCGGGTGATGCGCAGCCCCATGGACTCCACTACGCCCACCACCTCGCTGGTTTCGATGACGTCGCCGATCCCGTACTGGTCCTCGATGGTGATGAAGATGCCGGCGAGGAAGTCTCGGATCAGCTGCTGGGCGCCGAAACCGATGGCAACACCCAGGATGCCCACACTGGTCAGCAGCGGGGCGATGTTGATGTCCAGGTTCTGCAGTACGTACATGCTGGTGATGACCGCCACGAGCACACCGACGATGCTGTTGAGAAGCGAACCGATGGTCTCAGCCCGCTGCACGCGGCGTTCATGGTCCAGGGCCCGGATGGCGGGGGCAACCCACTTGAAGTGAGCCTTCTTGAAGAAGTTGCTCCCCGAGGCCACCCGCTTGCTGATCCGGGAAATGACGAACGTCGCCACCAGCCAGACAGCAATGCCAACTCCGAGGCTGATCACGATTCCTGTGATGCTGATGCCGTCGGGTTTACTGGCGGCGGATGGAAGGATCGACAGCATGCTGAACATAAAGGGTGAAACTCCTTGGGGTCTCCGGCGGCGGCCGGGGATAACGTAGGCCTGCGCGGGTTCGCCCGGCGCTTAAGGCTCTGTTCTCCTTCAACATTAGCGCCGTACCGTGGACCCATGCGCATCCTCGTCCTCGGCGGAACAGCCTTTCTCTCCTCTGAAGTCACCCGGCAGGCAGTGGCTGCGGGGCATCAGGTCACATGCTTGGCCCGTGGTTCTGTGGCGGAGCCACCATCGGGCGTCCGGTGGGTGCAGGCAGACCGTTCACTCGGCGCGAAAAGTTACCTGGAGGTGGCCGGGGACTGGGATGCCGTCATCGACGTGGCCCGTGATCCTGTGCCGGCCAACGAAGCGCTGGCAGCGCTGGCTAGCCGGACGGGCCACTGGACGTTCGTGTCGAGCTGTTCCGTCTACGCGGACCATTCAACGCCGGAGGCGGCCGAGGACGCCGCGCTTCTGCAGCCCCTGGCGCCCGGCACCCAATCCACTCCCGAAAACTACGGGGAGTCCAAAGCAGCCATCGAACAGGAAACACTCGAGGTCACCGGAGGCAACGCGCATCTCTGCCGTGCCGGCCTGATCGGTGGTCCCGGGGATGGGACTGACCGCTATGGTTACTGGCCGGCGAGGTTTGCGCGGGACAACCGGGCCGCCGTCGTCCCTGACATCGCCGGTCACGCCACCCAGGTCATTGACGTGCGGGACCTCGCGGCTTGGATCCTCACTGCGGCGGAGCGGGGCGTGACTGGCCCGCTGAATGCGGTGGGGGACCACGTGCCGTTCGGCGACTACATTGCGGAGTCGCGGACCGCCGCCGGGTTCGAGGGCGAAGAGCTGAGCGCTCCGGAGGAATGGCTCGTGGCCCGCGGCATCGACTACTGGTCCGGACCGGATTCCCTGCCGCTGTGGCTGCCACCCGGCCACGACGGGTTCTCCACCCGTAGCAACGACGCGGCCAGGGCCGCGGGGCTGATCACGAGGCCCTGGCAAGAGACCGTGGCGGACACGCTCGCGGACGAGCGCCGCCAAGGCCTGGCGCGCCACCGTAAGGCCGGACTGGCACCGGCAACGGAAGCCCGGCTCGCTCAGGAGCTTCTGCTAAGCCGCTGATTTCTGCCACCCCAACTGGCTCGCATTAAACGCACTCAGACGACGATTTGAGTGCGTTATCTGCGAGCTAGTTGGGTTTCGGGTCAGGCCGTCACAGTCACGGGGGAGTGCAGCACCGGGAAATTGACGCTCCGGGCGATGAAGCAGACCTGGTTCGCTTCCCGGTGAAGCTGCTCTGCCAACTCCACATGGGCCGGATCCGCCACCGTGACCCGCGGGTTCAGTGTGACGGACTCGAACTGTCCACTGCCGTCCTGGTTAAGGTGCAGGCGTCCCGTGGCCTCGTCCCGGTAATCAGTGACAACCACCCCGTGCCGCACCGCCACGTGCAGGAAGGACAGCATGTGGCACTGCGCCAGCGCCGCCAGCAGCAGCTGCTCCGGGTTGTACCGCTCACGGTCCCCGTGGAACGTCGGATCGGCTGAGCCCTTGAGAACCGGCAGTCCGGGGATCGCGATGTCGTGGTCGCGTGAATAGCCGCGGTAGGACGACGTCCCCTCGCCCAGGTTGCCGGTCCACTGAACCGCCAACGAATAGTGGTGCTGACTCAGGCTCATGCCGCCAGCCTACGCATCGCCCGGAAGGACGTCAGCCGCGCGTGCCCGCAGCGCCCGGGCCACGCCGTCGCGGTTTTCCAGCATCATCCGCCGCAGCGCGGCACTATCCGCCGGGAGGCCGGCCAGGAACGCGTCCGTCCGGTCCACCGTGGCCTGCGTTGTCAGCAGCGCCGGGTAAAGCCCGACGACGATCTGCTGGGCCAGCGCATGGGTGCGGTTCGCGACGATCCCCGGAACGGCGTCGAAGTATTTTTCCGCGTACGGCTCCAGCAGTGACCGGTCCAGGACGCGCATGAAGCCGTTGACTGCCGAACCCTGCAGCGCATTGGAGAGCTCGCCCTTGACCACGATCGAGTCCCAGGCGGCAGCCTTGGCCTCCGGGGTGGGGATGGCCGCCGTGGCCAGTGCGGCAGCGTTCTGCCCGCTGGCCGTGTTGTCGCGCTCCAGTTCCGCGTCGATCTCTTCCTTGCCCAGCCGACCGCCCGCCACCAGCGACGCGAGCAGTTCCCAGCGCAGGTCCTGGTCCATTGCCAGTCCCTCCAGCGCTACAGAGCCGTCCAGGAGGCCGCCCACGGTGTCCAGCTGGGTGCCACTGGAAGCCAGCAGGGCGAACGACTTCACAAACTGAAGCTGGGCGTCCGAGCCACCGGCTGCTGCGCTGGCCAGGTCCCACAGGGTGTCCACAGCCGCCACGGTGGTGGCTGCGCGGTGCTCCTCGGCAACATAGAAGTTCAAGGTGGTGGCCAGCTGCCGCAACTGGACCAGAATGACGGACGAGTCCGATTCGGCCGCCACGTTGGCCAGGATCAGCTCCACGTACCGGCGTGCGGGGGACTCGCCGTCGCGGGCGGCGTCCCACGCGGAGTTCCAGACCAAGGTGCGCGGAAGGCTGTCGCCGAAATCCTTCAGGTGGGCCGTGGCCGTGGCCAGCGACTTCTCGTCAAGCCTGACCTTGGCGTAGGCGAGGTCGTCATCGTTCACGAGGATCAGGTCCGGCTGCGCCAGCCCAACCAGCGCGGGCACCTCGGTGTGTTCGCCGTCGACGTCGAGTTCCTCCCTGTGAACGCGTTCCAGCTTGCCGGCGCTGTCCAGGTTGTAGAACCCGACGGCCAGCCGGTGCGGACGGATGGTGGGCCACTCAGCCACGGCGGACTGGACGATGCTGAAGGCGGTGAGTTTGCCGTCCGCATCCGCCTCGAGTTCGGGCGTAAGGGTGTTGACGCCGGCGGTCTCCAGCCAGAGCCGGCCCCACTGGTCAAGGTCGCGGCCGCTGGCCTTTTCCAGTTCCGCCATGAGGTCGCTGAGCTCGGTGTTCTGCCACGCGTGCTTGGCGAAGTATTCGCGGACGCCGGCCATGAACTGTTCCGGCCCCACCCAGGCCACAAGCTGGCGCAGCACCGAGGCGCCCTTGGCGTAGGTGATGCCGTCGAAGTTGACTTCCACGTCCTGCAGATCGTTGATTTCGGCGAAGATCGGATGCGTGGTGGGGAGCTGGTCCTGGCGGTAGGCCCAGGATTTCTCCACTGATGCGAACGTTGTCCAAGCACTCGTGAAGGTGGTGTTTTCCACCGCGGCGAGGTGCGACATGTATTCGGCGAAGGACTCGTTGAGCCAAAGGTCGTTCCACCAGCGCATGGTCACCAGGTCCCCGAACCACATGTGGGCGAGCTCGTGCAGCACGGTGATGGCACGGCGTTCGATCTGCGCGCCGGTGACTTTGCTGCGGAACACATAGCCCTCAAGGATGGTCACAGCACCGGCGTTCTCCATGGCACCGGCATTGAACTCTGGCACAAACAGCTGGTCGTACTTTTCGAACGGATACGCGACGCCGAACTGTGCCTCAAAGAATTCGAAGCCCTGCCGGGTCAGTTCAAAGATGTTGTCCGCGTCCAGATACTGCATCAGTGATTTCCGGGCGAAGACGCCCAGCGGGATCACCCGGCCGTCGGAGCTGGCCACTTCGCTGCGGATTGATTGGTACGGGCCGGCGATGAGTGCTGTGACATATGAGGACAACCGCGGCGTGGGGGCAAACGCCCAGACGGAGCTGGGGCCGTCGTCGCTGCCCGAAGCCGTAGGCACCGGCTCGGGGGTGGGGGAGTTGGAGATGACGTCCCAGTGCGACGGTGCCGTGACGGTGAAGGCGAACGTGCCCTTCAGATCCGGCTGTTCGAAGACCGCGAACATGCGGCGCGAATCGGGCACTTCGAACTGGGTGTACAGATACGCCTCGCCATCGACCGGATCCACGAAACGATGCAGGCCTTCGCCCGTGTTCATATATGGCGCGTCGGCCACCACGGTGAGTTCGTTGGTATCTGCCAGGTCCGGCAGCTGGATGCGGACGCCGTCGGAGACAGTCGCCGGGTCCAGTGCCTGCCCGTTGAGGGTGACGCTGTGCACTGAATGGGTGACGGCGTCGATGAAGGTGGAGGAGCCGGGCACGGCCGTGAACTTCACCGTGGTGGTGGTCCCGAAGACCTGCCCGCCCCTGGTGAGGTCCAGAGCGACCTCGTAGGAGTCGACGTTGATGAGTTCGGCACGCTCGCGGGCTTCGGCGCGAGTCAGGTTCATACCTGGCAAGTGGGGCCTCCAGAAGTATTCGGTTGCCGGCGGGCGGTGGCCTGCTCCGGCACAAGTGAAGTCATTCTGTCACGGCCGCTGGCGGTAGTAGCGTTAGAGCATGGGAAAGTTCCGGGATTCGGTGGATGCCAGGGCGCTGCGCTTCGCGGTGGGCTTTCCGGTGGTCCTTGCCGGCGCTTTTGTGTTTAGCGCCTTTTTGCTGCGTGCCGATCTTCCGAACCCGGTTGCCATTGGCTGGACGTCCGACGGCGGCGCTTACTTTGCGCCGTTCGGTGCCTATGCGGGGGGCGGTGCTGCGCTGATCCTGGCCGCCGGCTGGCTGGTGCTGTCCCAGGCGGTGCCCCTGTCCCGGCCCACCGTGATGCGGCGGATCATGATGGGCGCCGGACTGTCCGTGAGCCTCTTCGTCACCACTGTCCTGGCGGCGGGGCTGGTAGGCCAGACCGGGCTCGCCGATGCCCGGGAGTCCCACGTGGACGCGATCGTCCTTGCGATGGGAAGCGGCGCGGCATTGGCGCTGGGAGTCATCATGGGTTTCGTTTTCAAGGCTGACAGCCAGTGGTCGCCCGACGATGACCGCGCCCTTGAGCTTGCGCTCGCCCGTGAGCTGGATCCCGATTTGGCAGGGGACACGTACCGGCTCTGGGTGCACGCCCGAAGCTCCGTGTTTGTCATGATTGCCGTTGCCAGCCTCTTTCCGTCCGCCCTGATTGCCGTGGCGCTTCCCTGGCTTGGTGCCCTCCTGGCGGGCCTTGCCGCGGTGGCCGCCGCGTTCCTCTTCGCCCGGGTCAAGGCCGACCGCCGGGGCCTGCGCGTGCTGGTGGCCGGCGTCCTGCCGGTCATGGACGTCCCCGCGGCCGCGATTTCCGCCGCCAGTGCCGCGGACGTCCGCGCAGCCGACTACGGGGGGTGGGGCTACCGTAACCACGGCGGTACCGCCGCGATGCTGGTCAGCAGCGGCCCCGCCGTCGTCGTCCGAAAAACTGACGGACACAAGGTGGCGGTCAGCGGCGGCAGCGCTGCGAAGGCCGCCCGGCTCGCTGAGGTCCTGACGCGCGTCGCAGCGAGGGCGCAGCGCGGGGGCACCGGTCCGGGTCCCGGCGAGACCGGATCCTAGTATTCTTGTCGATGTTGATCTGACCCCGGCCCGAAACGAACGGACACTGCTGTGACTTCTTCCCCTGCCTTCCCGCGGGTACACATCGCCACCGACCACGCAGGCATGGAACTCAGCGCCCACCTGGTCAGCCATCTCACTGCCAAGGGTTATGACGTGGTGGACCACGGCCCCAAGGAGTATGACGCGCTGGATGACTACCCGTCGTTCTGCATCAACGCGGCGCTCGCCGTGGTGGCGGACCAGCAGGCGGGCGTCCATGCACTGGGCATCGTCCTGGGCGGTTCGGGCAACGGCGAACAGATCGCGGCCAACAAGGTCAAGGGCGTCCGCGCAGCACTCGCGTGGAACCACTCCACCGCCACGCTGGCGCGCGAACACAACGACGCCAACGTGGTGGCCGTCGGGGGCCGCCAGCACACAGTGGAGGAAGCCACGGAGCTGATCGAAGCTTTCCTCGCCGAGCCGTTCAGCAACGACGAGCGCCACGTCCGCCGGATCGGCAAGATCGCGGCCTATGAGGCCACCGGCGAGGTCATCGAGTAGTGCCGGAGGGGCACTCAGTCCGCCGCCTGGCCCAACAGTTCGGCGACGTGTTTACCGGCGAACCATTGTCCGTCAGCAGCCCGCAGGGCCGGTTCGCGGCCGGCGCGGCGCTCCTGGACGGCCAAGTGCTGACGGACTCCCGTGCCCACGGCAAGCACCTCTTCCTGCATTTCGACCACGCCGTGGTGCTGCACGTCCACCTGGGGCTTTACGGCGCCTGGGACTTTGGCGGCGATGCCACCTTCCGCGGCGCGTCCAGCATCGGTGCGCCGCGGAAGATCGGTGAGAACGAACTTTTTGAGGACCCAGATGCGGTGGGGTACGCGGGGCCGCCCGAACCCAAAGGCGCCGTCCGCGTCCGCCTCGTGAGCCGGCACGGCTGGGCGGACCTCCGCGGCGCCACCACCTGCGCCGCCATCACCGAGGCCGAGGCGCGCGCCGTCCTGGCCCGGCTCGGACCGGACCCGCTGCGGAACCTGCGCGAGGACAAGGCCCGTTTCGTGACCGGCGTGTTGTCGAGGAAGACGCCCATCGCGGCGCTGCTGATGGACCAGAAGGTGATAGCCGGCGTCGGAAATGTCTACCGGGCCGAAGTGCTGTTCCGCCAACGGCTCAATCCGTGGCTGCCCGGTAACGGTTTAGCCGCAGGGGCTGCCGGGTTGCTGTGGGACGATACAGCCGCGGTAATGGCCGATGGCGTCCGCGACGGGCGGATCATCACCACGCCGGCGGCGTATTGGGAGGAAGGCGCCGTGCTGCCCTCGGGGGACGAGGCGCATTACGTGTACAAGCGGGAAGGGCTCCCGTGCAGGGTCTGCGCCGCACCGGTGGCCATGACAGAACTGGTTGGCCGGAAGCTGTACTGGTGCCCGGCCTGCCAGGAATAGCAGGGACGGGAGCCGCAGTTTGGAAACAAAAAAGCAGGGCCCCGTCGAGGGGCCCTGCCTGTCTGGAGGGGACGACGGGAATCGAACCCGCGTAATCAGTTTGGAAGACTGAGGCTTTACCATTAAGCTACGTCCCCGGAAAAAGCAGATTCGCCGGTATGCCGGTCTGCTGCGTTCTTCGGGCTGGCTGTTGAAGCCGGATACAACTAAACCTAATTCATGCCCCACGTGTCAAATGTGCAAACAGGGCAGGAATGACCGTAGACTTGCCTGTGCACTTACGGGGTGTAGCTCAGCTTGGCTAGAGCACCTGCTTTGGGAGCAGGAAGTCGCAGGTTCAAATCCTGTCACCCCGACTCTGCGGCCTCGACCGCCTACGCGGCCCGGGGAAGAATTGCTTGCAGATACCCATCCCACAAACCCCAGGAGTACTTAGACCGTGAAGAGCGCTGTCGAGAACCTCACCCCCACGCGGGTCAAGCTCAATGTTGAGGTCCCCTTTGAGGAATTGAAGCCCAGCATCGACGAGGCCTACAAGACTGTTGCTTCGCAGATCCAGGTCCCTGGCTTCCGTAAGGGCAAGGTCCCCTCCAAGCTGATCGACCAGCGCGTCGGCCGCGGCTACGTCCTGGAGACGGCCATCAACGAAGGCCTCAACGGCTGGTACCAGGCTGCAGTTCAGGAATCCGGCATCCGCCCCCTGAGCCGTCCCGAGGTTGAGATCACCGAAGTTCCGGACCCCACCTCCACCGACGGGGAACTGAAGTTCCACGCCGAGGTTGATGTCCGCCCCGAGATCGAACTCCCGGACTACGCCGGCATCAAGGTTGAGGTAGCGGCCGCTGAATCCTCCGACGAGGACGTGGACAAGGCCCTGGACGAACTGCGTGGCCGCTTCGGCACACTCAAGTCCGTGGACCGTCCCGCTGCCGATGGCGACTTCCTGACCATCGACATCACCGCCACCATTGACGGCGCCGACGTTGACTCCGCTGCCGGCCTGTCCTACCAGGTAGGCGCAGGCACCATGCTCGAAGGCCTCGACGAAGCCGTGACCGGCCTCAGCGTCGACGAAGATGCCATCTTCGACACCACCCTGGTGGGCGGCGACCACGCCGGCGAGTCCGCCCAGGTCAAGGTCGTCCTGAAGGCCGTCAAGGAGCGCGAGCTCCCCGAGGCCGACGATGACTTCGCCCAGCTGGCTTCCGAGTTCGACACCCTCGCTGAACTCCGCGAAGACCTGGCCAAGCAGGCTGCGGACTCCAAGGTTGTCGAGCAGGGCGTAGAGGCCCGCGACAAGGTTCTGGACAAGCTCGTTGAGCTCGTCGAGGTCCCCGTTCCTGACTCTGTGGTTGAAGAGCAGCTCGAAGCCCACTTCAAGGAGGGCAACGGCCACGGTGAGGGCGAGCACGACACCGAGGAGCACCGCGAAGAGGTCAAGGCCAACACTGCCCGCGCCTTCCAGAACGAAATCATCCTCGACGCGATCGCGGAAAAGGAAGAAGTCAACGTCAGCCAGAACGAGCTGATCGACTACATCGTCTCCACCGCCAGCCAGTACGGCATGGACCCGAACCAGTTCGCCCAGATCATCGATCAGAGCGGCCAGGTCCCCATGATGGTTTCCGAGGTCCGCCGCCGGAAGGCACTGGCCGTTGTCCTGGGCCAGGCCACCGTAACTGACACCGACGGCAAGGCCGTTGACCTCAGCGATTTCGTCCGCCCCGGCGGCGAAGAAGAAGCTCCCGCCGTTGAAGAGTCCACCGAGGACGCCACCCCGGAGACGGAAGCCACCCCGAGCGACGACCCGGCAGCCGTGAAGTTCTAATACGCCCTCGGCAGTGCAACTGACGGCAGCCCCTGGACCAACCGGTCCAGGGGCTGCTTTCGTTAAGGCCGCGGCCCGGGAACGGCATTGCTTCGCTGGCTGCCGGGGGATCGTGCGCCGTCAGCGAACAGCGCGATTCCGGCGAACAAATCGGCCAGTAAACCGGTTAGTGTCCAAGTAGTGAAGTTCAGTGATGTCACCGTCACCAGCGAGAGGTAAGTACACATGTCACAGCACGCAGAGACCCCCCGGATGGCGACTGTCGATCCGGCCGCCCAGGACAACTACATCTATAACCGGCTCCTCAAAGAGCGGATCATCTGGCTGGGCTCCGAGGTGCGCGACGACAACGCCAACGCCATCTGTTCGCAGTTGCTGCTCCTTTCCGCGGAGAACCCGGAAAAGGACATCTACCTCTACATCAACTCGCCCGGCGGATCCGTCACGGCTGGCATGGCCATCTACGACACCATGCAGTTCATCCCCAACGACGTCGTCACCGTGGCCACCGGCCTCGCAGCCTCCATGGGCCAGTTCCTGCTGTCCTCGGGCACCAAGGGCAAACGCTATGCCACGCCGAACGCACGCGTTCTGATGCACCAGCCCTCCGGCGGCATCGGCGGCACGGCCTCGGACATCAAGATCCAGGCTGAACTGATCCTGCACATGAAAAAGGTCATGGCTGAACTGACTGCGGACCAGACCGGCCAGTCCGTGGAAACCATCCTCAAGGACAACGACCGCGACAAGTGGTTCACTGCCACCGAAGCCCTCGAGTACGGCTTCTTCGACAAGATTGCGGCCCACGCCGGTTCCGTGTCCGGCGGTGGGGGCACCGCCAACGGCACCTCCGGCGAGTCGGCATCCGAGAAGTAACCCGGCACTTTCGAACATTCAGATCAGGAGCAACAAAAATGACCTACAACTTCGGATCGACTGCCGGTAACCTTCCGACCAGCCGCTACGTACTTCCCCAGTTCGAAGAGCGCACGCCGTACGGCTTCAAGCGCCAGGACCCGTACACCAAGCTCTTCGAAGACCGCATCATCTTCCTCGGTGTCCAGATTGACGACGCCTCGGCCGACGACGTCATGGCCCAGTTGCTGGTGCTCGAGTCCACCGACCCGGACCGGGACATTACGCTCTACATCAACTCCCCGGGCGGCTCCTTCACGGCCATGACCGCGATCTACGACACCATGACGTACATCCGCCCGGAGATCCAGACCGTCTGCCTCGGTCAGGCCGCAAGCGCTGCTGCCGTCATCCTTGCCGCCGGCACCCCGGGCAAGCGCCTTGCCCTGCCCAACGCCCGCGTCCTGATCCACCAGCCTGCCCTCTCCGGCGGCCAGGGCGGTCAGGCCTCGGACCTCGAGATCCAGGCCGCGGAGGTCATGCGGATGCGCTCCTGGCTTGAGGACACGCTGGCCCAGCACTCGGGCCGCACGCCTGAGCAGGTCAACAACGACATCGAGCGAGACAAGATCCTGACGGCCGCCGAGGCCCTGGATTACGGGCTCATCGACCAGGTGCTTGATTCCCGCAAGATGAAGCCGCAGGCAATCACCAGGTAGCAAGGCTCTTCAGCGGCCGGTGCAGTCCAGTATTTGGGCCGCACCGGCCGTCGCTTTCCACCCTTGCGGCCAATTGTGACTTAGAGTGGAAGGTGTCACGGCCGGCCCTCCGAGGCCCGCCACGATTCCAGCAACGGTGCACAGCTGCCTGGCAGCAAGATACTAAAGGGGTTCACATATGGCTCGGATTGGCGAGAGCACGGATCTGCTGAAGTGTTCTTTCTGCGGAAAGAGCCAGAAGCAGGTGCGCAAGCTCATTGCCGGGCCCGGTGTTTACATCTGCGACGAATGCATTGAGCTCTGCAACGAGATCATTGAGGAAGAGCTCGCGGAAGTCGCCGATCTGGGCAGCTTCGAACTGCCCAAGCCCCGCGAAATCTTCGACTTCCTGCAGGAGTACGTCATTGGCCAGGAACCCGCCAAGCGTTCCCTCGCAGTCGCCGTCTACAACCACTACAAGCGGATCCAGGCCGGCCACGCCCCCAAGAGCGGCAGCCTCGCGGACGGCGGCCACCACGACGACGTCGAAATCGCCAAATCCAACATCCTGCTGATCGGCCCCACGGGCTGCGGCAAAACCTACCTTGCCCAGACCCTGGCGCGGCGGCTGAACGTTCCGTTCGCCGTTGCCGATGCCACGGCGCTGACCGAGGCCGGCTACGTGGGTGAGGACGTGGAGAACATCCTCCTCAAGCTCATTCAGGCGGCGGACTACGACGTCAAAAAGGCTGAACAAGGCATCATCTACATCGACGAAATCGATAAGATTTCGCGCAAGAGCGAAAACCCCTCCATCACCCGGGATGTTTCCGGTGAAGGTGTCCAGCAGGCCCTTCTGAAGATCCTGGAGGGAACCGTTGCGTCGGTACCGCCGCAGGGTGGTCGCAAGCACCCCCACCAGGAATTCATCCAGATCGACACCACGAACGTGCTGTTCATCGTGGCAGGCGCCTTCGCCGGTCTCGAAGAGATCATCGGCTCGCGCTCGGGGCGCAAGGGTATCGGCTTCGGCGCGCCGCTCAACGATGCCAGCAACAAGGTGGACTCCTATGGCGAGGTCATGCCTGAAGACCTGCTGAAGTTTGGCCTGATCCCGGAATTCATTGGCCGACTGCCCGTGATCACCACGGTTTCGAGCCTGGACCGGGACGCTCTCATCCAGATCCTTTCCACGCCCAAGAACGCGCTGGTCAGGCAGTACCAGAAGATGTTCCAGATCGACGGTGTGGAACTCGCTTTCGACGACGACGCACTCAATGCCATCGCAGACCAGGCTCTGGAGCGCGGCACGGGTGCCCGTGGCCTCCGCGCGATCATGGAGGAAGTGCTGCTGCCGGTCATGTTTGACCTGCCCAGCCGCGAAGACGTGGCCAGCGTAGTCATCACCGCGGACGTCGTCCTGAAGAAGGCCGAACCCACCCTGATCCCGCACGTAGCCAAGCGCCGTAAGTCCGCCTGATCTGTGCGGCCCCGCCTCCGAACACTACATCCGCAATACCCAACAACCCAGAGGATTTAAGCATGCCTGAGAGCACCAACCAAGCAGATTTCTGGTTCGATCCGCTGTGCCCGTTCGCCTGGGTCACTTCGCGCTGGATCGGTGAGGTGGAAGCAGTCCGCGACATCAAGACCATCTGGCACGTGATGAGCCTTTCTGTCCTGAACGAGGGGCGCGATCTTGACGCCGGCTACCGGGAGCTCATGGATAGGGGCTGGGGCCCGGTGCGCGTCATCATCGCCGCCAAGGAGCAGCACGGTGACAAGGTGGTCAAGCCACTGTATGACGCCATGGGTACGCTGATCCATGTTGGCGGCGAGAAGGACGTTGGCATCGTCATCAGCAAGGCCCTTGCCGAGTGTGGCCTTCCGGCAAGCCTGGCGGACGCTGCCACTACGGACGCCTTCGACACCCAGTTGCGGGCAAGCCACGAAGAAGGCATCTCGTTGGTGGGCCAGGACGTCGGCACGCCGGTTGTTGCCTTCAACGGAATAGCATTCTTCGGTCCGGTGCTGACCCGTATTCCGCGGGGTGAACAGGCCGGGCAGTTGTGGGACGCCACGGTTACCCTGGCCTCTTACCCGCACTTCTTTGAGATCAAGCGCAGCCGCACCGAAAGCCCCGAATTCAACTGATCCCGGTTGGCCGGCGGCATTTCGGGCAGCAACGAGCCCCGGAAGAATTACTCTCATGTAGTTCTTGCGGGGCTCTTGCGCTTCCCTCGGGGCGCGACCAGAATGGTTCTTACCCACTTCGAAAGAAGTGAGACGCAGAAACCAAAGATTCAGTGATATATATCTGACGCAGCCTTCGGCAAAGTCAGATATAAGCTACCAGTGACGAGGTAGGAAGACCTGAAATTCCAAGGATCCTGCCAGACCATCAAGACGTCACCAGATGGCCGCAAAGTCGAAGCCCCACCAACGGCAAAACGCTGATGGGGCTTCCCCTTTGCCAGGAAACAGGCTGACGACCCTCAGGCACGCGGACCCTACGGGGCCCGGCTGAGGTCAGGCGGTCGGCTGCTCCTCCGGGGCTGCCAGGACCACGTCACTGACTGTGAGGTCGCCGTCGCCTGCCACCAGGGTCAGTTCGCGGGCGTTCGCGGCGGCCTTCAGGTCGCCCAGCCCGGCCTTGAGCTGCGTGGTCAGGGACTCGGAGGCCGTGATGGTTGCGGACAGGACCTCGGTGCGCTGTTTGACCTTGGCCTCGGACTTCGCTTTGCGGACACCGCTGAGCGCAGTGCCCACGGTAGCCAGCAGAGTGGTGTCGCCATCCACCTCAACGGCGGTCGGCCATTCAGCACGGTGCACTGAACCGGTCCGCCACCAGCCCCAGACCTCTTCGGTAGCGAAGGGAAGGAACGGGGCAAACAGGCGCAGCAGCGTGTCCAGGCTCGTGGCCAGGGCGGCCAGGACGGATGCCTGCTCGGCTTCGCCGGCAGCACCGTAGGCACGGTCCTTGATGAGTTCCACGTAGTCGTCCGTGAACTGCCAGAAGAAGCTCTCAGTGATCTGCAAGGCACGGGCGTAGTCGTAGTTGTCGAACGCTTTGGTTGACTGCTGCACCACGTCGGCAAGCTGGGCCAGCACGGCACGGTCCAGGGGGTTGGTGAGCACCGCCAGGTCCGTGGAGACCACGGAGTTCTCGGTGGCCCCCAGGTTCAGCACAAATTTGGACGCGTTCAGCAGCTTGATGGCCAACCGGCGGCCAATCTTCATCTGGGCAATCTCGTAGGCCGTGTCGGCGCCGAGCTTGGCCGATGTTGCCCAGTACCGGACTGCGTCGGAACCGAACTCGTCCAGCACATCGGTGGGAACAACCACGTTGCCCTTGGACTTGGACATCTTTTTCCGGTCCGGGTCCAGAATCCAGCCGGAGATGGCGGCATGCTTCCACGGCGCGACGTTCTGCAGTGCGTCTGCCTGAACCACCGAGGAGAAGAGCCAGGTGCGGATGATGTCGTGGCCCTGGGGGCGCAGGTCAAACGGGAAGACCTTTGCGAAGAGGTCCTCGTCCCGGCTCCAGCCGCCCACGATCTGGGGCGTGAGGGAGGAGGTCGCCCAGGTGTCCAGGATGTCGGCGTCGCCGGTAAAGCCGCCGGGAACATCGCGCTGCGCCTCGTCATAGCCCGGCGCGGCGTCGGCGGCTGGATCCACCGGAAGCTGTTCGTCCGAGGGCACAATGGGTGCGTCGTAGTCGGGGTTGCCGTCGGCGTCCAGCGGGTACCAGACGGGGATCGGCACACCGAAGAAACGCTGGCGGGAGACCAGCCAGTCGCCGTTCAGGCCGGAGATCCAGTTTTCGTAGCGGGACCGCATGAAGGCCGGGTGAAAGTCGATCTCGTGGCCGCGGGCGATCAGGCGTTCGCGGCGCTCTTCGTCGCGGCCTCCGTTGCGGTAATACCACTGGCGCGACGTGACCACTTCGAGGGGCCTGTCGCCCTTCTCGTAGAAGTTCACCGGGTGCATGATCTTCTTCGGCTCGCCGTCGATCAGGTCCTCGGCGGTCAGGCGCTCCACCACGGTTTCCTTGGCGCTGAACACTGTCTTGCCGGCGATGGCCTCAAAGGCGGCGCGGCCGGCATCGGTGGTGATCCAGTCCGGGGTGTCGCCGATGATCCGGCCGTCACGGCCCACGATGGCGCGGGTGGGCAGTTGGAGTTCGCGCCACCAGGTGACGTCCGTGAGGTCGCCGAAGGTGCACACCATGGCGATGCCGGAGCCCTTGTCCATCTTGGCCAGCGGGTGGGCCTTGACCTCAACCTCGACGCCGAACACGGGGGACGTGACTGTCTTGCCGAACAGCGGTTGGTAGCGCTCGTCGTCGGGGTTTGCCACGAGGGCGGCGCAGGCGGCGAGCAGTTCGGGACGCGTGGTCTCGATGTAGATCTTTTCGCCGTCTTGGGTGAAGAACGGGTACCGGTAGTAGGCGCCGGCCACTTCGCGGTCCTCGAGTTCGGCCTGGGCCACGGCAGTGCGGAACGTGACATCCCACAGGGTGGGGGCTTCCGCCATGTAGGCGTCGCCGGCGGCCAGGTTGGCAAGGAAGGCGCGCTGGGAGACTTGGCGCGAGGAGTCATCGATGGTGCGGTACGTCAGCTGCCAGTCCACTGAAAGGCCGAGCTGCTGGAACAGGCTTTCGAAGACCTTCTCGTCCTCCACGGCCAATTCTTCACACAGTTCGATGAAGTTCCGGCGCGAGACGACGTCGAAATCGCGCTGGTTCTTGGCGGGCTGCGCCGGCGGGCGGTAGTCGGCGTTGTACGGGATGGCAGGGTCGCAGCGGACGCCGTAGTAGTTCTGGACACGGCGTTCGGTGGGCAGGCCGTTGTCGTCCCAGCCCATCGGGTAGAACACGTTCTTGCCGATCATGCGCTGGTAGCGTGCAAGCACATCCGTCTGGGTGAAGGAAAACATGTGCCCGACGTGCAATGAACCTGACGCGGTGGGCGGGGGAGTGTCGATCGAGTAGACCTGCTCCCGGGTGGTGTCCGGGTTGAACTTGTAGGTCCCTTCGGCAAGCCAGCGCTGCGTGAGGGCAGCTTCGAGCCCCTCAAGGGCGGGCTTATCCGGAACGTTGATAGGGGCGGTGGAGGGCGTGTCTGTACCCTGAGTGTCATCAGCCATCTGGCAATTGTTTCATGGTCTGGACTTCATCCGGCGACATCACTCGGGGCAGGGACGCGTCCGGGGCCGTTAGGGTGGTGCCATGACTGACGATTCGCAGACCACCTCAGTGCCTAACCAGACAGCACAAATCGATCCACGCCAGAACCGGGCGGCAGTTGTGACCGGCGCCAGCACCGGCATCGGCGAGGCCACTGTCCGCGCCCTGAGGGCGGAAGGCTGGACAGTCTTCGCGGTGGCGCGCCGAGCTGAACGTCTGGCAGCGCTGGAAGCTGAGACCGGCGCCGTCGGGATTCCCGCCGACATCGCCGAGGACGACGACGTCGAACGGCTCCTCGCCCGCGTGACCGAAGCCGGGGGCGTGGGAACGCTGATCAACATCGCCGGCGGCGCGAAGGGCGCGGACCATGTGGGCGCCGCCAATATTGAGGACTGGGAATGGATGTACCGGGTTAATGTTCTGGGCACCCTGAAGCTCACGCGGGCTTTCCTGCCCATGCTCCGGGCCAACGGGGAAGGAACGGTCCTGAATCTCACCTCAACCGCCGGTCTGGTGGCCTACGAGGGCGGTGCCGGCTATAACGCCGCCAAATTTGCCCAGCACGCGCTGACCGGTGCGCTCCGGTTGGAGGAAGCGGAGAATAACCTTCGCGTCATCGAGGTTGCGCCCGGCCTGGTCCAGACCGAAGAGTTCGCCTTGAACCGGCTCGGCGATGCACAGGCGGCGTCGAACGTCTACCAGGGCGTGGAGAAGCCGCTCACGGCAGAGGACGTGGCCGACGTCGTCCGCTACGCCGTCAGCGCACCGCACCACGTCAATCTGGACCAGATTGTCATCCGGCCTTGTTGCCCAGGCCGCCACCCATAAGCTCATCCGCAAGGGCTGACGGGTAAGGCCTTTAGTCCGGGAGCAGCAGTTCCGCCACGACGCCGGCATGGTCGGTACCCGGAACCGAGACGGTGGCGAAGCTTCGGATCCCGATGCCACCCGTGACCAGGACATGATCCAGGGTCACGAATGGCGGGATCCGTGAACCGGCAGGCCACGTGGGCGCCATGCCCATGCCAGAGGCCTGTGCCGCGTCCGTGAACCCGGTGGCCAGCAGGCCCCGGAACTCACGGTGGTCGTAGCTGGCGTTGAAATCGCCCAGCAGGATGGCCGGAGCGGCGCCGGCCACGTCCTGCCGGGCCTCGCCCACCTGGTGCAGCTCCCGGCGCCATTCGGGTGTGCGGCCGGGACGGGGCGAATCGATGTGGACGGCCGTCAGGTGGATCGGCCCCGCCGCGCCAGGAACCGTCACAACACCCCTGCTCTGGTAGAACGCGCTGTCCGGCACACGCCCCGAGGCCTGCAGCGGGAACCTTGAAAAGATCGCGCTGCCCACCCCCGCCCAATCGACGTCCACGGATCGGTATGGAAAGACCGCTGCGATTCCGGCGGTCTCCAAGGACTCCAGCCCTGGAGGGCCCAACTCAGGTAGTGCCAGAATGTCAACCTTTCGGGCACGGGCCTCTTTCAGGAGCACCGTGGAGTCAACTCCCTTGGAGCCCACATTGAGGGCCATAACGGTCACAGTGCGGCCCGGGCCGGGGCCGGGAGAGACAGCTGTTCCCGCGGCCTGGGGCGCCAATCCGGTTCCGTCAAGGGGCATCAGGCCCGGGGCCACCAGCTGCAGCTGAACCAGCAGAAGGGCCGTCACCAGAGCGGCGAGGATCGTTTGACTGAACCGGGAATTCAGGCAAACTGCCAGCACCGCGGCCGCGAGTGCCGCCGTCGTGAGCACAATGCTGGCCGGAAACAGGGACAGCAGCTGGATCCAGGGCGTTCCCATGTCCGCCTGGACCAGGCGCAGGACTGTCAGCGAAGCGCCCGGCAGGCAGAGGATTGCCGCCGCGGCCCAGCAGAACCAGGCGCTGACACGCCGGAATCGTCTGCCTTGGCTGCGTACGCCGGCCGTCTGCATACCGTCCATTATTGGGTGCGGGCAGGCGTCTTCGTACGAGTCGGGCTCCCTAACCATCCCCCAATCTTCGAGGACGCCCGGGAATGGCGGTGGACGGCCCGGCGATAGTAGACTCGATGGTGGCTACGACCCGGCTATCACCGGTGAGCTTCCGGAAGAACGCACTGACGGCCAGGCAACTGGCAGCGGTGTTATTAGAACCGGACGGGTATGCCCGTCACAGCAGTAATGAGCGGCCGGTACGCCGCCACGGCTCTTCGCGGAGCAGGTGGAGTGCCGGTAAGTGAGGTGGTACCGCGGTGAGTGTGCAGTCCAAGGACAGCGCAGGAGCCGTCCTCGCATCCTGAACGGAACCCTTCAGCAGCGGCTGGACGGTTCACCAGCTCAACCCAGGATGTCGAGAATGACGTATTACCCCAAAGCCTCATCTTCCCCTTCGGTCGCTGCTTCGAGCGGCGCTGCCGCCGGCGTCTCTGCCTCCGTGAAGTTCCCGGAGATCGAAGAGCGCATCCTCAAGTATTGGGACCAGGACGGAACGTTCCAGGCCAGTATCGACCAGCGCAGCGCCGATGCGCCGGGCGGTGAACCTGGCAGCAACGAATTCGTGTTCTACGACGGCCCTCCTTTCGCCAACGGGCTCCCGCACTACGGCCACCTGTTGACCGGCTACGCCAAGGACCTGGTGGGCCGCTACCAGACCCAGCGCGGCCGCCGGGTTGAGCGCCGCTTCGGCTGGGACACCCACGGGCTGCCCGCCGAACTGGAAGCCATGAAGCAGCTGGGCATGACGGACAAGACCCAGATCGAAGCCATGGGCATCGACAAGTTCAACGACGCCTGCCGTGCCTCGGTGATGAGGTACGCCGACGAGTGGAAGAGCTACGTCACCCGCCAGGCCCGCTGGGTGGACTTCGACAACGACTACAAGACCCTCAACGTGGAGTACATGGAGTCCGTCCTCTGGGCGTTCAAGCAGCTGCACGAGAAGGGCCTGACCTACAACGGCTACCGGGTCCTTCCATACTGCTGGAAGGATGAAACACCGCTGTCCAACCACGAGTTGCGGATGGACGACGACGTCTATAAGAACCGCCAGGACCAGACGGTCACGGTGACGTTCCCCATCACCGTAGGGGAGTCGGAGCTGTCACGGCAGCTGGCCGGCGTGCAGGCGCTCGCCTGGACCACCACCCCTTGGACGCTGCCCACCAACCTGGCGCTCGCCGTCGGGCCTGCCATCACTTACGCGGTCCTCCCCGCCGGCCCCAACGGGGTGAAGGCCGCCTCCGCGGACGCGCCCGTCACCGGAAGCTTCCTCCTCGCTGCCGACCTGCTGGGCGCCTACGCCAAGGACCTTGGCTACGAGGACTTCGCTTCCGCGGAGGCCGCCGTGGTTTCCACGCACATCGGCGCCGACCTCGAAGGGTTGCAGTACGAGCCGCTGTGGCACGACTTCAGCGATACCGAAAAGTACGGCACCCAGAACGCGTGGCGGTTCCTGGTGGCGGACTACGTCACCACCACCGACGGTACGGGCATCGTCCACCAGGCCCCGGCCTACGGCGAGGACGACCAGAAGGTCTGCGAAGAGGCCGGCATCCCGGTGGTCCTGTCCGTGGACGAGGGCGCGAAGTTCCTTCCACTGTTCAGCCACGGCGACCTGCACGACATCGTGGGCCTGCAGGTTTTCGAGGCCAACAAGCCCATCACCCAGGTGCTCCGCGCCCAGGGCCGCCTGGTCCGCCAGGCCAGCTACGAGCACAGCTACCCGCACTGCTGGCGCTGCCGCAACCCGCTGATCTACCGCGCCGTGTCCTCCTGGTACGTGGAAGTGACCAAGTTCAAGGACCGGATGTCCGAGCTGAACCAGGAGATCAACTGGATCCCCGGGAACGTCAAGGACGGCCAGTTCGGCAAGTGGCTGGCCAACGCCCGCGACTGGTCCATCAGCCGCAACCGCTACTGGGGCAGCCCCATCCCGGTGTGGCAGTCCAGCGACCCCGAATTCCCCCGCACCGACGTCTACGGCTCGCTGGCCGAGATCGAGGCGGACTTCGGCCGACTGCCGCTGAACAAGGACGGCCAGGTTGACCTGCACCGCCCCTTCATCGACGAACTAACCCGCCCCAACCCGGACGACCCCCGCACGCCCGAAGAGGGCCAGTCCGTGATGCGCCGGGTCGAGGACGTCCTGGACGTCTGGTTCGACTCCGGCTCCATGCCGTACGGCCAGGTCCACTACCCGTTCGAGAACGAAACCTGGTTTGACACGCACAACCCTGCGGACTTCATCGTGGAGTACATCGGCCAGACCCGCGGCTGGTTCTACATGCTGCACATCCTGTCCACGGCGCTGTTTGACCGCCCGGCGTTCCGCAACGTCATCAGCCACGGCATCGTGCTCGGCTCGGACGGACAGAAGATGTCCAAGAGCCTGCGCAACTACCCGGACGTCTCCGAAGTGCTTGACCGCGACGGGTCCGACGCCATGCGCTGGTTCCTCATGTCCAGCCCCATCCTCCGTGGCGGGAACCTGGTGGTCACCGAACAGGGAATCCGCGACGGCGTCCGCCAGGTCATCCTGCCGCTCTGGAATGTCTACAGCTTCTTCACGCTCTACACCAACGCCGCGGGCGGTGGCATTGGCTACGACGCGAAGCTGCGCTACGACGGGTATGCCGACACCCTGGACCAGTACCTGCTGGCCAACACCGGCGACCTGGTCCGCAACATGACCGCGCAGCTGGACAGCTACGACATCTCCGGTGCCTGCGACGAGCTCCGCAGCTACCTGGACATGCTCACCAACTGGTACGTCCGCCGCAGCCGCCAGCGCTTCTTCGACGAAAGTGCTGACGCGTTCGACGCCCTCTACACCGCACTGGAGACCGTGTCCCGCGTGGCCGCCTCGCTGCTGCCGCTGGTCTCCGAGGAAATCTGGCGCGGCCTCACCGGCGGGCGCTCCGTGCACCTGGCCGACTGGCCGGACGCCACGCTGTTCCCGGCGAACGCGTCCCTGGTGGAAGCGATGGACCGCGTGCAGCAGATCTGCTCCACCGGATCCTCGCTCCGGAAGGCCGCGAACCTGCGTGTGCGCCTGCCGCTCCAGGAGCTCACCGTGGTGGCACCCGGTGCGGATGCGCTGGAAGGTTTCGCCGCCGTCGTCGCTGATGAACTGAACATCCGTTCGGTGCGCCTGCTCGACGCCGAGAGCGCCTCCCCGGAGGAGTTCGGCATCGAGCAGAAGCTCGTGGTCAACGCCCGCGCGGCGGGGCCGCGCCTCGGCAAGAACGTCCAGCAGGCCATCAAGGGCTCCAAAGCCGGTGACTGGTCAGTGAGCGAGGAAGGGGTGGTCACCGCCGGCGGCCTGGAGCTGGAGCCGCAGGAGTATACGCTGGAGACCGTCGTGGCGGAAGCCGCGGCCGGTGCCGGCTCGCGTGCCGCTGCCGTCCTGCCCGGCGGCGGCTTCGTGGTGCTCAACACCGAAGTTACTCCTGAACTTGAGGCTGAAGGCCTGGCCCGTGACATGGTCCGCGCCATCCAGCAGGCACGCAAGGACGCCGGACTGAACGTCAGCGACCGCATCCGTACAAGCGTCACCGCCACACAGAGTGTCCTTGATGCCCTGCTGGCCAATGCCGAGCTGGTGAAGACGGAAACGCTGACCCTTGAGTTGGACACGGTTCCGGCCGAATCCGGCGACCCCCGCATCACCGTCGAAAAGACAGAGGCCTAGGTTATGACGGACGAATTCTCCGTAGAGAGTGTCTACGCCGAGCTGCTGGGGCGTGCGCCCGAAAACAAGATGGAACCGCGACTGGCACCGCTGTTTCGAGCCATGGACGTTCTGGGTGAGCCCAACAAGGCGTTTCCGATCATTCACGTCACCGGCACCAACGGCAAGACGTCCACGGCCCGGATGATCGAGGCAGGATTGCGCGCCCATGGACTGAGCACAGGGCGCTACACCAGCCCGCACCTGTCCAAGGTCACCGAACGGATCAGCATCGACGGCCACCCCGTCAGCGACGAGACGTTCGTCCGCATCTGGGACGAGATCCGCCCGTACCTGCAGATCGTCGATTCCGAGCTGGAGGCCGAGGGGCAGCCCCGGCTCACGTACTTTGAATGCCTGACCATCCTCGGTTTCGCTATCTTTGCCGACCAGCCCGTGAACGTGGCCGTCATCGAGGTGGGCCTGGGCGGCATCACGGACGCCACCAACGTGGGGGACGGACAGGTCTCGGTGATCACCCCCATTTCCCTGGACCACACGGACCTGCTGGGCGACACCACCGAAGACATTGCCTACGAGAAGGCAGGCATTATCAAGCCCGGCGGCTACCTCATCAGCGCGGCCCAGCCCGTGGATGCTGCCCAAGTCCTGCTTGAGAAGGCCAGGGAAGTGGGGGTGCCGTACCGGTTCGAGGGCGTGGAATTCGGCGTCGAGTCCCGGACCGTTGCCGTGGGCGGGCAGGTAGTCAGCATCCAGGGCATCGCGGGCCGGTATCCGGAGCTGTTGTTGCCGCTGCACGGTGCGCACCAAGCCCAGAACGCCGCCGTGGCCGTGGCTGCGCTCGAAGCCTTCTTCGGCGGCGAGAAGGAACTGGACGCCGAGGTGCTGCAGGAAGCTTTCGCGTCCGTCACCTCGCCCGGCCGGCTCGAGGTTGTCCGGACCGCGCCCACCATTATCGTGGACGCAGCGCACAACCCGGACGGCATCAGGGTGTCGGCCGAGGCCATCCAGGAGGCCTTCACCTTCACCCGGCTCGTCCCGGTGGTGGGGGTCCTCAAGGAGAAGGACGCGGAAGAGATCCTGCGCCAGCTCAAGGAATCCCTGGGAGACCTCTCCGAGGAGTACTGCTTCACGCAGTCCAACTCACCGCGCGCCGTCCCGGCAGCCGAGCTGGCGGAACTGGCCGTGGAGCTGGGGTTCGGCGAGGACAACATCCACATCGCGGAGAAGCTCGACGACGCCCTGGAGTGGGCTGTGGAACGTGCCGAAGCCAACGATGACCTGTCCGGCGGCGTGCTGGTCACCGGTTCCATCACCCTGGTGGCGGAAGCACGGATCCTGCTCGGAAAGACGGAGGCCTAGCCGTGGCAAAGCTGACCAAGGCGCAGCGTGAATGGCGTCCGGGGATGCCCAAGAAGCGCCGTTCCACCAAGGTAATGTTCGCCTCCACTGTCCTGCTGCTCGAAGCGTTTGTGGTCTTTTTTGCCACCCTGGCCGTTTTCGGGCTCAGGCGCGGTGAATTTCCGCCGGCGCTGATCCTCGGGGTGGGCATCGCGCTCAGCCTGGTCATGGTGTTCGCGTGTGCGGTGCTGTCCAAGCCGTGGGGCGTGGGACTGGGCTGGATCCTGCAGATCGTGCTGATCCTCACCGGGATCATTGAACCCACGATGTTCCTGGTGGGCGCCCTCTTCGGCCTGGCCTGGTGGTACGGGATCCGGACCGGCATCAGGATCGACTCGGAGTCCGCGCAACGCGAACGCGAGCAGGCCGAATGGAACGCCACGCACGGGGACACCCCGCCGGCCTCGTAGACTTGTCCCGAAACCCCCACCAACGCATTGGAGCAACTGTGAGCATTGAGCGCACCCTCGTTTTGATCAAGCCCGACGGAGTGGCCCGCAACCTTAGCGGCGCCATCCTGAGCCGCATTGAGGCCAAGGGGTACACCCTCGCCGAGCTGAAAAAGGTTGACGCCAGCCGCGAACTCCTGGAGCAGCACTACGAGGAGCACGTGGGCAAGCCGTTCTACGAGCCCCTCGTGGAATTCATGCTCAGCGGCCCGGTTGTGGCAGCAATCTTCGAAGGCCACCGCGTCATTGAGGGCTTCCGGTCCCTGGCCGGAACCACCGACCCCACCACTGCCGCCCCCGGCACCATCCGTGGCGACTTCGGCCGCGACTGGGGCCTGAAGGTCCAGCAGAACCTGGTGCACGGCTCCGACTCCGTGGACTCGGCAGAGCGCGAGATCAAAATCTGGTTCCAGGCCTAGCACCTGAACCCACCCGCCTCATCGAGGTGACAGATAAGGCCAATGTCCCGCCCGGACATTGGCCTTAACTGTCATCTCGCGGGAACCAGGAAAGCTAGAAGCCGGACGTGCCGGCGAACACCTGGATGAAGGCGAAGAAGATGGTGGCGATGACAGCCACATAAAGCAGCGCGGTGATGATCCAGCCCGAGTCGGCCAAAACCTTGGCCG
Source organism: Pseudarthrobacter sp. TAF60_1 (assembly GCF_052113505.1). NCBI lineage: Bacteria > Bacillati > Actinomycetota > Actinomycetes > Micrococcales > Micrococcaceae > Pseudarthrobacter > Pseudarthrobacter sp. TAF60_1. The sequence goes on from NZ_JBFRDI010000002.1 coordinate 50,955, forward strand.
CGCCGGCGGGCATGGGGATCACGCCGTGGCTGATGTTCCTGATGGTGACCCAGGCAAACAGCGGGATCATGGCGGCCCAGACAATCATGCAGAACGGGCACAGGATGTGAATCGAGTACAGGGCCTGGGACCACAGCCACACCACAAACGCGAAACCCAAGGTGACTCCGGCCTGAAGTCCTGCCCAGTACCAGCGGGCGAACGTGGCGCCGGACAGCAGGGCCATACCCACGGTGATAATAATGGCGAAAGCCACAATGCCAATAAACATGTTGGGGAACCCGAACACCGAGCTTTGCCAGGTCTGCATCACCTGGCCGCAGGAGATCCAGGGATTCACATCGCAAACGGTGGTGTGGTTGGGATCCTTCAGGACCTCCAACTTTTCCAGGACAAGCGTTCCCGAGGCCAGCCAGCCGATGACTCCCGTAATGACCATGAGCCAACCGAGGGGCCGGTTACGGGCCATGCGCGGCAGGGTGGAGGTCTTCGAGGCCGTCGCTGCGCCAGACGGCGCTGCAGTGGGGGAAACCCCTGCCGCGGGGGAGACGTGTGGTGTGTCGGTACCGCGCGGGGAAATGCTGGGCATGATCTGTGGCGTCCTTTGCTTCGGGTGCTCCTAGCCCGATTGTAACGCCGGCGCCTGAACTGACCCTCCAGCCAGCACCTCGGCCAGAGGCTTAGAGGGCGGATACTTTGACCCCGCTTCCGCGGTCTTGGGGCCGGGGTGTGAGAGAATGAACTTGGCTGGAGGCCGACCCACATTCGGACTCCGGTCCGGTGGCTTGTTTCAAGACCGCCAATGATGAGCAGGGCGGGCTTTGGATCCTCTGATCCGGCCTCCCGCAATTCCATTGGTCGGCACCTGGTTGTGGCGTGTAGAACAACGGGTTTCAGGACACAGCCGACGGCTCCCACGGGCTGCCGCACCCCAATGCCGGTGCGAACCTGGGAGTATCCACTTGACTTCTGTCAGCGCCTGCGGGTTTTGACAATATGTGCCCCAATGGGTGCCGGATGTGGCGGTACGTCAGGGGCAGGAGTGTAGCTACATATGGAAAATGAACACGTACCAGCCGTTAATGCTGAAACAGGGGCACCTGAAACCGCCGAGGCGCCGCCGAAGGTCACCAGGACCCGGCGTAAGGCAGCCCCGAAGGCAGCCGGCGCAGCCTCCACCGCTACTGAGTCCCTGACCGAAGCGGCCCAGCCCGACGCCGAGACTGCCGCGGTCCTTGAAGCAGTTGCCGTCGTTGAGACAGCGGCGGACGCGAAGGTACCCGTCCGCCGGACCCGCGCCCGCAAGAAACCAGAAGCCGCGGAACCGCTGCCCGCCTTCGCCGTTGAAGACACCGAAACACCCGAAGCAGGCAGGGCAGAGACGCCCACTGCACCCGAGCCCGCAGCACCGGCTCCGACCCAGGACGACGCTGACGCGAAGCCGGTCCGCCGCCGTCGCGTAGCCACCCGCAAGACCTCAGCGCCGGACGTTCCAGCAGCGCCGGACGCTGCCTCTGTGCCGGAACAAGAAGCCGCTAAGGCCGATGCCGCGCAGACCCAGGAAGCTCCTGAAGCCGCCGCCCCGGCAACAACGTCTGCTGCACCTCCCGAAGCCGCCACTGGCGCGAAAACCCTTGGCGCGGAAACCCCGGCCGCGGAAACCGCTGACCAGGCAGCCGCTCCGGCGGAAGAGCCGGCTGCCGCGCCCGCCAGCCCGTTCGGTTCGCTGTTCCTGGAACCGGGCTCAGCCACGTCCGTGCTCTTCCAGGCGCCGGACCTGACCGCCGTTGTCCGGCCTGTCCCGGCCCCAGTGGAAGAGCCGGAAGAGGACGACGCCGAAGAGGGCGAAGGGGACGATGCCAACAGCCGCCGCCGTCGCCGCAGCCGTGGCCGCCGCGGCCGTAGCCGCGCCGGTGACAACGATGCTGGCGCTGACACCGATGGTTCTGAAAGCGGCCAGGACGGTGCCAGTGAGGACGATGAAGAGGCCGCCGGCCAGAACGATGAAGGCGTGACGTCCCGCCGTCGTCGTCGCCGCCGCCGTGGCGACCAGGATCTTGAGCTGACCGGTGGCGGAGATGACGATCCGCCCAACACGGTGACGCGTGTACGGGCACCGCGCGCGGTGACCGAAGCGCCGGTCAACAACCGGGTGACCAGCGTGAAGGGCTCCACCAGGCTTGAAGCCAAGAAGCAGCGCCGCCGCGAGTCCCGCGACACGGGCCGCCGCAGGACTGTGATTACCGAGGCCGAGTTCCTGGCCCGCCGCGAATCGGTAGACCGTCAGATGATCGTCCGCCAGCGCGACGACAGAATCCAGATCGGCGTCCTCGAGGACGGCGTCCTGGCGGAGCACTTTGTCTCCAAGACCCAGCAGGACTCCCTGATCGGCAACGTCTACCTCGGCAAGGTGCAGAACGTCCTGCCCTCCATGGAAGCGGCATTCGTTGACATTGGACGCGGCCGCAACGCCGTGCTGTACGCCGGTGAAGTAAACTGGGAAGCCGTTAACCTCGAAGGCAAGCAGCGCCGGATCGAAAATGCGCTCAAATCGGGCGACACCGTCCTGGTCCAGGTGACCAAGGATCCCGTGGGACACAAGGGTGCCCGGCTGACCAGCCAGATCTCCCTCCCGGGCCGTTACCTCGTGTACGTGCCGGGCGGCTCCATGACGGGCATTTCCCGCAAGCTGCCCGACGTCGAACGCAACCGACTCAAGCGCATCCTCAAGGACCGCCTGCCCGAGCATGCCGGAGTCATTGTCCGCACCGCCGCAGAGGGGGCCTCGGAAGAGGAACTCACGCACGACATCAACCGGCTGCGCGCCCAGTGGGAGGGCATCGAAAGCCAGTCCACGTCCACCAAGATCCTGGCCCCGGAGCTGCTTTACGGCGAACCGGACCTCACCATCAAGGTGGTCCGCGACGTCTTCAACGAGGACTTCTCGAAACTGATCGTCTCCGGCGAAGAGGCATGGGACACCATTGAGGCCTACGTCACTTACGTCGCTCCGGACCTGGTGGGCCGGCTGGAAAAGTGGACCAAGGACCAGGACATCTTCGCCGCCTGGCGGATCGACGAGCAGATCCACAAGGCACTGGAGCGCAAGGTCTTCCTGCCGTCCGGCGGCTCGCTCGTCATTGACCGCACCGAAGCCATGACCGTGGTGGACGTCAACACCGGCAAGTTCACCGGCAGCGGCGGCAACCTCGAGGAAACCGTCACCAAGAACAACCTCGAAGCGGCCGAGGAAGTGGTCCGCCAGCTACGGCTCCGCGACATCGGCGGCATCATTGTCATCGACTTCATCGACATGGTCCTCGAATCCAACCGCGACCTCGTGCTCCGCCGCATGGTGGAATGCCTGGGCCGTGACCGCACCAAGCACCAGGTGGCGGAAGTGACGTCGCTGGGTCTGGTGCAGATGACGCGCAAGCGCATGGGCACCGGACTCCTGGAAGTCTTCGGCGAACAGTGCGAGACCTGCGCCGGCCGCGGAATTGTCACCCACGACGATCCAGTGGAGCACCGCCGCGCCAACACTGTCGCTGCCGAGCACCACGTGCAGCGTGCGGACAACCGTCCGGATACGCAGCGCCCGGACAACCAGCGCAATGACACCCGCCCGGATGCCCAGCAGGGCGCCCGGACTGACCGGAAGCGCCGCCGCGGCCGCGGCGGCCAGCCCTTGGATGTGGCGCCGGCAGCTCCGGTGCAGATCCATACTGTCCACCCTGATCCGAGCGACGCCGAGCGCCACGCCAAGGCTGAGGCTACGAGGGCGGCCCTCGCCAACATCGCGGCCGCCGCGCATGCCGCCCACCTGCACGACGACGAAGTAGCCCACGCCGCTGCCGGCAAGGCCTCCGCCACAGAAGCCCCGGCTCCTGCGCCCGCACATCCGTCCGAGACGGACAACACGGGCCGCCCTGCCGCTGTGCTGACGTTCGGTGGCGAGCAGGTAGTGCTGCCGTTTGTGGAGCACCACGAGGAGCAGCCGCAGGCTCCGGCACTGACTCTTGACCGTCTGGCGGAGGCGTTCGCCAAGCTTGGCGAACCGGCACCGGTTGCCGCAAGCGCTCCGGCCGAAAGCCAGCAGGCCGCAGAGCCGGCCCGTCAGGCGCCTTCGCAGACTCCCGCCCAGGCCCCTGCAGCGGTTGAGAAGGACTACTCCGACCACACCGAGCAGCCCCGTGCCCGCCGTCCGCGGCGAAACCGGAGCGCCAGCCGCGCGCAGGGCGCAGCCAACGCCACCACGGTGGAGCATCACGAGGCAGTTCAGACCGCCCCCGCAGGCCATACCCATGCTGCCAAGGCGCCGGAGCGCACCGGTGTCCCGGCGGCTGTTGCGCCGAAAGAAACCAATGCGCCGATTATCCTCGGCGTAGGCGTACCCGCCTCGGAGCTCTGACTCTTCGCGGGGATACCCGCCAGGATGCCCGTACCTGCCCCCTTCCCGGGGGCGCGTGCGGGCATCCGTCGTTCCGCCTTCATCTGACGTTGCGGGGGGCGCGGAAACGCTAGGGTGGATTACTGACACGGGGTGCCGCGCAAAGGGCCGGCTGAGATCCACACCCGTTGAACCTGTCCGGTTAGTACCGGCGAAGGGATGTCTCCTGTGGCTTCTACCTATGTCCTTCCTCCCGCAACCCCCGAAAACCCCGAAAACCCCGAAAACCCCGAAACTTCTGATACCCCGGAAAGCCCGGACGCTGCTTCAATGCGTGCTGCCCGGCGCCCCGCGCTCGGGTCATCGACTTCCGAGGCCGTACTGCGTGATACCCCCCGCGTTCTGTCCATCGCCGGATCGGATCCCTCCGGCGGGGCAGGTATACAGGCCGACCTCAAGAGCATTGCCGCCCTGGGTGGCTACGGCATGGCGGCCATCACCGCCCTGACCGTTCAGAACACCCGGGGTGTCCAGGATGTCCACGTGCCGCCTGCCGCCTTCCTGCGCCAGCAACTCGATGCAATCAGCGATGACATCATCATCGACGCCGTCAAGATCGGCATGCTGGGAAATGCAGAGGTGATTGACACGGTCCGCAGCTGGCTGGAGAAGGTGCGTCCCGCCGTCGTAGTTCTGGATCCCGTCATGGTGGCCACAAGCGGGGACCGGCTGCTGAAGGAATCGGCGGAAGCTGCACTGCTCGCCCTGCTGCCGCTCGCTGACCTGATTACCCCCAACCTCGCTGAGCTGGCCATCCTCGCGGACCAACCGCAGGCCCGCGATTGGGCCACCGCGCTGGAGCAGGGCAATCGCCTGGCCGCGGCTAGCGGCGCCACCATTCTGGTCAAGGGAGGCCATCTCGACGGCGGTGCGTGCCCGGATGCCCTCGTCAACGCCGCGGGGCTGCTCTCCGGGCCGGTGGTGGAAGTGGCCGGAGACCGGATTCCCACCCGCAACAGCCATGGCACCGGCTGCTCGCTTTCCTCTGCCATGGCCACGGCACAGGCCCGGCTGGGGGACTGGGAAGCGTCCCTGCGGCAGGTGAAGCCTTGGCTTGCCGGCGCGCTGCGGGCTTCGGGACTGCTGGAGGTTGGGGGCGGCAACGGTCCCATCCACCACTTCCACCATGTCCAGCAACGGCCGGCTATAGGGAAACCTGCCACCGGGGAACCCGTTGCCGAAGAATTCGTAGCCGGCGAGTTCGCCGGGACCCTCCGCCAGGCGGCGGCCCCCGATCTGGACGCCATCTACCGGCTCGACTTCATCCGCGGGCTGGCAGCCGGGACCCTGGGGGAGGACCAGTTCGCTTACTACCTCGCCCAGGATGCCATCTACCTCAACGGCTATTCACGTGCGCTTGCCCGAGCCAGTGCACTGGCTCCCACGGAAGCCGCCCAGCTGTTCTGGGCCAGGTCCGCCCAGCAGTGCCTCGAGGTTGAATCGGAACTGCACCGCACCTGGCTCAGCACACGCACGGTGGAGCACGTCCTGGGCGCGGTCACCAAGTCCTATGTGGACCACCTGCTGGCAGCCTCCGCCGCCGGCAGTTACGGAGTGCTGGTTGCGGCTCTTCTGCCGTGCTTCTGGCTCTACGCTGAAGTGGGCCAGACCCTACATGCCCAGTTCCTGGCCGCGGGAGCACCGGAAGAGCACCCGTATGCCGAGTGGCTCCGGACCTACGCTGACGAGGCCTTCGCGCAGGCAACGCGCGAAGCGATCGCCTTGGCCGACGAGGCAGGCAGCAAGGCGTCAGCGGACGAACAGGCCGCCATGCTCCAGGCGTTCAGGCACTCGTGCCGTTTCGAAGTGGATTTCTTCGACGCGCCGCGCCTGCATGCCTGAACCTCTGCGGTGGCTGGAGCCGGTACGATAGTCGGGCACGGTTTCGGATTGTCAGGACTGGGCCTCCTAGTGGGACCTATCACAGACAACCGGCCGTAACCAGCCTCATTTGCAGCCGAAGGCGAAATTAGCGTATTCTAGATCTTCGGTGCTTACGCCAACACTTGGGTTATGACCCCACGGCGTTGAGGCACAGCGGGAAACCCAGCCAGTTTTGGTTCCGGGCCCGCACGCAAATTTAGTTATAAACGTCGAGAGAAGTGAGTTCCCAAGTGGTGTACGCGATTGTCCGCGCAGGCGGCCGGCAAGAGAAGGTCTCCGTTGGAGACTTCGTTACCCTCAACCGCGTCGCCGGTGGAGCTGGCAGCACCATTGAGCTGCCTGCCCTGCTCGTGGTAGACGGTGACAAGGTCACCTCCGCAGCTGCGGACCTGGCCAAGGTAACTGTTACGGCTGAGATCCTCAACGACCTCCGTGGTCCGAAGATCGTCATCCAGAAGTTCAAGAACAAGACCGGTTACAAGAAGCGCCAGGGTCACCGTCAGGAACTGACCAAGGTCAAGATCACTGGTATCAAGTAACCTTCGTTACTGTTCAGGTTTTCAGCAGATTCCCCAGAATTTAGAGGCAGGCATTTCAAATGGCACATAAAAAAGGCGCGAGCTCCACTCGCAACGGTCGTGACTCCAACGCCCAGTACCTTGGCGTCAAGCGCTTCGGCGGCCAGGTAGTTTCCGCAGGCGAGATCATCGTCCGCCAGCGTGGCACCCACTTCCACCCGGGCGCCGGCGTTGGCCGCGGCGGCGACGACACCCTGTTCGCACTGACCCCGGGAGCCGTCGAATTCGGCACCCGCCGCGGTCGCCGCGTCGTCAACATCGTTGCTGCTGCAGCTGCAGAGTAACAAATAGTTCTGAAGCGGTGGAGCGGGCCATTTGGTCCGCTCCACTGTTCTTTTAACCGCATTACAATCGTCTTGGCGCCTGTGGGCGTCCAGAAAAAAGCACTGAGGAGATCCACGTGGCGAGCTTTGTAGACCGGGTAGTACTGCATGTATCCGGCGGTACCGGCGGCCACGGCTGTGTCTCCGTCCACCGCGAGAAGTTCAAGCCCCTGGGCGGTCCCGACGGCGGCAACGGCGGCGACGGCGGCGACGTCATCCTGCGCGTTGATCACCAGACCACCACCCTGCTGGACTACCACCACGCCCCGCACCGCCACGCCACCAACGGCGGCCCCGGAATGGGGGACTGGCGCGGCGGCAAGAGCGGCGAGACGCTCATCCTGCCCGTTCCCGACGGAACCGTGGTCAAGTCCAAGGACGGCACTGTCCTGGCGGACCTCGTGGGCGAAGGCGCCGAATTCATCGCGGCGGCCGGCGGCCAGGGTGGCCTGGGCAACGCATCGTTGTCCTCCCAGAAGCGCCGTGCCCCGGGCTTTGCGCTCCTGGGCATCGAAGGCGAGTCCAGCGACATTGTGCTGGAACTGAAGTCCATTGCAGACATCGCGCTGGTGGGGTTCCCGTCCGCCGGCAAGTCCAGCTTGATCGCAGCCATGTCTGCAGCGCGCCCCAAGATTGCCGATTACCCGTTCACCACGCTGATCCCCAACCTGGGTGTTGTCCAGGCAGGGGACGTCCGCTTTACCATCGCCGATGTCCCCGGCCTGATCGAGGGTGCCAGCGAGGGCAAGGGCCTTGGTCACCACTTCCTGCGGCACGTCGAGCGCTGCGCCGCCCTGGTGCACGTGCTGGACTGCGGCACGCTCGAGGCGGACCGGGACCCGCTGTCAGACCTGGCCATCATCGAAGCGGAACTGGAAAAGTACGCCGTTGACATGAGCTACGCCGGCACCGACGGAGAAGTGGTTCCGCTGAACCACCGTCCTCGCTTGGTCGCCCTGAACAAGGTGGACCTCCCGGACGGCAAGGACATGGCGGAATTCGTGCGCCCTGAGCTGGAATCACGCGGATACCGGGTCTTCGAAATTTCGGCCACCAGCCACGAGGGCCTCCGCCAGCTCGGCTTCGCCATGGCGGAGATCGTCCAGGCTGCCCGCGACACCCTCGCCTCCGCGCCGCCGAAGGTTCAGCCACCCGTCCTGAGGCCCCGCGCGGTCAACGAGGCCGGCTTCAAGATCCGCCGCGAAGAGAAGAACCTGGAGCCGCTGTTCCGTGTCCTCGGCGACAAGCCCGTGCGCTGGGTCAAGCAGACCGACTTCACCAATGAGGAAGCCATCGGCTACCTCGCTGACCGCCTTGCCAAGCTGGGCGTGGAAAACGAACTGTTCAAGCAGGGCGCCAAACCGGGCGACACCGTGGTGATCGGCGAGGACGACGGCGTCGTCTTCGACTGGGAGCCCACCATGATGGCCGGTGCGGAACTGCTCGCCTCGCCCCGCGGCACCGACGTCCGCTTCGCCGATATCGGCGACCGCCCCACCCGCGGCCAGAAGCGCGACGAGCAGCAGGAACGCAAGGACGCCAAGGCGGCCGCCCGCGCAGAACTCGAAGCCGAGCGCAAAGCCGGGATCTGGACCGAATCGGTCAGCAGCCGCCGGGTCGCCAAGCCGCTCAAGGAGAGTGGACTGGGCGCAGAAGATGACCAATAGCGCCGCCACCGCCGTGACGCAGCAGCGGACCGCCGACCGCAGTGTGCTTGCTGGAGCCCGCAGGATCGTCGTCAAAGTCGGTTCGTCGTCGCTGACCAGCATCAAAGGCGGCATCTCCGAGGAAGCGCTGACCGCGCTGGCGGACGCCCTGGCGGCCAAGCGCAACGCCGGCACCGAGATCATCCTGGTCTCCTCGGGTGCCATCGCGGCGGGCCTGGCACCACTGGGCCTCGTGAAGCGCCCCCGGGACCTGGCCACGCAGCAGGCGGCGGCCAGCGTGGGCCAGGGCCTGCTGATGGCCCGCTATACCCAGGCTTTCGGTGCCCACGGCGTGACCGTCAGCCAGGTGCTGCTCACCGCAGACGACCTCATGCGCCGCAGCCAGCACACCAACGCCTTCCGCGCCCTGGACCGGCTCGTCAACCTCGGCGTGGTGCCCGTTGTCAACGAAAACGACACCGTGGCCACGCACGAGATCCGTTTCGGAGACAATGACCGCCTGGCTGCGCTGGTGGCACACCTGGTGAGGGCTGACGCGCTGGTGCTGCTCTCCGACGTCGACTCCCTGTACGACGGTCCGCCCTCCCACGGGGCCAAACGGATTCCCCTGGTGGAAGGCCCGCGCGACCTCGACGGCGTCACCATCGGCAAGGCAGGCAAAGCCGGGGTGGGTACCGGCGGCATGACCACTAAAGTCGAAGCCGCTACGATCGCTGCCGGCTCCGGCATCCACGCCCTGGTCACATCCACCGCCAACGCAGCGGCAGCGCTGGCCGGTGAGGACGTGGGCACATGGTTCACGGCAAACGGCGCCCGCAAGCCCGTACGGCTGCTGTGGCTGGCGCACCTTGCCTCGGTCCAGGGACGGCTGATCCTCGACGACGGCGCGGTCAAGGCCGTACGCCACCGCCGCACCTCCTTGCTCCCCGCCGGCATCACCGCCGTCGACGGAGATTTTGAAGCGGGCGACGCCGTCGAAATGGTCAGCCTGGACGGCACCGTCATCGCCCGGGGGCTGGTCAACTACTCCGCGGCGGAACTGCCCCGGATGCTGGGCCGTTCCACGAAGGAACTGGGCAAGGCCCTGGGCCGCGGCTACGACCGTGAAGTTGTTCACGTTGATGACCTCGTGCTGGTCTGAGCCCCCAACTCGCCTAAACTTGGATCATGACTGAGGCACTGACCCACACCACTGCTGCGACTTCCGGAGCCAACGCGGGACTTTCCGCCGCGGCCAAGGCGCCGGAAGCGACATCGCCGGAGACTGCAGTGCCCCTTTCGCCGGAGGACGTCGAGGCCGCCGTCCACGCCATCGCCGACCGCTCCAGGCAGGCAGCCCGGCGGATGTCCCGGGCCAACCGGGCATGGAAGGACCGTGGCCTCCGCGCCATCGGGGCCGCTCTGCTGGAACGGAAGAGCGCCATCCTGGCCGCCAATGCCCAGGACGTGGCGGCAGGCAAAGCCAACGGGACTTCGGCTGCCATGCTGGACCGGCTTACGCTTACCGAAGCCCGAATCACCGGGCTGGTTGACGCCTTGGAAAATCTCGCCACCCTGCCGGATCCCGTGGGCAATGTGGTCCGAGGCCAGACCCTGCCCAACGGCCTCCGCCTCCGCCAGGTCAACGTGCCCATGGGCGTGGTGGCCGCCATCTACGAGGCCCGCCCCAACGTGACCGTTGACATCGCCGGCCTTGCGCTCAAGAGCGGAAACGCAGTCATCCTCCGCGGCGGCACTGCCGCAGCTGCCACGAACGAAGCCCTGGTCCAGGTGCTCCGCGACGCCCTGCATAGCGTGGGGCTGCCCTCCGACGCTGTTCAGACGGTGGACCAGTACGGGCGGGAGGGAGCCAACGCGCTGATGCGGGCGCGCGGCCGCGTGGACGTCCTGATTCCCCGCGGTGGCCGGGACCTGATCCAGTCCGTTGTGTTGAACGCCGCCGTCCCGGTCATCGAAACCGGTGAAGGCAACGTCCACATTTTCATCGACGAATCCGCCAGTGAAGAGATGGCGGTGGATATCCTGCTGAACGCGAAGACCCAGCGGCCCAGCGTCTGCAACACAGTGGAAACGCTGCTGGTCCACTCCCGCTCCACCGTGCTGCCGGCCGTGGCCGCCGCCCTGCGCGACGCCGGAGTTACCCTCCACGCGGACGATCGCATCCGTGCCGCCCTGCCTGCTTCCATTGAGTCCACGCCGGCCACGGATGAGGACTGGGGAACCGAGTACATGGACCTCGACCTCGCCGTGGCCATGGTGGACAGCCTGGACGAGGCCGTGAAGCATATCCGCACCTGGTCCACAGGCCATACCGAAGCGATCCTCACGAACAACCTCGCCAATGCGGAGCGGTTCATTGCGGAGATCGACTCGGCGGCAGTCATTGTCAACGCGTCCACCCGGTTTACCGACGGCGGCGAGCTGGGCCTGGGTGCCGAGGTGGGCATCTCCACCCAGAAGCTGCACGCCCGCGGACCGATGGGCCTCACCGAGCTCACAACCACGAAATGGATTGTGCAGGGCGAGGGCCAAGTCCGCGGCTAGCAACGCGGTAACATAGACAGAAGACCGGAACGGCGGGGAAAGATCCGCTGCCCACATCCTTGAAAACCTAGGGGAGAAAATGCTGCTCCAGCAGATCGCCATGACCGTTGCCGCCGCCGCTGAACATGAGGAAGCAGCGCCGCTGATTGCGCCGCCGTTTGTTATCGGCGGCACCATGTTCGTGATCCTGCTGGCGCTGATGTTTGTCACGCTGTCCTACTCCAACCTGGGCAACCGTCACGCCGCAACGGATGAGCACGCCGATCCGCACCGTCAGCACCCCAACAAGCACGACCACGGCCAAGGCCACTGACATTTCCCGTGTTCTGCACCGTGAAGGTGCGCAAGGACGGCTGCGCCTGGGCGTGATGGGCGGGACATTTGATCCCATCCATCACGGCCACTTGGTGGCAGCCAGTGAAGTGGCCGCCAAGTTCGGCTTGGACGAAGTGGTCTTTGTCCCCACCGGGCAGCCGTGGCAAAAAACGCATAAGCAGGTCAGCAAGCCTGAGCATCGCTACCTCATGACGGTGATCGCCACGGCGTCCAATCCGCGCTTCACCGTGAGCCGGGTGGACATCGACAGGCCTGGCCCCACGTATACGATTGACACTTTGCGTGACCTGCGGACGCAGCGCCCGGATGCGGATCTGTTCTTTATCACCGGCGCGGATGCACTGGCGCAGATCCTGTCCTGGAAGGACATTGATGAGTTGTGGTCACTGGCTCATTTCGTCGGCGTCACCCGGCCGGGGCATGTGCTCGATGGCATGGGCCGGAAGGATGTCAGCCTGCTGGAGGTGCCGGCCATGGCCATTTCCTCCACGGATTGCAGGACCAGGGTCGCAGCGAACAATCCTGTCTGGTACCTGGTGCCGGACGGGGTAGTGCAATACATCGCCAAATACGGACTGTACGCCGAGGGCCTACCTTCCGAAGCTGCGCGAATTACCGAAACAGACGAGCCAGTAAGTACTGAATGAGTTCTCAATGAGTCAGGAACAGCCCCCCGTCCGCAGCCGCCGCGACCTTCGGCAGGCCAGAGATGAGAAGACGGCTCCCGGGTCCACAGGCCCGGGCCAGGTTTCGCCTGCCTCGAAACAACGCCGCGCAGCCGATGCGCCGGTGGATTCAGTCCCGGAACAGACCCAGGCCCAGCGGTCATCGCAGATCCGGGCCCGGGACCGCGCAGCCTTGCGCACCATCAAGGAACTTGAAGAAAAAGAAGGACAGCTCTCGGCCGGCGGTCCTCCCACCCGCCGGCAGTTGAGGCTTCAGCAGCTCAAGGAACAGGCCGTCACCTCGGCCAACCCCATCATCGCCGCCCCCATGGGCAAGCCGCTTCCTGCTGCTCCCGGCTCTCCGGCCGGCGCCAAGCCCGAACCCGCGGCTCCCCGTCCGGCATCAGTACCCGGCACATCCGCACCCGCACCATCCGCACCCGCACTCGGCGGGGGAGCGGGCCTTCCGGACGGCATGAGCGTGGAGCAGGCCCTTGCGGCCCGCGCCCTCATTGCCGAGCAGGCCAAGAACCAGCTCGCCAAAATGGAGCACATCGCCTCCCTCGACCCCGAGGCCGTGGATCCGGACATCCTCGCGGAACAGATCGCCCTCGCAGAGCGCGCTGCCGTCCTTAACCGCCGGGCGATGGCCAAGCAGAAACTGGCCGAGCAGGCGCTGGCGCCCACCGCGCAGAGCGTGCCGGCGCAAGGACAGCACGGGCACGGCGCACCTACGCACGCCGTACCGTCGCCTGGTCAGTCAGGCCCGGCCACCGCCGACAACCTCGCCATGGTCACGCCGCTTGAATACGTCAAGGTTCCGGGTGTTGACCGGCCTGTCATGAAACCGCCGGCAACCACTTACGTACCGGTCCAGACCCAGCCCGGGGCCAAGGTCCGGGGCAAGAGCCGCCGTCCATCCGCCGCATCCCGGCAGGCTGCCGGGGCGCCGGCCCCGGGGGTATCGTCAGGCCGCTCCCGGGTCATAGCCCGGGCCGAAGCCGCCGCCCGTGCAGCTGCCGAACCCAAGCGCCTAGTTCCGGTTGTGCCGGAGGATCCGGCGGGGGAGACGGAGGGTCTTTTCGAGGACCTGCACCGCGTTCCTGCCCGCTCGGCCCATGGCCTTGAGCCGCTGGACGCGGCGACGGCAGGGCTGGCCCGCGCAAAGCGGCTCAGGCTCATGCAGGTCCTCGTCCTGGTTTTCGGGATTGTGGCCCTCATTTCCGGCGTCATCCTCATCGCCACCGGCCTCTCCCGCTGACCGGCTGCGCCTCTTACAAAGCTTTAGAAAACTACAAGGAGTCCCGTGACTGCATCAGATTCATCCATCGCCATTGCCCGCCACGCCGCCAAGGCCGCCGCGGACAAGATCGCCCATGACATCGTGGCGCTCGACGTCAGCGAACGCCTTGCCCTGGCGGATGTCTTCCTTATCGCATCCGCACCAAGCGAACGCCAGGTCAACGCCATCGTGGACGGCATTGAAGAAGAACTTTCCAAGCAGGATCTCCGTCCGGTCCGCCGCGAAGGCCGCGCCGGCGGACGCTGGGTACTGCTCGACTACTCGGATATCGTCATCCACGTCCAGCATGAAGAAGACCGCGTTTTTTACGCCTTGGAGCGCCTCTGGAAGGACTGCCCCGTCGTCGACCTGCAGCTTGCTGAGGACGTAACTGCCAAGGCATCTGCCGCTTCAGAAACCGAATAAGCGGCCCCGCCTGCCCGAATATGCCCGATTTGGAATTTTCGGAAACGCTGGTCTAAGATATTTGAGTTGCTCCGGAGATCACGGAGTAACGAAGGTCCGGGGCTGTGGCGCAGCTGGTAGCGCACCTGCATGGCATGCAGGGGGTCAGGGGTTCGAGTCCCCTCAGCTCCACCGGATAGTCCGCCGGAATCGAAAGATTCCGGCGGACTTTTTCTTGTCCCCGCCGTTCCCCCTCGAATGGTCATTTCCCCTCGGCGTCCGCGGGGGATATGTCCTATCGGCGGGGAGTTCTCCACATCACATGCCGCCGGCAGCCCCGGCAGACCGGCAACCGGCTCCCGATTGGCGCACAGCCGGGATTTCCATTAAGCTAATCAGGTTGCTTCGAGAGGCCTGAACGGTTTGGAGAGCATCGGTTTGGGGCTGTGGCGCAGCTGGTAGCGCACCTGCATGGCATGCAGGGGGTCAGGGGTTCGAGTCCCCTCAGCTCCACCAAACCGGACAATGTCCACGGAAGAGAGCCACCCGGCCGGGTGGCTCTCTTCGTTTAAGCGCTTACTTGCCTGCGTTGCGCAGCACCTAAACCCAGCCGGTCCGGCGCAGCGGCGGCTGGTCTCCGCCGGCGCGCTGGACAAGGATCTGGTTTACCCCCGTCAGGCCTGTTTCAAAGCCGAGGGCGCTTGAGGCCATGTACAGCCGCCAGATCCGGGCCCGTCCCAAGCTGGTGAGGGCAACCGCTTCCTCCCAGCTGGTCTCCAGCCGGCGAACCCACGCCCGCAGGGTCAGGGCGTAATGCCGGCGCAGGGCCTCAACGTCAAGGACTTCGAACCCGCCACCCTCCAGGGCAGTGACCATCTCGCCGAGGCTGAGCATTTCGCCGTCCGGGAAGACATAGCGTGGAATGAAGGAGTCAGGGTCCGGCTCCGTGGGCCCGGCATTCCAGGAGATGGCGTGGTTGAGCAGCCGGCCGCCCGGACGGAGCAGGCCGTGCAGCACCTCCACATAGTGCGGCGTCTGTTCCCGGCCAACATGCTCGGACATGCCGATGGAACTGATCGCGTCAAAGGGGCCGTCGTGGATATCCCGATAATCCTGCACCCGGATGTCGATTTTTTCGGTCAGGCCTGCCTCGGCGGCCCGTTTGCGCGCAAGCACAGCCTGCTCCGAGGAAAGGGTGACACCCACCACCGTGACGCCGTAGTTCTGGGCAGCGTGCAGGGCAAAGCTGCCCCAGCCGCAGCCCACATCCAGCACCCTCATGCCGGGTTTGAGCCCGAGCTTCCGGCAGACCAAGTCCAGCTTGGCCTTCTGCGCACCGTCCAGTCCGGCAGGAAGGCCATCGGTGTCCGCAGAGGAGGCCTCACCCCACACTGCGCACGAGTAAACCATGGACGCCCCCAGCACCAGGGCGTAAAAGTCATTGCCGACGTCGTAATGGTGCGAGATTGCCGCCGCATCCCGCTGCCGCGTGTGAAGCCGGCCCTTCCGGGTGACCCGGGCCTCTTCCGGCGGCGGGGCAGGGTTGGGACCCACCGCCCCCAGCCGGACGGCCGCACCCAGAAGCGTCGCCAACTGGCGGGGCGTCAGCGGCCGGAAGGGGCCGGGTTCGGAAAACTTGCCTACCGAGCTCAGGGCCGTGAAGGCGGCGAAGATGTCGCCGGGAGCGTCGATGTCCCCGGCCACGTACGCACGGCTCAGGCCGAGTTGTCCGGGGGACCACAGAATCCGCCGCAGCGCCCGGCGGGACCTGAACTCGAGCACCGGAGCCTCGGGCGGCCCCGCCTCCGAACCATCCCATGCACGCAACCTGAGCGGTATCTCATCGGTACCAAGGACGATGCCCAGCGCTTTTGCCAGCAGCGGAGCTGCCCGGTTGTCTGTTGCCATGGTGGGTGCCTTTCTTCAGGTATGGCCCAACAGTACGACGGCGGCGGGCGCCTGTCAGCGCAGCGGCCCGATTATCATGGGGGAGTGAATGAGACTCTGCCGCCGTGTCCCGAATGTTCCAGTGCCTACACCTATGAGATGGGTGCGCTCCTGGTGTGCCCCGAGTGCGGACACGAGTGGACGGCGGAATCAGCCCCTGAGGCCGAGGAAGCCGGCCCGCGGGTCATCAAGGATGCGGTGGGCAACGTCCTGGCGGACGGCGACACCGTGACGGTGGTCAAGGACCTGAAAATCAAGGGCAGCTCGAGCGTCATCAAGGTGGGCACCAAAGTCCGCGGGATCAGGCTCATGGACGGCGTGGGCGATCACGACATCGACTGCAAAGTGGACGGCGTGGGCCCCATGCAGTTGAAATCCTCCGTGGTGAAGAAGGTCTAGCGGAACCCTGCCAGCAGCCATGGAAAACGGAACCGCCGGCGTTGTGGTCATCGGTGCGGGGCAGGCGGGGCTTTCCGCCGCCTACAACCTGAAACGGCGTGGGGTGGCATACATGATCCTCGACGCCGAGCAAGGCCCGGGGGGTGCATGGCGGCACCGCTGGAAAAGCCTCATCATGGAAACGGTCAACGGCATCAGCGACCTTCCCGGAATCGCCAAGCCCGACGTGGACCCGGCCGAACCCAGTTCAGAGTTCCTGAGCAGGTACTTCGACGCCTACGAACGTGAACTCGGTATCGAGGTCCTGCGCCCCGTCAAGGTCACTTCCGTTGCCAGGGAAGACACGGATCCGGCTGGCAGGCTGCGCATCAGCTCTGACCGGGGCGACTGGTCAGCCAAAGCGGTCATTAACGCCACGGGTACCTGGACCAGGCCGTTTTGGCCCATCTACCCTGGCCGCTCCACGTTCCTGGGCCGGCAGCTGCATGTGGCCGATTACGTCTCTGCAGAAGAATTCCGCGGCAAGCACGTCATCGTGGTGGGCGGCGGGATTTCCGCCGTCGGCCTGCTGGATGAGATTTCACAGGCCACCACCACCAGCTGGTTCACCCGGCGCGAGCCCGAATGGCGTGACGCCACCTTCGACGCCCGGGCCGGGCACGACGCCGTCGCCCTCGTCGAAGAACGCGTCCGGCGAGGCCTGCCGCCCCAAAGCGTCGTGGCCGTGACCGGCCTGATCTGGACGCCAGCCCTGCGGGCTGCAGAAAAGCGGGGCGCGCTGCAGAGGCAGCCCATGTTCAGTTCCATCGAGCCCGACGGCGTCCGGCTCACCGATGGCAGCCTCCTCCGGGCGGACGTGATCCTGTGGGCCACCGGCTTCCGGGCGGAGCTCGAACACCTCGCGCCGCTCCGCCTCCGGGGTCCCGGCGGCGGGATCGCCATGGACGGAACCCAGGTGGCAGCCGAACCGCGCGTTCACCTGGTGGGCTACGGCCCGTCGTCGTCCACCATCGGCGCGAACCGCGCCGGCAGGGCGGCCGTGTCGGCCATCCTGAAATTACCGGCGTTTCAGCAGTGACATCCCAACCACCCCGCACACTCCCGGACGGCAGGAACCACGTGGCAGAAAACAGCCTTGAGGGCATCTTCGGCATGCTCAGGCGGTACCCGGATATCGAGGCACCCAACCTGCAGGCCTGGGATGCCACGGACAAGCTCCTGCTCGAAGCTGCGGCCAGCCGGGTTGATCCCGACGGCAGCCTGGCAATAATCGGTGACCGCTATGGTGCCCTCACGTTGGGGGCTTTAGCCTCCCTGGGTATGCGGCGGGTCCGCGTCCACGAGGATCTCATCACGGGAGAGCGTGCCCTGCGGAACAACGCAACCGCCCTGGGGCTGGCAGGCTACGAACAGCTGCCGCTGGGGGAGCAGTTGCTTGCCGGTGCCGGGACAGTGCTGCTGCAGTTGCCCAGGACCCTGGCGGAACTCGAAGAAATCGCCGAAACCGTGGCCCGGCACGCAGCCCCGGACGTTGTGCTCATCGCCGGCGGCCGGATCAAGCACATGTCACGGGGGATGAACGCCGTCCTGGAGCGCCACTTCCACACCGTCCAGCCCCAGCTGGCACGGCAGAAGTCCCGGCTCATCATCGCCAGCGGTGCCAGGCGGGCCCCTGCGGATACAGTCACGGAGGAAACAGCCGCACACACCCCCCAATCCGGCGTCGGACGCCCCGCATTCGAGCACCTGGCCGAGCTGGACCTCGACGTTGCCGCGCACGGCGCCGTTTTCGCCGGCACCAAGCTGGACATCGGCACCAGGTTTCTGCTGACTTTCCTGCCGGAGATGCCCGCGGCCCGGCATGCGGTCGACCTCGGTTGCGGCACCGGGATCCTCGCTGCCATGTATGCCCGGCAGAATCCCGGAAGCCACGTTACGGCCACGGACCGCTCGGCCGCTGCTGTCGCTTCGGCCGAAGCCACGGCCCGGGCCAACGGCCTCGCGGACCGGATCACCGCGCTGCAGGATGACGCCATGAGCACGCTGCCCGCGGCGTGTGCCGACCTGGTTCTGCTGAATCCGCCGTTCCATCTGGGCGCCAGCGTACATGCGGGGGCCGGCATCAAGCTGTTCGAAGCGGCAGCCAAGGTGCTTACCCCGGGCGGTCAGCTGTGGACAGTGTTCAACCGGCACCTGCAATATCTCCCTGCACTGGAGCGGCTGGTCGGCCCCACCACGGTCCGGGGCAACAACCCGAAATTCACGGTGGCGGTCAGCACCAAGCGGGCCTAGCCATCCGGCCGCGCCGTGGGCCGCCTAAGGCTCTGGGCGTGCGTCAGGCGGTAACGTACCATTCAGACATCATGAGTACCCGCCGCAAACCCTAGGGGAGACCGTGTCAGAAATACGCCAGCCCTCGGCTCCACGGCGCGGGACCAATCTGCCGCGCATGGGCGACTTCAACCTCACGGTGATCCTCGATGCCATCCGCCGGTCCTCCGGGGGCCTGAGCCGCGTTGAACTCGCCCAAATCGTAGGCCTCTCGCCGCAGACCATCTCCAATATTTCGCGCCGGCTGCTGGACCAGCACCTGATTGTCGAAGCCGGAAAAGAAGGCAGCGGTCCGGGCAAACCGCGCACTATGCTCCGGCTCAACCCGGCCGGGATGTATGCCGTGGGCGTCCACCTGGACCCCGCCGTGACCACCTTTGTGGTCCTTGACCTTGTCGGTGCAGTGGTGCAGCATGCCCGCATCAAAACTCCCGGTGGGAACGATCCTGCCGCCGTGATCGCCACCATGGCCACCGAAATCGGGCAGTTGGTTGCAGAATCTGGCGTGGACGCGACCAAAATCGCGGGCCTGGGCCTGGCTGCCCCCGGCCCGATCGATTTGGACAACGGCACAGTGGTTGACCCGCCGCTGCTCCCGGGCTGGGACCGGGTTGAACTCCGGGACGCACTGGCCAAGGCCACCGGGTACTCCGTGCTGGTGGACAAGGACGTGACGAGTGCCGCCGTCGCAGAAACCTGGGCCGGCGGCCCCAGCGGCGCAGGGAGCTTCGTGTTTATGTACATGGGCACCGGCATCGGCTGCGGGATTGTGCTCAACGATGAAGTGGTACGGGGAACGTCCGGGAACGCCGGCGAAATCGGCCACATCGTGGTGGATCCGGACGGCCCGGCCTGTGACTGCGGCCTGCGGGGTTGCGTGAAGTCCTCTGTTATTCCGAAGGTGCTGGTGGCGGAAGCCGCCGCTGCCGGGATTCTGGACGGCTCCGCGAACCACAACAGCGGCGCCGAGGTGCAGCAGAGCTTCGCACAACTGTGCGACCTCGCCGACGCCGGAGATGAGAAAGCGCTGGCCATCATCGACAAATCCGCAGTCCTCGTGGCCCGGGCTGTCTCGGTGGTCACCAACACGCTCGATGTGGAAAGGGTGGTGTTCGGCGGCCCGTTCTGGAGCCGGATCGCGGACCGCTACCTCGAGAAAATCCCGGCGCTGGTCGATTCCAACAGTGCGGCACGCCTGATCCATACGATCGAGGTCGTGGGCACCGGAGTGGGTGAGGATGTCGGCGCCGTTGGAGCCGCCTGCCTGGTCTTGGAGCACACCCTGGCGCCCCGGGCACAGCGGTTGCTCCTGGAGGTCTAGCCGCGGCGCCCGTAACGACTCATGTCAAGATGCTCGCGAAAGTGTTGTGCGTGCCTCATCTATTTCTGCTCGCGTGGATGATGCTTCCAGGGCCCGTGTTTTGGCGGCGGCGAGAGCGATGAGTTGGGTCTGAATTTTGGTGATGCCGCGGGTGAGTTCGGCCGGGTTGGTGGTCTCCATCAGGTCGGCGAGTTCGGCGGCTTTGGCTTCGGTGAGGATTCCGGAGTCGATGACCCGGTGGTACGGGGTCCGTGGCTTGTCGTAGATGCGGGTCTTCTTTCCGTGTTTGTTCGAGCGCCAGCCGACGGCTTTGGTGGTGGCGGTGAACAGGTTCAGCCGGATTCGGACGAGGGCGTAGAGAGCGTTGAGGAGCTTGAGTTCCGCGGCGGTGTCGTAGCGGTAATGGAAGGCGTGCCGGCGGACCACGTCACCGTTTTTCTGCTCGACGTGGGCGTTGTCGTTGGACTTATACGGCCGGGAGCGGGTGAAGTAGATGTCTTTGTCACCGGCCCAGGCGATCAGGGCATAGTTGATGAATTCCCCGCCGTTGTCGGTGTCCAGACCGACCAGCGGGAACGGCAGCCGCGCCACGACCTCATCCATCGCTGCGAGCACCCATTTGTGCGCCCCGTTGCGGACCGCGACGTTCTCGGTCCAGCCGGTGAACACGTCCGTGGCGGTCAGGGTCCTGGCGAATTCCCCGGCCAGGGTGGGGCCGCAGTGGACGACCATGTCCGCTTCGATAAACCCAGGTGCCTGTTCGTGCTCGTCCCGGCTTTGCGGACCGTGATCGAGTTCCGCAGCAGCGGCCCGGCTTTGGTCGCGGGCAGGCCCTTGGGTTTGGCTGCGTCCTTGGTGGGTTTGAGGAGCCGGTCGATCGTGGCCCCGGAGACCGTCAGTAACTGCGCCCGGACCGCCGGGGTCAGTCTGTTCGCGTCCAGTTCTCCGAAGGCTTCCAGCTTGGGCACCACAGGTCCATCGTCGCCGCTAAATACTTGCCTGAGGGCATCCCGGCAAGCCGCCACACACTGATCAGGACCTTCAAGGTGTCATAGCCGTAGGTCCGTCCCCGCGGCTTCCGCGTTACCGATTTCGCCGGGCCTTTACGCTTCCGCGCGGTGGACAGTGCCCGGCGCGCGTTGGCCCTGGACCACCCCGTAATCGCGATCAACTCGTCCAGGATCAGCCCCTTGGCGTTCTTCGACGACTTCGCGTAATCGGCGGCGTACTTCTTCGTGATTTCCCTACGCGTTGCCATCGACAGGTCCATCCCTCATCGTCACCGCCGTGCCCGAAGCGGCCCGTGATTTCGCGAGCGTTTCTCAAATGAGGCATGCACCCCGTTTCGCGAGCACTATAGGTGAGTCTCGTCGGCGCCTTGCCTGAGGCGGGAGCCCCATCTAGCATGTGGATATCGCCGCGGCTGGGGGCCCGCAGTTCAAAAGGGACGGCAGCCATTGATTGAATGGAGCACCATGCGTCCTTGGCCCTTTATAGTCACGTCACTGACTGCCGCTGCGGCCCTTGTGCTGACGGCATGTTCACCCGCCGCGCCACAAACGGAAGCCAAAACCCTCAAGGTGGTCTACCAGAAGACGGACTCCTTCAGCGCACTGGACAGCCTGTTCCAGTCGGCCAAGCAGGAATTCGAAGCCGCGAACCAGGGCGTCACCGTTGCCCTGGAACCTATCCAGGCGAACGACGACGACTACGGAACCAAACTTGCCTTGGCGCTCCGGTCGTCCTCCACAGCTCCGGACGTTTTCTACGAGGACACGTTCAAGGTGCAGTCCGACGTCGACGCCGGCTATCTCCTCAAACTCGACAGCCACCTCGAGGGGTGGAAGGACTGGGAGAAGTTTGAGGACGGCGCCAAGGCGGCGGGGCTGGGGGACGACGGCGGGACGTACGCGGTCCCGCTGGGCACCGACACCCGGGCCATCTGGTACAACAAGAAAGTCCTTTCAGCCGCTGGCGTCAACGTCCCCTGGGAGCCGCACACCTGGCAGGACATCCTGGACACGGCCCGGAAAATCAAAGCCAGCAACCCCGCTGTGGTGCCGTTCAATATGTACGCCGGCAAGGCCACCGGTGAAGGCACCGTGATGCAGAGCTTCTACGAGCTGCTGTACGGAACCGGGGCCGAACTGTACGACGCAGATGCCAAGAAGTGGGTGCTGGGTTCCAAAGGATTCACCGACTCGCTCGCCTTCCTCAAGACCCTCTACGACGAAAAGCTGGCTGTCTCCCCGGCCGAAGCCCTTGATGCCAACGTGTGGAAGAAAGTCTTCGGGGAATGGCTCCCGCAGGGCAAGATGGCTGCCACGGTGGAAGGTTCCTATACGCCTTCCTTCTGGCAGAAGGGTGGCAGCTACGAATGGCCGGAGTACGGCCAGGACATGGGCGTGACGGCTTTCCCCACGCAGAACGGCCAAGCGCCTGGCGGAGTCAGCATGTCAGGCGGGTGGACGCTGGCGGTCGGGGCTGGGACCAAGGACCCCAAGCTGGCGTTCGATTTCCTCGCCACCGCCTTGAACCAGAAAAACTCCCTGGCCTTCGACATCGCAAGCTCCCAGATAGCCGTGCGGAAAGACGTCGCCGCTGATGCCGCGTACCAGGGGGCCAACCCGTTTGTGAAGGACGTGTCCAAGCTTGTGTCCGTGACGCACTACCGCCCGGCAACGGCCGACTACCCGCGGATCTCGGCGGCAGTCCAGGAGGCAACTGAGGCTGTGATCACCGGGGCAAAATCCCCTGAGCAGGCCGCCGCCGCGTACGACACGGCGGTGAAGGGCATCGTTGGTGACGCCAAAACCGTCGTGAAGTAGCTTGTGGCAACTACGACTTCCCAGCTGCGACGCCCCCTAGGCCGTCCGCTGCTCCGGCGGCGGGTGCGGCTGCTCCCGGTACTCCCGGCCGTGCTGCTCCTGCTGGTCTTCCTGGCCGGCCCCGTGCTGTGGGCCTTCCACGCCTCGTTCACCAACGCCGCCCTGACCGGCCGCAACGCCCGCAGTCCCGGCTGGATAGGGCTCGAGAACTATCAGCGCCTCTTCACCGATCCAGTCCTGCCCCTGTCCCTTGCCCTGACCGTCATCTTCGTCGCAGGCTCCGCCATCGTGGGCCAGAACCTGCTGGGACTGGCCATTGCCATCCTGATGAGGCGGGCGCGCCGGCCGGTGGCCGCCGTGGTCGGAACGGCGGTGGTGGCGGCCTGGGTGTTGCCGGAGATCGTGGCGGCGTTTGCCGCGTACGCGTACTTCAGCCGCGACGGGACGCTCAACCGGATACTGGGCGGTCTGGGCCTCGGCCAGCCCGACTGGCTGTATTCCTTCCCGATGGTGGCCATCATGCTCGCCAACATCTGGCGCGGCACGGCCTTCTCCATGCTGGTGTACCGCGCGGCCCTGGATGATGTTCCCGGTGAGGTCACTGAGGCCGCCCTGATGGACGGCGCCAGCGGATGGCAGCGGCTGGCCTACGTGACCATCCCCATGATCCGCGGCAGCATCACCACCAACCTCATGCTCATCACCCTCCAGACACTGGCTGTCTTCACCCTCATCTGGGTCATGACGGCGGGCGGGCCAGCCAATGCCAGCACCACACTGCCCGTGCTGGCGTACCAGGAGGCATTCAAGTTCGGTGACATCGGCTACGGAACGGCTGTGGCGTCCGTCCTGATCCTGATCGGCCTGGTTTTCGGCGCGGTCTACGTCCGGCTCCTACGGGAGTCCAAGCCATGACGACGCCGGTGCGTCGCAGCGCGGGGACCGGGCAGCGGATTGGAGGGGGTACGGTGTCGCGGGCGCAGCAGCGTGCCCGCCTTCCCGCAGACGCTGCCCTCATCCTGATTGGAGCCTGTTTTGTCCTGCCGCTGCTATGGCTGGTGCTGGCCTCCGTTGATGCCACCGCCGGACATGAGGCCAAGCTCCCGGGCGAGGTATCCCTGACCAACTTTGCCGCGATCATGACACCCGGGCTGCTGTTCCAGCCACTGTGGAACAGTATGGTCCTCTCTGCCGGGACCGCCGTGGTCAACCTGGCCGCAGCGGTCTTGGCCGCCTACCCGCTTTCCCGGTACCAGTCCCGGTTCAACCGGCGGTTCATGTATACGATCCTGTTCGGGACGTGCCTGCCGATCACCGCCATCATGGTCCCTGTCTATGGCCTGTTTGTGCAGCTTGACCTGTTGGATTCCATGCCCGCAACGATCTTCTTCATGGCAACCACCACGCTGCCGATGGCCATCTGGATGACGAAGAACTTTATGGACGCCGTGCCGGTATCGCTGGAAGAGGCAGCCTGGGTGGATGGCGCCTCCGCGCTGATGGCACTCCGGACCATCGTGCTGCCGTTGATGCGGCAGGGGCTGGGCGTGGTGTTCATTTTTGTGTTCATCCAGGCCTGGGGGAACTTCTTTGTTCCCTTCGTGCTTCTCCTGTCCGAAGCACGGCAGCCCGCGGCAGTTTCGATTTTCAGCTTCTTCGGACAGCACGGGGCAGTGGCCTATGGCCAGCTGGCCGCTTTCTCTATCCTGTACTCAGTGCCGGTCCTGGCCCTCTACGTCATTGTGGCCAGGGGTGCCGGCAACTCCTTCGCCCTGTCAGGTGCAGTCAAGGGCTAGACCTGCCCGGCCGAAGCAGTCAGTCGATGTCTTCGATGACGGTCCCGAACGGGATTGAATCGTCCAGATGTGCCTGGTGTCCATGGGGCAGGTTGAGCACCCGCACGCCGTGGGACTGATCCGCCGCTGACTGCATCAGGATGGGCCGCACAGTGTTGATGAAACTCTCGCTTTTTCCTGCGAGATACTCCTGGTAGCTGGCTGGTAGCTGGATCATTTCAACAGGATAGACCGGACGGACCCGCAATGGGGAGGGGTGCCCATTGCAGCTATTTGCGCAGGTGGCTTGGATAGGATGGCGGGCGGAGAGCCGCCGTCCGGCTACACCAGCAGTCCACAGTCACCAGGCACCAGCCATCAGGGGGAAATCCGTTGCTTCAGACCAGTGCGCCCGCACGAATCGACCCGGCGGAACTGGCCCGTGCACAGCAGGTGGCGGCGAACATTTCCCGCAGCTTCGATGCCAAAGTGGTGGGCCAGGCACGGCTTCGTGAGTCTTTGCTGGTGGGCCTCCTGACCGGGGGTCACATCCTCTTGGAAAGCGTTCCAGGGCTGGCGAAGACCACCGCCGCCCAGACCGTGGCCGAGGCTGTCAGTGCGGAGTTCCGGAGGATCCAGTGCACCCCTGACCTGCTGCCGAGCGACATCGTGGGAACGCAGATCTACGACGCCGCCAAGGGCACCTTCATCACGCAACTGGGCCCCGTGCACGCCAACATCGTCCTGCTTGACGAGATCAACCGCTCCAGCGCCAAGACCCAAAGCGCCATGCTCGAAGCGATGCAGGAACGCCAGACCTCCATCGGTGGGCGCGAGTACAAACTGCCCTCGCCGTTCCTGGTGCTTGCCACCCAGAACCCGATCGAGCAGGAGGGCACGTACCAGCTGCCGGAGGCGCAGATGGACCGCTTTATGCTCAAGGACGTGCTGGATTATCCGTCGCCCGCCGAGGAATCGGAGATCCTCCGCCGGATTGATGCCGGGATCTTCACCGCCGAGCAGAAACCTGCCGCGGCTGCTTCCCTGGACGCCGTGTTGGGAGTGCAGGAGCTGGTGCGCCGGATCTACATCGACCCCGCCATCATCAACTACATTGTGGGCCTGGTATTTGTCACCCGCAACGCCGGGCAGTACATTGACCGCCGGCTTGCCGGGTTCATCGAATTCGGCGCCAGCCCCCGCGCCAGCATTGCCTTTAGCCAGGCTGCCCGGGCCGTGGCGCTCCTCAACGGCAGGGACCACGTGATCCCGGAGGACGTGAAGGCACTCGCCCACCGTGTCCTGCGGCACCGCCTCATCCTGGGTTTCGACGCCGTTGCGGAGCAGGTGCCGGTGGAGACGGTCATCGACGCCATCGTGGCTTCCGTCCAGACGCCCTGAGCCCGGCAGTGACCAGCCTCCTCCGGCGCGTGAAGTCGAAGATGGCCATCTTCGCCCACCGCAAAGCCCGCGGCATGCTTGACGGCGAATACGGTTCAGTTTTCCGGGGCCGCAGCCTCGACTTTGACGACCTCCGCGCCTACGTCGCCGGCGACGACGTCCGCGACATCGACTGGAAGGCTTCCGCCCGGCACGGGTCACCGCTCATCAAGCGGTATGTTGCCGGGCGGCGGCAGACCGTCCTGCTGGTGACAGATACCGGCCGGAACATGGCGGCCGACGCCCGCGATGGCGAACCCAAGAAGGACATCGCCGTGATGGCCCTCGGTGTGGTGGGCTACCTCGCGCAACGGCACGGTGACGTGGTGGGCCTGGTCTGCGGGGACGGTCTGGGAACGCGCTCCATTCCGGCCAAGGCCGGCGAGGCGCACCTTGAACGTCTCCTGCGGGAGATCGATTCGGCCACAACCTTGGACTCCGGTCCGAGCCGGATCGAGACGCAGCTGGACCATGTGGCCCGCACGGTCAAGGGCCGGTTCCTGCTTTTCGTCGTGGCGGATGAACTCGCCGCAGGCAAGGAGATCGAACAGCTTCTGCGCCGGTTGCGTGCCCAGCATGAAATCCTCTGGCTCACCGTCCGCGACGCGGATCTCGCGGGGGAAGGCCGCACTGACCTGGACGCGTTCAGCGTGGCTGACTCCGCGGCGCTGATGGGGCACCTGGCCGCATCCCCGGCCATCCGCGAAGCGTACACACAGATGGCGGGGGAGCGGGATGCCGGCAGGGAGGCCATGTTCCGCCGCGCCGGCATCACGGAGGGCCACGTGACCGGCAGCAGCACGGTGATGACGGAATTGTTCGCGCTCCTCGAGAGGCACCGGCGTGCGGGCTGATCCCGGCCTGATCGGGCCGCTTCAGTACAGCCCGGGCTGGATGTGGGCGGGCCTTGCCCTCCTCGCACTGGTCCTGGGCTGGTACTGCTTCGTGTTCCTCAGTACCCGCCAGCGGTGGCCGGTGCTTCCTGCCCGGTTCACCGCGCCGCCGGACCTTCATGACCTCAAGGAGGCCTACCTGCAGCGGATTGACGCCGTGGTTGCCGACGTCGACGCCGGGTTGCTGACGGCCCGCCAATCGCACCAGGAATTGAGCCTGTTGGTGCGCAGGTTTGCCCGGGACGTTAGCGGCGTGGACGCGCCCAGGATGACCCTGGCGGAGCTGCACGGGCACCCGCTTCCCGGCATCGCCGAGGCGGTCCGCAGCATCTATCCCGGCGAATTCGGGATGGAGCCGCTGCCGCCGGTTCGGCAATCGGCCGAGACGGCCCGGCAGGCCGTGTGGCAATGGAACTGATGTTCTGGTGGTTGATCCCGCCCGCGCTGCTCCTGGCGGCCGTGGCATTCTGGCGCGCCTTCCGCCCACATCCGCAGGCAAACGCACGACGCCGGCCGGTGGCCCATGCGGACCGCCTCACCGCGCTGCCCGAATACCAGGCCGCCCTCCGGCGCCACCGCCGCTGGCTCGCCGTGGCGGCGGTCGCGGCCGGGACCCTGCTGGTGTCACTGGTTGCCGCAGCTGCACGCCCGGCCGAGCTGACTACCATCCGGCCGGAGCAGCGGAACCGGGACATCATGCTGTGCCTGGACAGTTCCGGCTCCATGAGCAGCGCCGACGCTGCTGTGGTTGAGATCTTCGGCACCCTGGCGAAGGAGTTCGACGGCGAAAGGATCGGCCTCACCATCTTCGATAGCAGCGCAGTCCAGGTCTTTCCGCTGACTGACGACTACGAGTACGTGCAGGAACAGCTCAAGCGGGCCAAGGCCGCTTTCGACGGCGACCCGGGGAGTGCGGGCTTCCTGGACGGCACCTGGAGCGGCCGGGGGTCCTCGCTGATCGGCGACGGCCTGGCGTCCTGCGTCAATGGTTTCCCGCCTGCCGGCGCCGGCACAGCCAAGCAGCGCTCGCGTTCGGTTGTGCTGGCGACGGACAACTACCTCTCCGGTGATCCGATCTTCACCCTCGAACAGGCGGGCACCTTGGCGCAGGAGCGTGGTGTCCGGGTGTACGCGCTGAATCCCGGTGACTTCGACTACGGCCCCGGGCCCGGGCAGCCCGGTGCCAGGCTGCGCGCAACGGCCGAAGCCAGCGGCGGGGCGTATTACCCGTTGGACAGCCCGGATGCCGTGGCGGACATCGTTCGCAGGGTGCAAGACACGGAAGCTGCCGCGATACAGGGCGCACCGCGCGCCGTGGTTTCGGACGTGCCCGACGTGCCACTGACGGTGGCACTCATCTCCGGGCTGGTTCTGGCAGGCGCGTCCTGGCGGCTGAGGCCATGACCCTGCAACCTGTCCTTCCCTGCTGGCTCATGGCTGCAGTCATCGCTTCCGTTGGGCTGTTTCTGGCCTGGCGGCTGGTTCTGGCCTGGCGGCTGGTCCAGGCTTCACGGGATCGCGGCGCCGGCAGCCGGAGCGTCGGCAGCAGCAGCGCTGGCAGCCAGTTACGTGAGTGGCTGTTCCGGAGCGCCCTGGTGCTGCTGCTCCTGGCCGCTGCCCTCAGACCGGGGATTGCCGGCGGCAACGCCCACGCCGCCACGGCGGACGTCAACGTCTTCTTTGTGGTGGACACCAGCAGCAGCATTGTGGCCGAAGACTACGGCAACCACTCACCACGGCTGGACGGTGTCCGCCAAGACATTATGGCCATCGCCGGCGAACTGGCCGGAGCCCGCTTCTCCCTCCTGACGTTCGATAGCAACGCCGTCGTCCGGATGCCGCTCACCACGGACACCTCCGCGCTGGACACGGCCGTCGCGGTCCTGCAGCCGCAGGTGACAGCCTTTTCCAAGGGAAGCAGCGTGACGTCCGCTGCCAAACTGCTGGCAGAGCGTCTGCGGTCCGCGCGTGACAGCCACCCCGAACGGCCCCGGCTGGTCTACTACCTGGGCGACGGGGAACAGACCAGCGGCGCGGCGCCGGAGGCCGTCAAGGTCGACGGCGGCCTCGTCAGCGGGGGAGCCGTGCTGGGATACGGCACACCGGAAGGCGGCCGGATGAAGGCGAACACCGGGCCGCGTTCCGGCGGCGAAACCGGGACCGACTACATCCAGGACCGCACCTCAGGAAGCGGCAGGGACGCACTGTCCGTCATCGATGAAGGGAGGCTGGAGTGGATCGCCGGACAGTTGGGGGTCCCCTATGTCCACCGTTCGGCGGGGGATGCCGTGGCACCGATGATGCGGGCGGCGGACCCCGGCAAGCTCGAACGGGCACCGGAGGGCGCCGGCCTTGACGGCCGCGTTGAGCTTTACTGGATCTTCGCCCTGGGAGCGTTCCTGCTGGGCCTGCGGGAAGCTGTTTTGCTGCTGCGCCACTGGCGGCAGCTCCCGGCTGCACGGTTGAGGCCGGACGCAGGCCGGCCCCTGGCGGAGGCACGGAAATGAACCACCCGGCAAAGGCACCTTTGAGCGTCCCGGCCCTGTGTTTGCCGTCCTTAAGTGACCAGTCCTCAAATAACCAGTCCTCAAATAACCGGTCCTCGGGTGACAGGGTGCAGCGCCGCCGTCGTCTACTCTGGTGGTCCTTCGTGCCGGTCCTGCTCATCCTCTGCCTGGCCGCCAAGCTGCTTAGTGTGGGTGTGCTCGGCGGGAATGCAGGCAGGGCTTTCGACACCGGCGACTCCCGCGCATTGACGGACGCCGCGGCCTGGCTGCGCATCGCCAATTTCGCCGAGCCGCACAAGGCGCCTTTCGCGGAGGGCGACGGTCTATTCCTCGCCGGGGACTACGCTGGCGCCCGCGGCAGCTTCGAGGAGGCACAGTCGGTGGCGGGCCCGGCTGACGAATGCGTCATCCGGGTCAATCTGGTGCTCAGCATCGAACGGCTCGGTGATGCGAAGGCCATTGCGGGGGACCCGACGGCGGCGGGCCGGCTTTTCGCCGAAGGCCTGGCGGTTGTGAAGGCAGCCCCGAAGGGATGCTTAGACGCCACTGCCGAGGGCGGCTCCGGCGGCACCGACGCTGCGGCGGCGGCGGTCAAGCTAAAGCAGGCGGCGGAACGGCTGACGCGGAAAGGTGAAGAAGCTGCAGGCACCGCCGCCCGCGAACCGAGAAGCAAACCCGCGGAGTCCAGCCAACCGCCTGATCCGGGGAAACAGAGCCAGCTCGACCAGCTCAAGGACAGCAGCCGCCAGGCCCAAAGCGAGCGGAACTCCGGGCAGGAGCGGGACGAATACCTCCGGGACGACGAGTTCCGTACCGGGGCCGACAGGCCGTGGTAGGCGAAGAATATTCTGTACCGTCACGAAACAAGGCGTAAAGCTGCGTCTTAATTCGGGAACGAACTTGAACCGGGGACCGCCGCCTCCTAGAGTTCTATACAAGTTACCGAGGTAACGTGTCAGCGATCCTCCGATCCGGAGGGTGTGGGTGCCCCCATGTGGGCCTGACATTTGCTCACGGAGAACTTCGTTTCAGGCGTAACAGTCGCGGCTGCGTCCCTGTGAAGTTTTTCCGTGTTCCCAAACTCAATTCATTGCCGGCTTGCCGTCACATTTTTGTTGACCGAAAGCCGCCAATGGCCAAAGCCAAGGACGCAAATGTCACCGCCAAGCCTTATCGAAACGCATCCAAATCTCTCCGAGACCGCTCCCGTGGCGCTCTCCTATGAACTCTTTCCGCCGCGTTCGCCGGCCGCTGCTGAGTCGCTCTGGACCACCATCCGGGAACTGGAAACCACCGAGCCGGACTATGTCTCCGTCACCTACGGTGCCAGCGGCTCAAACCGGGACACCGCCGTCGAACTCATCAACCGGCTCCTGCTGGAAACCACCCTCCGGCCACTGGCCCACCTGACCTGCGTGGGCAACACGCCGGAGGAACTGGCCGAGATCATCGGGGACCTGCTGGACACCGGGGTGCGCGGCATCCTGGCGCTCCGCGGCGACCGTCCCCAAGACGGCGCGCCGCCCGTGGCCGGGTCACTCCGCTATGCACAGGACCTGATTGAGCTCATCCGCCGGGTTGAACAGCGGCGTTCGGCGCTGCTGTGCGCCGGGAGGATCGCTGTTGGCGTGGCCGCCTACCCCACCCGGCACCCGGAATCACCCAGCGAGGCGCACGATGTCGAGGTCCTGCTGGCCAAGCAGCGCTCCGGCGCCGACTTCGCCATCACTCAGGTCTATTTCGACACCGAGCAGTACGCGGACCTCATCAGCCGGGCACGACGCGCCGGCGTCACCATCCCCATCATCCCCGGCGTCATGCCACTGACCAGCCTGCGGCGCGTCACCCGGCTCGGTGAGCTGGCAGGCGTTCAACCGGCACCGGAACTCCTGGCCCGGCTGGCCGGGGCCCACACCGATGCCGAACGCCTCCGCATTGGCGTCCGCGCCACCGTTGACCTGGCCAACGCGGCCCTCGACGCCGGTGCACCGGGCATCCACCTCTACACGTTCAACGAACATGTCAGCGCACTGGAGGTGCTGGACAAACTGGCACTCCCGCGCCACGTGCGTTCAGTTGGCCGCCGCAGCGCCGCTGTCCGGTCCAACGCCGCGGCCCGCCAGCTCGCCAGCTGACGCCCGCAACCCCCACCCCACACTTGCCTCCAACCTTCAAGGAATCTCCCATGCCTGAAAACAACACCCCCACCACTCCGTTCCCGGCCGCCTCCCTCCTGGGATACCCGCGCATCGGCCGCCGCCGCGAACTCAAGAAGGCAGTCGAAGCCTACTGGGCCGGCAAGATCGACGCCGCTGCGCTGGACGCGACCGCAAAGGACATCCAGCTCACCATCGCCAAGCGCCTGCAGGCGTTGGGCCTTACGGAGGCCGCCGCCGTTCCCGGCACGTTCTCCTACTACGACCAGGTCCTGGACGCCACCGCCCACCTCGGCGCGGTTCCGGCCCGTTTCGGCAACCTCCTCAACGCGGAGGGCCAGCTGGACATCGACGGCTACTTCACCCTGGCCCGCGGCACCACGGACCAGCAGCCGCTGGAAATGACCAAGTGGTTCGACACCAACTATCACTACCTGGTTCCGGAAATCGGCCCGGAGACCGCTTTCAGCCTCGCCTCCAACCGCATCGTGGAGGAATTCGAGTTCGCCCTCGCCAACGGTATTGAGACGCGCCCGTACCTCGTGGGCCCGGTGACTTACCTGCTGCTCTCGAAGGCCTCCGACGACGCCCCTGCCGGATTCGCGCCGCTGTCCCGCCTCGAGGATGTCCTGCCGGTGTACACGCAGCTGCTTGAAAGGCTTGCCGCTGCAGGCGCCAGCTGGATCCAGCTCGACGAGCCCGCCCTGGTGGTGGACCAGGACACCCCGGCCGCCGAGATTGAAGCGGCAGTGGCCCGCGCTTACGAGGTGCTCTCCGGTGCAGCCAAGCGCCCGCAGATCCTCGTGTCCACCCCGTACGGCGCCCTGGACGGCCAGCTCGGCACGCTGGCCGCCACCAACATTGACGCCCTGCACATCGACGCCTTCAAGGGCGCCGTTCCCTCCGCAGCGGCACTTGCTGCCCTGGGGAACAAAACCCTGGTTGCCGGCGTCGTTGACGGGCACAACATCTGGCGCAACGATCTCGCCGTCTCGGCCGCCAAGCTGGACGAACTGAAGGCTGCCGCCGGGAAGCTCGCAGTCAGTACCTCCACCTCCACCCAGCACGTCCCGCATGACGTCACCGAAGAAGGCCAGCTCTCCGACGAGCTCCGCAGCTGGCTCGCCTTCGCCGACCAGAAAGCTGTTGAGGTCAAGACCCTAGCGTCCTACCTGGCCGACCCGGCTTCCGCCAAGGCTGCCATCGACGAGGCGTCGGCCGTCATCGCCGCCCGCGCCAATGCGGCCGGGGTGCGACGCGACGACGTCCGCGCCCGCACCGGTGCGCTGACCGCCGCCGACTTCAGTCGCTCGGCGTACGCCGTCCGAGAAGCCGCCCAGGAAGAGGCGCTGCACCTGCCGCCGCTGCCCACCACCACCATCGGCTCCTTTCCGCAGACCTCCGAGATCCGCTCTGCCCGTGCCCGCAACAACAAGGGTGACCTCACCAACGGGCAGTACGAGCAGCTCATGAAAGACGAGATCAAGCGCGTTGTGGAGCTGCAGGAAGAACTCGGCTACGACGTCCTGGTGCACGGCGAGCCCGAGCGCAACGACATGGTCCAATACTTCGCCGAGAACCTCGAAGGCTTCGACGTGACGGTTCACGGCTGGGTCCAGTCCTACGGCTCACGCTGCACGCGTCCGTCCATCCTCTGGGGCGACGTCACCCGCAGCGCTCCGATCACGGTGGCCTGGGCCGAGTACGCCCAGTCCCTGACCAGCAAGCCCATGAAGGGAATGCTCACCGGTCCGGTCACCATTCTGGCGTGGTCCTTCGTCCGCGACGACCAGCCGCTGGGTGAGACCGCCAACCAGGTGGGCCTTGCCCTCCGCGACGAGATCGCCGACCTCGAGGCGGCCGGGATCAAGGTCATCCAGGTGGACGAGCCTGCACTGCGCGAGCTCCTGCCCCTGCGCAAGGCCGACCACGCGGCGTACCTGAAGTGGTCCGTGGACTCCTTCCGCCTGGCCACCGCCGGCGCCGCCGACGCCACGCAGATCCACACGCACCTCTGCTATTCGGAGTTCGGCGTGATCATCGACGCGATCGACGGCCTCGACGCCGATGTCACCTCCATCGAAGCTGCCCGCTCCCGCATGGAGGTTGTCCACGACCTCGAGTCCCACCACTTTGGCCGCGGCGTCGGCCCGGGTGTCTACGACATCCACTCGCCGCGCGTTCCGGGCGAAGCCGAAGTCACCGAACTGCTGGCCACGGCCGTCAAGCACGTCC
The DNA here is from genome assembly GCF_052113505.1 of Pseudarthrobacter sp. TAF60_1. Classification (NCBI taxonomy): domain Bacteria; kingdom Bacillati; phylum Actinomycetota; class Actinomycetes; order Micrococcales; family Micrococcaceae; genus Pseudarthrobacter; species Pseudarthrobacter sp. TAF60_1. Next base: position 84,921 of record NZ_JBFRDI010000002.1, read on the forward strand.
CGTCCCGCCAGCTCTGGGTCAACCCGGACTGCGGCCTGAAGACCCGCGGCTACGCCGAGACCGAAGAGTCCCTGCGCAACCTGGTCAAAGCCACCAAGACGGTCCGCGCAAGCCTGCTGGCGTCCGCGAAGTAGGAATCAACAACCGATTAAAAAGCGCGACGGCGGCCGGTCACTTTAGGTGACCCGCCGCCGTCGGGCGTTTAAGCCCTGCTGGTTGAGCGTGTGGGTGCCTTCATCCGCAGGGCACTGACGAGTAACCACACGGACCAGGCCACGGTGGCTACAATCCCGATCAGGGTGGGCCACCTGTTAGCGGCGGCGAAGCCTTCGGCTCCGATGATCCAGCCCTGAACCAGGTAGGCCACCCCTGACAGCACCATGAGATAACCGATGACCCGGGAGACCTGCCGTGTGGCGGCGATAACTATGCCAAAAAGTACCAGGGCGGTGCCGAGCATGAAGCTCTGGTAGCTCCGCATGCCCCACTCGAGCCAGCGGATGCCCTCCGCGGTGGCAAAACGCATCGCCTTCTCCGGCTCGGCAGCGGCTGCCCAAGCATCGGCGGCATGCTTGAGGGCGACGCCGTCCACGGCTTGCAGCGCGCCATAAAGTGCGAGGGCTGTGGCCGCGGCAAGGGCACCGAAGCGGGCGGTCACGGCGAGGAGGCCCGGCCGGATTATCAGGGCCGGCAGCAGGACAAACAGCCCGGAGATGAGCAGGGCCATGCCAGCAAACTGGCCCAGATGCACAAGGGTCCAGATCCCGCTGGCGGCATATGCAGTGAATGAGGCCACATGGTCGTTGGCGTCTTCTGATTCAGCGTGGAACAGCCCGGCTGACAGTGAAACCACCACGCCCGCAACCAGTAGCCAGGCTGCCAGCCGCCACCTTCTGCGCTTGTCCATGATCAATCGTGGAAGCCTGTCGGCGGAGTTGGCTAGTGCTAAAAGCCCCTAATGAATGGTGTTACGACTCCCAGACGATTTCGTCGTCCACGACGCCGTCCTCGTCGGCGGAGGCCACCAGCACCTCGTCGGTGAAGTGGGCGCCGAGGGTGAAGTCCAGGACGAAGTAGCGTTCGGGCTGGCCGGGGTAGATGCCCACATGCCCGAGCTTGAGTGCTTTGAGGAAGACGTCCGGCGTGAGCTGGCTGCGGTCCTGGACTCCGAAGATTCTCTGCAGCGTCTCGGTCTTAAGGGCGCTGCAATGGAAATTGAGGTACTCCTGCGGGCTGGTGCCTTCCTGCCCCAGTTCCTCGGCGATCATTTCCCGGACTTCGTCCACAAGCTCAGGGAGGAAGCGCAGCCGGTAGTCCACCTTGTGCATGGCAGCTTCGTCGAAATGGTCGTGGGCGTTGATGTTCAGGTCGAGTTCCAGGGTCTGGCCGCCGAGCTCATGTCTGGTAGCGACGTTGTGGTCCCTGCCGTGGTTGAGTTCGATTTCTCCAAAGTGCTGGCTCGCTACCCTGTTCATACCTTCAACATAGACCCCAAGCGCCACGCATTCCAGCGTTCGGCACTATTTACCGGCAGTCCCCAGGCCCGCCAGCGTTTCGGCAAGCAGGTCCACAAACAGCTGCACGCGGGCGGTTTTTTTCTCGTTGATGAGGAGCGCAAAGACGTTCCGGGCCAGCCGGATCTCCGGCACATCCAACACCACGACACCGGCGGGCCGGTTCCGAAGTGCAAGCTCCGGTACCAGCGCAGCACCCAGTCCGGCCGCAGCCATTTCCAGGCTGGCATGGAAGTCGTCGCTGCGCGCGACCACGCGCGGGTGCAGGTTGCAGCCCGCAAAGAGCCGGTCGATCACCACGGCGTCGGGACTGCCGGGATGGTGCATGATCCAGGGCAGTTCGGACAGGTGGTCCGCAGCCACTTTCGCTTCTGCCCCGAACCCCCAGCCAGCCGGCAGCACCACGCGGAAGTTGTCGTCGCCGATCCACTGCCGGTTGAGGGTGTGCGGCCAGGCCAGTCCGGACTGGCCCACCTGAAAGACCAGGGCTACATCCAGGTCACCGCCGGAGCGCAGTCCCTGGATGGTCTGCGAGGGTTCGGCGACGGACACCCTGAGGTCCAGGCCCAGGTCCTTCCACGCAGGATTCTTGAGGATTCGCGGCAGGACGTAGGTGGCCAGGCTGGGGAAGATACCGAGCCTCAGTTCCTGGCTGGTGCTGCCCTGGGTTTTGGCGGCGGCGGCCATCAGGGCTTCAATGTCGGTCAGCACCTTCGCGGCGTGACGGGTCATCACCACCGCGGCCTCGGTGGGGACCACGCTGCGGGCCGAGCGCTGGAAGAGGATCACGCCCGCGTCACGTTCCAGGGCCGACATTTGCTGGGAGACCGCCGACGCCGTGTAACCCAGGCGTGCCGCGGCGGCTGCGAACGAACCCAGCCGGGTAACCTCAAGGAGGGTCTTCAGATGTACGGGATTGACCACCAGCCCACACTACTGCTGCCGGCTCGCTGATGAGAAAGTTCCGCCCCGTCTACCCATCCACCACACTCGCTGTTCCGAATTGCCCTTGTCTATCCAAAGGCAAATGGTCAGCAGAGGAGCAAAGTTGTCACTGAACCCAGCATCGAGCGGAGGCGCGGGCCGGCGCATCGCCGTCGTGGGCAGCGGAGTGGCCGGCCTGACGGCCGCCTACATCCTGAACCGGCATGACCATGTCACGCTCTTCGAAGCGGACAGCAGGCTGGGCGGCCACGCCCATACGCATAGCGTCCCGCAACTGGACGGCTCCTCTCTCGGCGTGGATACCGGGTTTATCGTCCACAACGAACGGACCTATCCCACCCTGTTGCGTCTGTTTGCGGAGCTGGGCGTGAAGACCCAGAATTCTGAAATGAGCATGTCCATCAGGTGCGACGGTTGCGGCCTGGAGTACGCAGGGGCGCGCGACGGCGGGAAAGGAATCATCGCCCGGCCGTCCAGCCTCCTGCGTGGCCGCTACCTGCTGATGCTGGTGGAAATCATGCGCTTCTACCGGCGGGCGCGGGCGCTGATCGATGCGAAGACAGCGTCCGACGGCGGCACCGGCGGCTCTGGCACCGGCGGCGAGGAGCCCACCCTCGGCGAATTCCTTGAGAAGGAGCGTTTCAGCCCCTACTTCATCTCCCACTTCATGACGCCCGTGGTGAGCGCAGTCTGGTCCTGCGACCCCACAACGGCTCTGTCCTATCCGGCGAGGTACCTCTTCACGTTCCTGGGCCACCACGGCCTGCTGGGCGTTAAGGGTTCGCCGCAGTGGCGGACCGTGACCGGCGGGTCGGGCCAGTATGTGGAGAAGCTTGCCGCCACGCTCCCGGACATCCGGCTCAACAGCCCCGTCACCGCCATCCGCCGCCACGCCCTCGGTGTCGAAGTGGACACCGCCGAGGGGATCGAGGACTTCGAGGCGGTGGTCATCGCCACGCACCCGGCCCAGGCCCTGGGCTTCCTGGCCGACGCCACACCGGCCGAAAAGGAAGCGCTCGGTGCCATGCCCTACTCGGTCAACCACACGGTCTTCCACCGGGACCCTGCCGTCCTGCCTACAGCGGACAACGCCCGGGCATCATGGAACTACCGGCTCCCCGGTTGCAACGCCCGGCCGGACAAGGTCCTGGTCAGTTATGACCTCACCCGGCTTCAGCGCCTCCAGCCGGCTGATGGCCTGCCGTACTTGGTGAGCCTGGGGGAATCGGAACTGATCAAAGAGGACAGTGTCCTGGAGCGGATGGTGTACGAGCACCCGCAGTACACCCCTGAGTCACTGCGCGCGCAGCAGCAGATTGCGGCGCTGAGTGATGACCGGATCGCCTACGCCGGCGCCTACCTGGGCTGGGGTTTCCACGAGGACGGCGCACTCTCCGGCGTCCGTGCCGCCGCCAGCCTGGGACGCACGTGGGACGCGCCCGGCGTTGAGTCACCCGAGACGCCTGCCGGCGAGCCGGAACTCATGGTTGCATCGGAGGGCGCATGAGCCGAACGGCAGCGATCTACCGCACCTCGATCTCCCACGTGCGGCAGACCCCGCTGAAGAATGCGTTCACTTACCGGAGCTACAGCTGGTTCGTGGACGTGGACCGGCTGCCGAGCCTGCCCCGAATACTGCGGCCGCTGGCCGACTTCCGGGCCGCCGACCATCTGGGCGATCCTGCGGCAACCATCCGCAGCAACGTGGAGCGTTTCCTGCGCACGCGGGGGATAGAGCCCGACGGCGGCGCCATCCATATGCTGACCAGCGCCCGGGTTTTCGGTTACGTCTTCAACCCGCTGTCGCTGTTCTGGTGCTACCGGCAGTCCGGCGAGCTGCAGTGCGTCGTGGCCGAGGTCCACAACACCTACGGCGAACGCCACTGTTATCTGCTGGAGACGGACGCGGCCGGGCGGGCCATGGTGCCGAAGGAATTCTACGTCTCACCGTTCAACGACGTCGACGGGCAGTACCGCATGAAACTGCCGGCGCCGGAGGACCGGCTTTCCGTGTCCATCGTCCTGGAGCGGGAGGGCCACCGACCCTTCGTCGCGACCATGGACGGGGACCGGCGTCCGGCCACCGTCCGCAACATCCTGGCCGCCGCCATCGCCGTGCCAGCCGCGCCGCTGCTGGTATCTGCCTTGATTTTCTTTCAGGGCGTTAAACTCTGGGCAAGGCGCCTGCCCGTCATCAAAAGGCCACATCACCCCTCACAGGAGGCAGTTCAATGACAATGACCGACGAGAACGGAACGGCCGCTGCGCAGGTTCCCGCCGCAAAGTCCGCACGGCAGCCCCTTACCGGGCATAACACTGCAGGGCACAACGCTGCCGGGGTACCGGCGTCGCCCGCTACCATCGATCCGGAGGTCTGGCCCGGTGTTGCGCACGCGCCGTCGGGCACGAAAGCCGTTATAGCCGGCAAGGCCGCCGGCCTGCTCTTCAAGGCAGCGGTCCGACGGTTGCCCTTGCAGGTCGCCTACCCGGACGGTTCGATGGTGGGCACCGGCGGCCCCGGGGCTCCGGTGATGACCATGCTCCGGCCCGAGGCGTTCGAGCGGCGGATCGGGGACAACGGCCTGATCGGACTCGGCGAGTCGTTCATGGCAGGGGACTGGGAAGCGTCGGACCTGGCCGGGGTGCTGGAGGTCTTCGCGGCGTCTGTGGACACGCTGATACCCAAGCCGCTGCAGACATTGCGGACCCTGTACCTTCCCCGCACGCCGCACCATGAGCGCAACGAAGAGCAGAACACGCGCAGCAACATTTCACGCCACTACGATCTCTCCAACGAGCTCTTCGCGAACTTCCTGGACACCACCATGAGCTATTCATCGGCGCTGTTCCCACGGAGCGAGGATGCACTGGATTCGGTGCCCTGGGAGGCTTTGGCGGAGGCGCAGCAGGTCAAGATCGACAGGCTTCTGGACAAGGCCGGCGTCGGCTCCGGCACCCGGCTGTTGGAGATCGGCACCGGCTGGGGCGAGCTGGCCCTCCGGGCCGCTGCCCGCGGCGCGACTGTCTACAGCGTGACGCTGTCCAGCGAACAGCGGGCACTGGCGCAGGAGCGGATCGCGGCCGCCGGCTACGCGGACCAGGTGACGGTTGCGCTGCAGGACTACCGGGCGGTGGAAGGCGAGTTCGATGCTGTCGTGTCCGTGGAGATGATCGAGGCGGTTGGCTATGAATACTGGCCCATCTACTTTCAGACCATCGACAGGGTGCTGGCCCCGGGCGGAAAGGTGGCCATCCAGGCCATCACCATGCCGCACGGCCGCATGCTGGCCACGCGCAACGCCTACACCTGGGTGCACAAGTACATCTTCCCCGGCGGCTTCCTGCCCTCAGTGCGGGCGATTGAAGGCGTGACCCAGCAGCACACCACGCTCCGGGTCCGCGAGCGGATGGGCATGGGCGACCACTACGCGGCAACGCTGCGGCTGTGGGAGGAGCGCTTCATGGCCCGCTCACAGGAAGTGGGGGAGCTGGGCTTCGATGCCGTTTTCCAGCGGATGTGGCTGTTCTACCTCTGCTACTCCCGCGCCGGCTTCCAGTCCGGCTACCTGGATGTACAGCAGATTGTCCTCGACCGCCGGGAGGCGCAGCTGTAGCAAACGGTTTCGCTGTAACAGACCCGCCCACCGGCCCGTCCCACGCTCGGGCGTCTCAGGCCCGGGCGTCTCAGGCCCGGGCGTCTCAGGCCCGGGCGTGGAGGAGCTTCTCCAGGCCGTCTTCTCCGAGGGAACGTCCGATGTGGGCAAGGTCCGGGTAGCCGCCCGGTTGATGTTCCTGCCGTCCGGGTTGGGCGGGCCAGTGTGGTGGTTCCCAGTCCTGGTGTTCGCTTTGGTATCTTCGCCCCGAGGGTGAGATCCAGCCGGGTGGTTCGGTTAGGGTGGCTGGGGTGGGCCGCCAGGCACTGGTATGCCTTAGGCGGTGGTGTTTGGGGCAGCGCTGTCCCAGATTCGCTATGCCGGTGGTGCCGCCCTTGGCCCAGGAGAGGAGGTGGTCGGCCGCGTTGTCCAGGGACTGGTTGGAGCAGCCCGGGAAGGGACACTTGCCGTCCCGCAGCCGCAACCACTGCCGCATGGCCTTGCTCAGCCGGTAACTGGACCGCCCGATCTCCAGCGGAGCCCCGTCCCGGGGGTCAACCAGAACCCGGTAGAACGAATCTGCCCCGTTCGCCACGAGGTCACGGGCCATCGACGCCGGGATCGGCCCGTACCCGTCAAGCATTGCCGGTTCGTCGGTGGCGCCGAGCAGCGAGAACACCGGCACCGTCACCAGTACCTGGGCCCGCGGCGGCGGAACCTGCCCGGGATCGTGTCCTTCCGGGCAGATGTTCTCGCCGTCGTCAGTGCTGAGTCCGGGAGTTCCGCGTCCGTGGGCTCCGCCGGTCAGGAGGGTGGCGGCAAGGGCGTCCGCGCGGAGCTGGGTGAGGGTGCGGGACTCGTCCGGGCCCTGCAAACCGCGGGCGATCGCGGTGGTGCGGTTCCAGATTGCGACCGCCTGGTCCGCGGGGAGATAGCCCGAGAGCCAGGCCATCCCGTCCTGGTCCGGGGTGTACTCGACCCGCCGGTCCAGGACCCCTTTGGCGTGGCGCTTCTCGATGCTCTCGGCGTGGTGGCGTTCGCGCCAGATACGGGCCTTGTGCCGGAACCGCGACGCCGGCATTTCCCCGGCAGCACACCCGCGGGCAGGGTCCGGGGCGTCCGGACCCAGGAAGTGGGCCTCCAGCGCGGCTGCCCCCGCCCGGTCCAGGGTGGCGGCTTCATCCGCCATGACCCGGGCATGCTGCCAGGACATGGTGCCCGCCTGCAGGGCGGCCAGAGTCAGCGGCAATGTGCTGGTCAGGGCGTGGGAAACCCCCAGGAACGAACCCGCCGCCCGGTCACCGATCGTCAGCGCACACGCAACCTCCGCGGTCACCGCCATCTCCTGGGCCTGCACCGAAGCTTCCGGAGGAGCCACCGCGCGGGCAACATCCGCGTACTTCACGGCAGCCCCGGCCTTCAGGCCCGCGATCTGCGCATCCACTGCCGCAGCCCCGGTAAGAATATCGAGGCAATCCTCGGACAACCCCTCAACGGATCGGCCTCCGCAGAAAGTCCAATGAAACCGTGTTCGGTCACCACTCCGTTGAGCACGGCAACGGCAGCGGTGATGTCCGCATATGCCTTTGCCACTGCCGGGTTCCTCATGTATTCATCATGGCAAGGGGGTCTGACATTCAAGTGCTGCCGCAGTCGACGGTCCGCTCATTTGTCCGCGCCGCGCTGCAACAGACGTGTGGCTGGTGATTGACATACCGGAAGGCACCGCTCATCCGTCCTCGCACCGGTAGGATTCTTGCGGCGTGCAGGTCAGGGCGCCTGCTCCAGCAGATACCAGCGGCAAGGACTGATGATGAAGAGGACCACGCGGAAGGCGCCCGACGGCGGTACGGGGCAGGGCGGGATTCCTCCGTTCGGGGGGCCATGGGCTGATCGACCATGGACCAGTTCGTACGGGCCGGGCGTCCCGGCAGATCTGGTGCTTCCGGAGGGTTCGCTGGTGGACCTCCTGGATAAGTCAGTGCGCCGCTATGGTTCCAAGACAGCCCTGGAGTTCTTCGGCGCCGGCACCAGCTACCGCGAGCTCGGGAAACTGATCAGCCGGGCCGCCGCGGGCCTTAAGAAGCTGGGCGTCAAAGCGGGCGACAGGGTGGCCCTCGTGATGCCGAACTGCCCGCAGCACGTCATCGCTTTCCATGCGGTGCTGCGGCTGGGCGCGGTGGTGGTCGAGCACAATCCGCTCTACACGGACCGTGAACTGCGCCACCTGTTCGAGGACCATGGCGCCGCTGTCGCGATCGTTTGGGACAAGACCGTGGAGCGGGTCCGTCAGCTGCCGGCCGACGTCGGGCTGCGCACTATTGTCTCGGTGGAACTCATTCCCGCCATGCCGTTGCCGCAGCGCCTGGCGCTGCGGCTTCCGGTGGCCGCCGCCCGAAAGGCCCGTGCCGCTCTTACCGTCGGCCGGGGCGACCCGAAGGGCCGGCCCGCGCCCGCTGTGCGCCCGGTGCTGCCGTGGCGGCAGCTCCTCGAAGCCGGAGAGCTCAAGAAGAAACATCCGCGTCCGGCCGCCCGGGACCTTGCCGTCCTTCAGTACACGTCCGGCACCACAGGCTTGCCCAAGGGCGCCATGCTCGCCCATGCCAGCCTGCAGGCCAACGCCGCGCAGGGCAGGGCGTGGGTGCCCGGGCTGAAGGAGGGCAGGGAGACCGTCTATGCGGTGTTGCCGATGTTCCACGCCTACGGCCTCACCCTGTGCATGACGTTTGCCCTCAGTATCGGCGCGAAGCTGGTTCTATTTCCCAAGTTCGACGTGGACCTTGTGCTGAAGGCGCTGAAGAAGTCTCCGGCCACGTTCCTGCCTGCCGTACCGCCGATCTATGACCGCATTGCGGCCGCTGCGGCGCAACGCGGCATAGGGCTGGACAGTATCCGCTTCTCCATCTCCGGGGCCATGAACCTGCCCACAGCGACGGTGGAGACCTGGGAGAAAGCGACCGGCGGCTACCTCATCGAAGGCTACGGCCTGACCGAAACTTCCCCCATCGCCATTGGCAACCCCTTCGGACCGAGCCGGAAGCCCGGCACCGTAGGCGTGCCGTTCCCGCTGACGGACATCCGGGTGGTGGATCCGAAAAACGTGGCCCTGGACCGCGCCCCGGGGGAGGAGGGGGAACTCCTAATCCGTGGCCCGCAGGTGTTCGCGGGCTACTGGAACCGGCCGGAGGAGACTGAAGATGCCCTGCTCGACGGCGGCTGGTTCCGCACCGGAGACATCGTTTCGGTGGATGATGACTACTTCGTCACCATCCGGGACCGCATCAAGGAGCTGATCATCACCGGCGGCTTTAACGTCTCGCCCAGTGAGGTGGAAGACGTCATCGCCGCCTTCCCGGGCATTTCGGAAGTCTCCGTGGTGGGCCTGCCACGGCCAGGCGGGGGCGAGGACGTGGTGGCAGCGGTGATCCCGATCCCGGGCACCACCATCGATCCTGATGCCCTGCTTGCCTTTGCCCGGGAGCAGCTGACGGCCTACAAGGTGCCGCGCCGGGTGGTGGTGCTCGATTCCTTGCCGCGTTCTCTCATTGGCAAGGTCCTGCGCCGGGAGATCCGGGACAACCTCGTGGCGCGGTCTTGAATCGGCGGCCTACTTTTGCCGGAAGCCTGCTCCGGAGTTGAGCCTTGCGATTGCCGTTGACAGCACTGTGGCGAATCCGCACCACGCGGCATAAGGGGCAAGGGACACCCCGGCCCGTTGGTTCAGGCGGTATGTTCGCCGCACCAGATCCGCGCTGCTGGCCGCCAGTACGGCACACTCCGCCGCAGCCAGCCATGGCCGCTTGGAGCGCCAAAAGAGCCAACTCCACGTCGCATTGAGAATGAGGTTGGTAGCCAGAGCGCCACGATAAGCGCGGATCTCCGGTCGCGTGCCCGGCTCGCCGGTAGCATCAGTTTCTCCCGTACTGTCCAGGGCGACGGCGGAAGTCACGGCAAGATCCGCATAAAGGGCGGTCCACACGACGGGAAAGGCAATCGCGGGCGGCTGCCAGACCGGCTTGCGCAGGCGCCGGTACCAGTTGCTGGCAGGGTCTGTCGCCGCCCCGCCGGCCGCTGCCGTAGCTGCCGTCGCGGCCGCCGTCCAGGCTAGCGTCATGAGTTTCATCTGTGGTCCTCTGTTCCTGTCGATTCCCGCGCTGGCCGGCACAGTCGTCCGCCCACGATCGATAGTAGGCTCCCGGGGCGTCCTTCGTCGCGTGTCAGGGACCACTAGATGTAGTGGTCCAGGACGCTTCAAAGTGCCCCCACCACCAGGCGCGACACGCCGTCCAGAAAACGACACGCGGGCCGTTAATTGTGCCTAACTACTCCACAGGGTGTGGATTTCGTCCGCAAAAAACGCTGGAATCCGGACATTTTGAAGGCCCCTGCCTGTGGATTAAAAGTGCATAAAATGACATACTTGTAATACATCATCTTGGGGTTCCGAAGAGCCGTCTGCACTACATGTAGTATCGACGTACAGCTTGGGCGGGACAAAGACGAGCGAAGATTTCGATAAAGGGGACAGGGACCATGACCGTTACGGTTTACACCAAGCCTGCGTGTGTGCAGTGCAACGCAACGTACCGAGCGCTGGACAAAAAGGGCATCGCTTACCAGAGCGTTGACATCTCCCAGGACGCCGACGCGCTCGAGCGTCTGAAGGCACTTGGCTACATGCAGGCACCTGTTGTAGTCACTGACCAGGACCACTGGTCGGGCTTCCGTCCGGACAAGATCGAGGAACTGGCACAGGCTGCCGTCTCCTCCGTGGCCTAGCCTCCACTTCCAGCCAACCGGCAATCTTTCGACCCACACATGAGGTGACTCCCGTGGCAGCACTGGCAGAGGCCAGGGCCCAGGCGGCCCCGTTGCCGCCTGCCACCACGCAGAGCCGGCTCATCTACTTTTCCTCCACCTCCGAGAACACCAGCCGCTTCGTCACGAAGCTGGGCATGGATGCGGCGCGGATCCCGCTTCAGGCAAAGGACGCGCCGCTTCTCGCCACCCAGCCGTACGTGCTGGTGGTTCCGACGTACGGCGGCACCGGGGGAGAGGGCTCAGTGCCCAAGCAGGTCATCCGCTTCCTGAACAACCCGCAGAACAGGCAACTGATCCGCGGGGTTATCGGTGCAGGCAACACAAACTTTGGGGATAACTACTGCATGGCCGCGGACATCATCGCCGCGAAATGCCAGATACCCCGGCTTTATCGCTTTGAACTTATGGGCACGCCAGAAGACGTCGCCCGCGTAACCAATGGATTGGACACGTTTTGGACACGACTGTCGCAGACACAGAAGTAACCAGGGCCGAAGGCCAGGGCACCCGCGCGAGTGCCGCCGTCGAGAAGCATGGCGTCGACCTCGAGAAGCCCGAGATGCCGGCTGCTTACAAGGGCCTGGGCTATCACGAGCTCAACGCCATGCTGAACCTGTACGGCCCGAACGGTGAGATTCAGTTCGAGGCCGACCGCGAGGCTGCCCACCAGTACTTCCTGCAGCACGTTAATAACAACACTGTGTTCTTCCATGACCTGGAAGAGAAGCTCGACTACCTGGTGAAGAACCAGTACTACGAGCGTGAAACCCTCGACCAGTACACGATGAACTTCATCCGCGAGCTCTACAACCGCGCGTACAAGAAGAAGTTCCGCTTCGAGACGTTCCTTGGCGCGTTCAAGTTCTACACGTCCTACACACTGAAGACCTTCGACGGCAAGCGCTTCCTGGAGCGCTATGAAGACCGCGTCTGCATGGTGGCCCTGCACCTGGCCCGCGGCGACGAGAAGCTTGCCCTGCAGATGGTGGACGAGATCATCGAGGGCCGCTTCCAGCCGGCCACGCCCACGTTCCTGAACGCCGGCAAGAAGCAGCGCGGCGAGCTGGTCTCCTGCTTCCTGCTCCGCATCGAAGACAACATGGAGTCGATCGGCCGGTCCATCAACTCCGCGCTGCAGCTGTCGAAGCGCGGAGGCGGTGTGGCGTTCGCGCTGACCAACATCCGCGAGGTGGGCGCCCCGATCAAGCAGATCGAGAACCAGTCCTCCGGCGTCATCCCCGTGATGAAGCTCCTCGAGGACAGCTTCTCCTACGCCAACCAGCTCGGTGCCCGCCAGGGTGCCGGCGCCGTGTACCTGCACGCCCACCACCCGGACATCTACCGCTTCCTGGACACCAAGCGGGAGAATGCGGATGAGAAGGTCCGCATCAAGACCCTCTCGCTGGGCGTTGTCATCCCGGACATCACGTTCGAGCTGGCCAAGAAGGACGAGGACATGTACCTGTTCTCCCCGTACGACGTCGAAAAGGTCTACGGCATGCCGTTCTCCGACGTCTCGGTCACCGAGAAGTACTACGAGATGGTGGACGATTCCCGGATCAAGAAGACCAAGATCAAGGCGCGCGAGTTCTTCCAGACCCTCGCCGAGATCCAGTTCGAATCCGGCTACCCGTACATCATGTTCGAGGACACCGTGAACCGGGAGAACCCGATTGACGGCAAGATCATCATGTCCAACCTGTGCTCGGAGATCCTCCAGGTTTCGCAGCCCACCACGTACCACGATGACCTGTCCTACGACCAGACCGGCAAGGACATCTCCTGCAACCTGGGCTCGCTGAACATTGCCAAGACCATGGACAGCCCGGACTTCGGCCTGACCATCGAGACGGCCATCCGGTCCCTCTCGGCCGTCTCGGACATGTCCAACATCACCTCGGTGCCGTCCATCGCCCGCGGCAACGACCAGAGCCACGCCATCGGCCTCGGCCAGATGAACTTGCACGGCTACCTGGCCCGTGAGCGGGTCCATTACGGTTCCGAAGAGGGCCTGGACTTCACCAACATCTACTTCTACTCGGTGGTGTACCACGCCATCCGCGCGTCCAACCTGCTGTCCATCCAAACCGGGCAGACCTTCGGCGGCTTCGAGAAGTCCAAGTACGCCTCCGGCGAGTTCTTCGACAAGTACACGGAGCAGGAGTGGGTGCCGCAGACCGAGAAGGTTGCGGAGCTGTTCAAGAACATCCACATCCCCACCCAGGATGACTGGCGCGAGCTGAAGGCTTCGGTCATGAAGCACGGCATCTACAACCAGAACCTGCAGGCTGTGCCGCCGACGGGCTCGATTTCTTACATCAACAACTCCACCTCCTCGATCCACCCGGTGGCGTCCAAGATCGAGATCCGCAAGGAAGGCAAGCTGGGCCGCGTGTACTACCCGGCGCCGTACCTTACCAACGACAACCTGGAGTACTACCAGGACGCGTACGAGATCGGCTACGAGAAGGTCATCGACACGTACGCCGCCGCCACCCAGCACGTGGACCAGGGCCTGTCGCTGACGCTGTTCTTCAAGGACACCGCCACCACGCGCGACATCAACAAGGCCCAGATCTATGCCTGGAAGAAGGGCATCAAGACCATCTACTACATCCGTCTCCGCCAGCTCGCGCTGGAAGGGACTGAGGTGGACGGCTGCGTCAGCTGCATGCTTTAATCTTCAACTAAATCGGTGAGAGTACGACGGCGGGCGCCCGCCCGCCGTCGTACGCTTAACTTCAAAGAACCAACCCAACTTTTAGGGGATGACATGACCGAGAAGGTCAAGCTGCTTAGCCACGTCGAGGCGATCAACTGGAACCGTATCCAGGACGATAAAGATGTTGACGTCTGGAACCGCCTGGTCAACAACTTCTGGCTGCCGGAGAAGATCCCGCTGTCCAACGACGTGCAGTCGTGGGCCACGCTGACCCCGGACGAGCAGCAGCTCACCATGCGCGTCTTCACGGGCCTGACCCTGCTGGACACCATCCAGGGCACCGTTGGCGCCGTCTCCTTGATTCCTGACGCGATCACCCCGCACGAGGAAGCTGTCTACACGAACATTGCGTTCATGGAGTCGGTGCACGCCAAGAGCTACTCCTCGATCTTCTCCACGCTGGCTTCCACCAAGGAGATCGACGAGGCATTCCGCTGGTCCACCGAGAACGCGAACCTTCAGAAGAAGGCGCAGATCGTCATGGACTACTACCAGGGCGATGACCCCCTGAAGCGCAAGGTGGCCTCGACGCTGCTGGAGTCCTTCCTGTTCTACTCCGGTTTCTACCTGCCCATGTACTGGTCCTCACGGGCCAAGCTGACGAACACGGCTGACCTGATCCGCCTGATCATCCGCGATGAGGCCGTGCACGGCTACTACATCGGCTACAAGTTCCAGAAGGGCCTCGAAGGCCTGTCCGAGGAGCGCAAGCAGGAGATCAAGGACTACACGTTCGAGCTGCTCTTCGAGCTGTACGAGAACGAAGTCCAGTACACGCACGACCTCTACGACTCCGTCGGCCTGGCCGAGGACGTCAAGAAGTTCCTGCACTACAACGCCAACAAGGCGCTGATGAACCTGGGCTACGAGGCCATGTTCCCGGCTTCCGTCACTGACGTGAACCCGGCGATCCTCTCGGCCCTGTCCCCGAATGCTGACGAGAACCACGACTTCTTCTCGGGTTCGGGTTCGTCGTACGTCATCGGCAAGGCCGTCAATACTGAGGATGAGGACTGGGACTTCTAGTCCCCCCACCATTTCCATAAACCAAGAGAAGGCGCCCGACTGTTGTCGAGCGCCTTCTCTGTATTGATGCGATTGTCTATGCGTGACTGCGTGTGGGCAAAGCTGTGGTTCGTGGCCGCCCTCGCATCCTGCACATTAACCGTTCAGGCCTTCAGCATGGCAGGCTGCGAAGCCCATAGCCGTGATTCCTTCAGAACAGCGGCCAGGGCACCGCCGGCATCTCCCCGATCGGAGCCGGGAACCGCCCGGCCAGGCGCAGCCGGGCGCAGCGCGCGGCGAGCGAGACCATCTCTTCGGCGCTGAGCAGGTCCGCCAGGTTTCGGCCCAGCTCACCGTCCAGGCCTTCGCGGACACGATCGATGCCCGCAAGTTCCTCGACGGTCAGAGCATCTCCCAGCCACCCCCACAGCACTGTGCGCAGCTTGTGGTCACGGTGAAAGGTAAGCCCGTGGTCCACCCCGTGCCGGTGTCCGTCTGTCATGGCAAGGATGTGATCGCCTTTACGGTCGGCGTTGTTCACGACGACGTCGAACACCGCCATGCGTCTTAGTGCCGGAGAGTCCTCGTGTATGAGGGCGACCATCCGCCCATTCTCATCCTGACCTTCGAGGACGTGTTTCCAGCCGATCTCCGGTACGTCGTCCGCCCCAACAAGGTCCACCGCGTTCTGGTCGGGGTCTGTCTCCTGCCACAGCTGCACCATCCCTTCGCCGAACGGACCATCGCGCAGCCAGGTGCGTGGCACCACGTTCCAGCCGAGGACTTCCGAAACCAGGTACGCCGCAACCTCCCTGTGGGCCAGGAAGCCGTCAGGAAAATCCCACAGCGGCTTCTCCCCGGCTATTGGCTTATAGACGACTGTCGTGTCGCCGATGCTGCCTAGGAAGGTGGCGTTCGAAGCCGTCGTGATGCGGCCCGTAAGCGTCAGCTCGGCAGTCAGCAGGTCGGGCGCCTGCATCAGACCTCGGGCAGCGTGCAAACGTGCCCGTCGGCGTCTACGGGGTAACCGCACAGCGGGCACGCGGGACGCCCGGCGCCCACGATCTCACGGGTGCGCTTGGCGAATGCGCGGGCGGTGCCGACCGGCATCCGCACCAGCAGCATTTCGGGCACCTCGGCGTCGTCCTCGTCAAGCGATTTGTCGTTGTCATCAGCGTCGACATCGGCGATCGGGAAGGCCTCCACTACGACCTGAGCCGTCGTCGGATCCCAACCTAAACTCATGGCGCCGGTCCGAAACTGCTCGTGAACGGCCTCGAGCTGGTCGTTGTCAACCAATTCAATGGGAGTGCTGATGGGAACGCTGTGGGGGTTGCCCTCCACGGTCCGAAGCTGGTCCAGAATCTCGTCGATTTTATCGGCGAGCAGGGCCGACTGCTGCTTCTCCAAGGCAATACTTACCATCTGAGCTCCTGCCCGCACCTGAAGGTAGAAGGTGCGCGCCCCCGGAGGGCCAATGGTGCCAACGACGACACGATCAGGCCAGGCAAACTCGTGAACACGTGTAGGCATATAGGTATTTTAGGCCATGAGCTTCATGGGGCCTTCTGCCCCGCACCGCCGCCCACCGGAGCGTCGCCAGAGTGGATGCCTTTCGACAGCCACGAAAGATCCCCCGCGTCGGTGTTGGTTGCGTAGACGGTCGGCCGATCCGCGCCGTACTGCACGATCGATACGGAGGCGGGGCCCACGCTAATGCGCTGGAACAGGTCAAGGTGCATGCCGAGCGCGTCGGCGAGGATTGACTTGATGACGTCACCGTGACTCACCGCCACCCATACGGCTCCTGGCCCGTACTCGGCTTCGAAGGCTGCATCGTGGCGTCGAATCGCTGCCACCGACCGAGCCTGCATCGCGGCCATGGATTCACCGCCGGGAAAGATGACGGCGGACGGCTGTGACTGCACAGCTGGCCACAATTCATGGGTTGCGAGATCAGTGAGCATGCGCCCTTGCCACTGGCCGTAATCGCATTCCGTGAGATCGGGTTCCACCGGCGCGTACGGAGTGCCGGCCTGGCGATCGAGGATGAGCTGGGCGGTCTGCTGACAACGTTCGAGGGGACTCGATACCACCCCGACGACGGGCACGGCCGCGAGGCGGTCTCCAGCCAAAGCCGCCTGCTCGCGACCGGTCTGGTCCAGGCTGACACCGGCGGCCCGACCTGCCAGCAGTCCAGTGGCATTGGCTGTGGTGCGGCCGTGCCGCACGAGGATAACTGTGGCCATCCACCCAGCCTATCCACCCGCCGGCAAAGCTGGAGGGTCCTATCGGGCCGATGGCGACCACCACGCCGCCAATGGGTCCCGAGAAGGTAGCCGTCGTGGCGAGGCCTAGGGAATGACTTAGCCCGTTGACAGCCTGCCGGGGCCGGAGTAAGACAGCCTTGGACGGCTCATCCCGGGCCGCCGCAGGTAATTGTGCACGCGCCGTCGAGGATTATGGGTTGCGACGTTTACGACCCCAGGACCGGTCCGAAAGAATAGCGCGGCACGCTTCAAAGGAGAAGCACCATGACTGTCGCAATCATCCTTCACCGTGTCGCCGACTACGATGCCTGGCGCAAGGTCTACGACTCCGTTGGCGACATGCAGAAAGACGGCGGGGTGACCCAGGAATCGGTGCACCGGATGGTCGATGATCCGAACAACGTCCTCGTCATCCATCATTTTGGCGACGTGGAATCCGCCAGGGCGTTCTTCGGTAGAGATGACTTACGAGATGCCATGCAGCGGAGTGGAGTTCAGGGCGAACCGCGCGTCGAGCTCTTCGATTAGCCGCTGATTCCAAACGCACCCTGACGCAGCACCCCGACGGCCCGGTGCGGCAGCCCATGTTCGAAGGCTGGCCCACCGGCCTTACCGTTGGGTCGCCGTCTAGTCCAGGACGTCAGCCATGTCGTCCAGAACCAGATAGTCCCCGTCCGCCGCCCGGAAGCCGAACTCTTCCCAATAGCGGCGCAGCGCAGCCTTGGCCACCTCATGCTCCCGGGTGCCTTCCCCCGGGGCGCCGTCGGCGACGGCCGGGGCGGCCTGCAGGATCACCTGGACGGCGGACCGGCCGATGGTGCCGAGGATCGCCTTCAGGACGGCGTGGCCTAGCTTGTTGCCGCGGAACTCCGGCTCGATCCGCAGTGAGGAAACGATCAGCAGGTCCCCGCCCAACGCCATGTCCTCGATGAGGTCCGGGCGCTTAAGCATGAGCATTTCACCAACACCGGCCACCTCCTGGTTCACCGCATCCAAGGTGAGGAACAGATCGATGATGCCCGCATCCGGAACCAGATACAGGTGGGCTTCCGCGACCGTCACTTCAGCGCCGTCCGCGCCGTCATCATCCTCATCCCACACCGTCCCCCTCACGGTGACGGTCCACGACACTGGGTAGTCCTCCGAGTCGTGATGCACGCCCGGAACCCCCCGGAACTGGCAGCGGTAATCGTAGGTCAGATACTCGGGAATCAGGTCCGCCATGGAACTCCTTCAGAAGGGTGATGGGGTTAGCCTACGCCTGGGAATTTCGACGGCGGCAGCCGCGTACCAGAGGTGACGATGACGCGGTACTTAAGGCGGCGGACGTACTGTCACCCCTGCGCGCGGCGATCCCCGGCCTGGTCACTCACGCCGTCGGCCTGGTGCGCGCGGGTGACGAAATGCTCAACGCGGCGGTCGGGCACCAACCAGATCAGAGCCACCACGGTGTAGACAGCAATTCCCAGCAACGGTTGAACTACCCCGGCTGCGATGCCGATGAGGTAAATGAGTGGCGAGGACTTGCCCTTCCAGTCCCGGCCGACGGCCTGCCCAAGGGCGCCATCCCTGCCCTGCTGGCGAATCAGTGCCTGTTGCAGGATGAAGTAGGCAATCGAGGCGCAGAGGAGGTTGAGCCCATAGATCAGGACCGGAACCTGCACGAAGGAAGACTCATCCATCCACCGGGTGGAGAAAGGGAACAGCGAAAGCCAGAACAACAGGTGCAGGTTCGCCCACAGGATTGCACCGTTGACCCGGGCGGCCAAGTGGATCATATGGTGGTGGTTGTTCCAGTAGATTCCGACGTACACGAAGCTGAGCAGGTAGCTGAGGAACGTTGGCAGGACAGCGGCAAAACCATGCCAGGTCGGTTCATCGGGCGTGTGGAGTTCCAACACCATGATGGTGATGATGATGGCCAGCACGCCGTCGCTGAACGCCTCGAGTCGGTTCTTGTTCACGGGGTCCCCTCCTTCAAGGCAGCACCATGATCCCCGACCTGGCGGCGTCTGGCAAGAGCTGCGGCGCCGTAGCCTCCGGCGAGGACAACCATGCAGCCCGCCCAGCCGGCCGCCAGGAAGAGTTGACTCATCCGGTCGCTGTCCTCGAATGGCGTCAGCGACTGCCCGGCGACGACAACACCTCCAGGTGCCTGCCGCGCCACGACCGCCATCCGCAGGCCCGGCTCCGGCTGCCACGTCACTGTGTCGGATCCAAAGGTTCTTGCTGTCTCAAGCACCCCGGCGGGAATGACGGGAAGTTCCCCGTGGAGCATCACTGTGCTGGCCGCAGGTTTATTGTCCTCCCCGAAGACCATGACGAAGATCCCACTGTCCGCTGTCAGTTCCAGCCGGGGTTCCGCGGCCGGCCCGGAACCCATCTGTTGAACCTGTGCCGCGGCTGCCGCTGCTGGCGCTGCATTGGCTGAGTGGCGGCCGAACTGCTGGAGCGTGACATAAACGCTGCCAAAAATGAGCGTGATGATGATGGTTGCCGCCAGCCACCCGATGATCCTTCTCATGCGATTATCATCCGCCCGAACCACCGGTTCCGTGCGCCTCAGCGTGGTGGCCCTCAGTTCCTCCGACTAACTGATGCAACCCCCGTACCGCCTCAGCAAGGGACAGGTCAGGGGAGTCCACAATGAAAGGCATCAGCAGGCCGTTTTCCTTGTCGAGGTGCAGGGCAAACAACCGTTGGATGGTAGCGGCCGCCATTGCGGCAGAAAGTCCGGCCGACGTTCGCAGTTCTTCCACGAGGCCGAGGATCACGCGGTGTTCGGCCAGCATGCCCTCGACCAGCAGCCTCCCCTCAGGCGTAGCGCGGGGCCCGCCGTATAAAGGACCTTCTTCTGCCAACGCATGTGGAACAAGGTCGTTTTCGCACCAGTCCAAAAGTGCTGCCCGGGCTGCACCCTCGGCAGCAGCATTCCTTGCCTCAACCGCTTCGATCAGGTGGGCTACAAGCCCATCAAGGTGCTTCAGCATGGCAGCATGATGGCTCTCCACCGCGTGGAGTGCCTGTGCTTCAGCAGCAGCGTCTTTTCCCTCTATCATGGTCCCCTCTTCCTGACTCGTGCACACTCATCAACTATGCGCATGCTGCCCGGATCGCCGCGAGAGCAATTAGTCCCTTCATTCGTGGGGTATCGGGCTGGATCCGTGCTCGATAGGCTTTGGCCATGGACGGGAGTCAGACATGACCGCACGGACCTACCCGCAGGGAGTCCCATGCTGGATCGATACTGAGCAGCCTGACGTCGAGGCCGCCGTCGAGTTCTACGCCGGACTCTTCGGCTGGACATGCGAGGATGTCTTGCCGCCGGGAGCTCCGGGCCGCTACTTGATAGCCAAGCTCGACGGCCAGGACGTCGGCGGGATCGGCAGCGCCCAGGAGGGTGCCGCAGTGTGGAGCACCTACGTAGCGGTCGACGACGCGGATGCCGCAGTGCAACGGCTGGTCGACGCCGGCGCCACAGTGCGCGCGGCGGCCGCCGACGCGGGGGAGGGCGGACGAAGTGCGGTGCTGACCGATCCGGAGGGCGCCGAGTTCCGCATCTGGCAGGCGAGGCGACGCCTGGGGGCACAAGTGGCCAACCTGCCGGGCGCCTGGAACTTCAGCGATCTGCACACGCCTGACCCCGGCGCGGCCATTGCGTTCTATGAGCAAGCGTTCGGCTGGCAGGTCGACGACATCGGCTTCGGGATGATGATCCGCAGGCCCGGTTATGGTGATCACCTTGATGCCACAGTCGACCCGGGTATCCGGGCGCGGCAGTCAGTGCTGGCCGCCCCACCCGGTTTCGAGGACGCGATCGCCTGGATCGCGAGTGCCGCCCCGGACGAACCGCCGCACTGGCACGTCTCGTTTACGGTCGCCGACCGGGACCGGACGGTGGTCGACGCTGAACGGCTCGGCGCCAAGGTCCTCAGTGAAAGCGACACACAGTGGACGCGGACGGCACTGATTCGGGACCCCCAAGGAGCGGAGTTCACCGCAAGCGAGTTCACCCCACCAGCGGCATAGCCAATCCTGCAGCACCACGGCAGACCGCGTGGAGTTACATCCGGGCATTCAACCCGGTCAGCCTTGGCGGTCCCTCCCGAGAACTGTGACGTCCAGGGGCATGCGGTTAGCGCGCCGGAGGCGGCCGGCCAGGATGTTGCGCATTCCGCGGGTCACCAGTCTCGTCTTGGTCAGATACCGGAACTCGGCGGCGTCCGAGGTAACAAGTTTCAGGAGGGGGCGCGCGGCGTCGTCGGGGGTCTGCCCCCACAGTCCGACGACCACCTGCAGGCCGCCCAGTCGTTTCTCGTACCCGGGCTGGGACGTGACATGCCCCAGCAGGTCCGTCACCACCAGGCCCGGGTTCATGCCATGCACCCGCACGCCGGTGCCCCGGGTCTCCCGCCGCAACGTCTCGGTAAACTGCCGGACCCAGCGTTTGCTCGACGCGTACGCGTTCTGCAGCGCGACCGGCCTCTGGTCGCCTTGGCCGTAGACGTTGACGAGGTCGCCGTGGCCTTGGCTGAGGAACACCGGCAGCGCAACCCTTGAGCCGTGGAATGTGCCGAGGATATTAGTGCGCACCACTCGGCTGAAGTCGTCGACCGGAGTGGAAGCCGTGGGCCCGAAGACACCGGAGGTTCCGGCGTTGTTGACCCAGATGTCGAGTATCCCTCGGCTGAGGGCCTCATCGCGCAGGGCCTCGACATCGGCCAGCTCACCGGTGTCGCACTGACGTCCGGACGCGGCGATCCCCTCCGTCTTCAAGCGCTCGACGGCGGCCGCGACGTCGACGTCGGACCTGGACGCCAGCACCACCGTCGCACCCTGATGCCCCAGCAGCCGTGCCATGGCCAACCCCAGACCGCGTGTGGAGCCGGTGACAACCGCCACGCGTCCACGAAGATCGTCTCGTTGCGAACCCATGCTTCCCTCATACGCTTAGCGGCCGGGGAGAGCAAGAGCCCTTTTCCTCGGGCGGCTCGTGGCGGCGCAGGCCGCACCGCCACGGATGGCAAGGCTACCGGGCCAGGTACTCCGCGTGCTGCCGGTGTGCTTCGGCTACCTCGGTGCTGATAGTTTCCACGTCCTTGGCCTTGTTGCGGTACTTCGGGTCCATCTGTTCGATCTGCCGAACTTCTTCCAGCAGGGCGTTGTAGATACGCTCGCGCTCGCCGGGATCGGCAGTGTAGCTGAGGTCCAGGTAGCTGACGGCGTGCCGGCGGGCATTGTTGATAGCGGTTTGTGCCTTGCCTGCCTTGCTCAGCAGCGAGGCCACCACCGTGATGACCAGCGCGCCGATGATGACGGTCAGGGACAGGCCCGTGGTGATTTCGAAGACCGGAACGTGCTGGCCGTCGTTGATGAACGGAAGGTTGTTCTCGTGGAGGGAGTGCAGAATAAGTTTGACCCCGATGAAGGCCAGGATCGCGGCCAGGCCGTAGGAGAGGTAGATCAGCCGGTCCAGCAGTCCGTCAATGAGGAAGTACAGCTGGCGCAGGCCCATCAGTGAGAAGGCCGTGGCGGTGAAGACAACGTAGACATTCTGGGTCAGGCCGAAGATGGCCGGAATTGAGTCCAGGGCGAACAGGATGTCCGTACCGCCGATGGCCACCATGACCAGCAGCATCGGGGTTAGGACCTTCTTGCCGTTCTCCATGGTGAACAGTTTGTCGCCGTCGTAGTGATCGGTGGTGTGGAAGAACTTCCGGGCCAGGCGAATGATGAACTTGTCCGCCTCGCTGCCATGCTCGGCTTCGGGCTTAAGCAGGTTGCCGGCTGTGAGGAGCAGGATCAGGCCGAAGGCGTAGAAGACCCAGGCGAAGGAGTTGATCAGGGCCGCGCCGAGGAAAATGAAGCCGGTGCGGGCAATCAGCGAGAACACAATGCCGAAGAGCAGCACTTTCTGCTGGTCCTCAC
This sequence comes from Pseudarthrobacter sp. TAF60_1, assembly GCF_052113505.1. Taxonomy (NCBI): domain Bacteria; kingdom Bacillati; phylum Actinomycetota; class Actinomycetes; order Micrococcales; family Micrococcaceae; genus Pseudarthrobacter; species Pseudarthrobacter sp. TAF60_1. The sequence continues at coordinate 107,719 of NZ_JBFRDI010000002.1, forward strand.
GGGGAACGCGGAAGCTGGCGATGATGATGAGGAAGACAAACAGGTTGTCCACCGAGAGCGCCTTCTCGGTGATGTACCCGGCGAAATACTCCGAACCCATGGCGGGTCCGCCGAAGACCAGAACGAGAATGCCGAAGAGGACGGCGATGCCCACATAAAGGCCGGACCAGACGGCGGCTTCCTTCAGCGTCGGGACGTGGGCCTTGCGGATATGGAAGAAGTAATCAAAGGCGAGAAGGGCCAGAATGACCACAATGGTAATGCCCCAGATCAGGGGAGAGACAGTCAACGTGTGCCTGCTTTCGTAAGGTGGGTAGCAAAGAGCCGGGTAAGTCTCTCCGCCCGCCGTCCGGCTGGCCGCTGCACCCGGCCAGGCATCTGTGCCTGACGTGTTGACGTGTGCAACGCTTCGGAATACTCCCTTACGTACCTACACTCTAACCGGGATGGCTGCCCAGTGACGAACCGGTGAGAGGTCGGCCCCGTCCCTTACGGACGTGCGAGGCGCAGTTTGGCGGCCCGTTCGACGAGGACGGGGACGTAGTCCCGGATGGGACCGTCGTCAAGCAACTCGTGCTCTTCGGCAACGATTTGCTCTATGGCCGAGCGGTCTTTATCGGGAAAGCGTTCGGCCAGCCGGTCCATGACTTCCATGAGCGCCCGGGCTTCAGGTTCTTTGGTCATTCCCAAAGTTTCGACCCCCGCACACAGGACAGTCAACAGGCATATGTCATCCCCGTGCGCACCAAACCCGGGGGCCGCTAGGCTCGCCTTGTGACGAGTTCGCAGAACGGCAACGAGCGCTATGTGGTCCGCCCCTGGTGGAGGGCCCGTTCACTGCCTTGGGCAGCTTTGGTTGTTGGCGCCATCATCGTGACAGCCATCGCCCTGGAACGGACAACGCTTTTTTTCTACGCGACGACCCCCGAGTTCATCGAGCGGCTGCGGGTGGGGCGGCTGGTCATGCTGGCCGGGGCTGCCATGTCGCTTGCAGCAGCTATTTGGTCGCAGGTCCGGGGTCATCCCCTCTGGGTGACGGTCTGCGTGGCCTCGCCGGCAGTACTGGTGGGCATGGCGATCATGATCATGACCGTGCCGTCCCCGGCTCCTCAAATCGCCGCTCTCATCGCCCTGCCGGCAGCAATCGCGGGACTCATCGGAGGCCTGTTTGCCCACCCCAGGGGCTGATCCTGATCGGGAAATAAACACCACATGATGGGGGGCCGACGGTGGCTGGGGGCGGTGCGCACGGTCTCGGTGCGCATCACTCACCGCCGACCCCGTTCACCACACTAGGGGCAGGCGCCGGCCTGATACACGAGTAGTCGCTACCTCATTCGCAGGTTTGGGGCTACCCGGGTGTACGGCAGCCGCGCCGGCCAGGTACGCGTCCTAGCCGTTTCCAGGCGTCGGGCGAAGGCGCATCAGGCTGACGCCCACGGCAATGAACCACGCCCACAGCAGCACCCCGTACACCCAGTAGAACTCCGGTACCGCAAAGCGCAGTGCCTCACTGAAGACTCCGAGGCCACCGGTGACCAGCCCGAGCCAGGCAACGGCGCGTGGCATGACCCCGCGGAGCATGACCAGGGAGATGAGGAAGATGCCCACCGGCGACAGAAGGCCGGCTATGGCGGGAGTGTTGTTCTCGGCAATGATCGCTTCCGCCGCCGTGGCGAAGACGCTCCGATCACGTTCCGTTCCGGCACTCGCATACATGTCGCTGAGGTACACCAAGCTGAGGGAACCCCGGCTCGACACCGGAACGGCCAGCAACAGAGCCCAGGGGAGTCCTCCGACGACGGCGGCCAGGAGCGCCAGGCTCCTGCCCACCGGGGCCAGAGCCACGAAGAGGGCAACGAACACGATGACCGGCAGGATGCTGGGGAGGATCCACAGCAGCTGCTCGCTGATGTAGAGGGCCTTGTTCGCGGCAATAAATTCAAGGGTCGTCGTACCACCGTGCACCGGCGGCGGCGCGATGAAATCGATGACCAGGGCGGCGATCAGCAGCACGACAAACAGGACGGCGGCCGCCCCCGCGAACCGGTACAGGGCAGACCACGCGTCGCTGGCTTCCTCACCCGGAGCAAGGGGGCGCGCGCTGCGGGCACGTTTCGGTTGCCTCATGACGCGAGGCTATAGGGGAATCGGCCGGGTGTTCAGGGCCGAAGGGCCCCGCAGCAGGTGATCCGCACTGAGTCAGCCCCGCACTCCGTAGGCCCCGTTCCGGTTCCCCAGCCGCCGGCGTCGTCCGTTGTAAAGGACCAAAGCCCCTGCCGTGGCGGCGGTTCGCATGCTTGAGTGGGCACGGCAGCTTCCATCGCGTCGTCAGGAAGGTCATGGGGTTGTGATCAGTAATCTTCGGTGTCACAGGGCCCTCTGGGCGGCCACCGGTCTTCTGGCCCTTGTCGCGGCGCTCTGGGGTGTCGCCGATCCAGGGATCTATTCGGGTGTGGTTACGCCTGACCTTATTCCCGGTGCCTATTCGCAGGACCTCATCTCCGTTGCGGCGTCGGCTGCCCTGATCTTCCTCGCGCTGCGAGCCGGACACGGCAAAACCAAGAGCCAGATTCTTGCCCTGGGCCTGCTTGGCTACCTCTTCTATGCCTACGGCATTTACGTCATCGAGCGAACCTACAACGGGTTTTACCTTGTCTACATGGCAATTTTCGCCCTCTCATTCTGGACGTTGATGGCGGCCGTAACAGCCTTCAGGAGGGATCCCCGGGTGCCGTCGCTTCCGCGTGCCCTTCGGATTGTGTCCGCGTCCGGGGCGCTCCTGCAGCCGCTGATTTTCTATCCGCTCTGGATTGCCATGCTGTTGCCCCTGATGAGCACCGGGAACCAGATTGATTCCCTGTACTCGGTCTTCATCCTTGACCTGTGCTTCATCATGCCCGCTTTCCTGCTGCTGGGTGTCCTGACGTTCAAGTCCCGGCCGCTAGGGTTGGCGCTCCTGCCAGCCCTTTACGTACTGGGTTTTACCCTCATCTTTTCCCTTGCGCTCGGTGAGCTGGTGAAGCCTCTGTTTGATGCGGACATGAATTTTCAGGCCTTCTGGCTTTCGCTTGCGCTCTCCACGTTTTTCGCGATCCTCGGCGGCCTGCACCTGCTCAAGCTGCAACTTCCCGCACAGCCGGCGGATGGGGACCGGCGGCAGGCAAAGCAAAGCCCGCTCGATGCCCCAACCAGGCACTGACGGGCACGCCATGGCTGAATCGCCTACCGCCGCCGCGGCGTTGTCGCCTTTCGACGCCGTGATCTTCGACCTCGACGGGGTGGTGACGGACACGGCGACCGTGCATGAGGCGGCCTGGAAACAACTATTTGATGAGGTTTTGGAAGACCCGCGGCTTACAGGGAAAGCCCGAACAGGACCATTCACCGCCGCTGATTACCTGGATCACGTGGATGGCAGGCCGCGCGAAGATGGCGTGCGGTCCTTCCTGGCCTCCCGTGGTGTCACGCTGCCGGACGGCAAGCCGAGCGACGCCGCGGGGGAACTCACGGTGAGCGGCCTGGGCAAGCGCAAGGACGGGCTCTTCAAAGAACTGCTGGGGCGCGATGGTGTCCGCACCTTTCCTGGGACGGTGGCCCTGATCGAACGGCTGCGCGCATCACGGATCCCCGTGGCCGTGGCAACCTCGAGCCGGAATGCGTCCGCTGTTTTGGCTGCTGCAGGCCTCTCCGCCATCTTCGACCTGGTGATGGGCGGAGTCATTGCCGCTGAGCTGGGCCTTCCCGGCAAACCCGACCCCGCGGTGCTCCTTGAGATCGTGCACCGGTTGGGCGTCCCGCCGGCGCGCGCCGTGGTGATCGAGGATGCCGTCGCAGGGGTGGAGGCCGCCCGGCGCGGCGGTTTCGGCCTGGTGGTCGGCATTGACAGGGCAGGCAGGCGGACCGAACTGGAGGCGGCAGGCGCCGACGTCGTACTGACTGATGTGGGACAGCTGGACCTCGGCCGCGTCCTCACCGACCCGTGGCGCCTCGTCTATGAAGGCTACGATCCCGCCCATGAAGGACACCGGGAGGCTCTGACCACCCTGGGGAACGGGTACCTTGCTGTCCGCGGCGCCGCTCCCGAAAGCAGGATGAGCGAGATCCACTACCCCGGCACATACCTTGCAGGGGTCTACAACAGACTGGTGAGCACGGTGCAGGGCCAGACTGTCGAGGACGAGCACATGGTCAACGCTCCCAACTGGCTGATGCTGGACGTTCGGCTGGAAGGTGCCGACTGGTGGTCCAGGGGTGGCCTGAAAGTTCTGCGGGAACGGCGGGTGCTCGACATGCGCCGGGCGACCCTCGAACGGGAAGCAGTTCTGGAAGCACCGGACGGGCGGCGGTTGGCAGTGAGCCAGCGCAGGTTCGTGTCGATGGCCCAACCGCACCTCATGGCCCTCAGCACATCCCTCACGGCCCTGGAGTGGAGCGGCCCGGTAGAGGTCCGCTGCGGAGTGGACTGTGCAGTCACCAACGAGAACGTCCCGGAAGACGCGCTGCTGGCCCACCACCACCTGGTCCGGCTGGGAGCAGCAGACCCGGCTGACCCGGTCCCGGTGGTGGAAGTGGAAACAAGCCAAAGCCATATCCGGATCGCCACCGCCTTGCGTACCGAGATCTCCGGAAGGAACGACGACGGCGTGTCCGGGGAGGAGGAAGGGGTTTACTTTCGCTCCTGGGATCTTCAGCTGACCGACGCAGTGGCCGTGGTGATTACTAAGACGGCGGCAGTGGTCACCTCCCGTGACCACGCAATCTCCTCGCCTGCCGTGGCCGCGAGGTCCGTGCTGAGGACCGCCAGCCCCGACTTTGAGCGGTTGCTCTCCGAACACGAGGACGCCTGGGGCAGGCTCCTGGGTCTGTTCGCCGTTGAAATAGACGGCAGCCCCGAGGTACAGCTCATCATGAACCTTCATGTTTTCCATTTGCTGCAGACGCTCAGCCCGCACACCGCTGAACAGGATGCCGGCGTACCCGCGCGCGGACTGCACGGTGAGGGCTACCGCGGCCACGTCTTCTGGGACGAACTGTTCGTCCTGCCCCTCCTCACGTCCAGGATGCCCTTCGTAGCGCGTTCGGTGATCAACTACCGCTGGCGCAGGCTCCCGGCGGCCCGGGCAGCCGCCGCCGCAGCAGGGCTGCGCGGAGCACTCTTCCCCTGGCAGAGCGGCAGCGACGGAACGGAGGAGACACCCCTCTGGCTCTATAACCGGCGCTCCGGCCGGTGGGTGCCGGACTACTCACACCTTCAGCGGCACGCAGGTCTCGCCGTCGCCTTCAACGCATGGCAGTACTATCTGGCCACGCAGGACAGGGAATGGCTCCTGCGGCACGGCGCCGAGCTGATTGTGGAGGTGGCACGGTTGGTGACCTCCATGGCCGAACACGACCGGCAGGAGGACCGGTTCCACCTTCGCGGAATCATGGGTCCGGACGAATATCACACCGGCCATCCGGACAAAGAGGGGGCAGGGCTGGACGACAATGCCTACACGAACGTCCTGGCCGCGTGGGTGTGCGCCCAGGCCTGCGGCGTCATGACGACGCTCCAGGGCCACGACCTCGAAGAGCTCCAGGCGCGCCTGGCCATCACTCCTTCGGAAGAGGCACGGTGGAGCCACCTCAGCAAAAGAATGTTCGTACCGTTCCACGACGGCATCATCAGCCAGTTCGCCGGGTACGACCAACTCCAGGAACTCGACTGGGATCACTACCGGACCGCCTACACAAACATCGAACGCCTGGACCTGATCCTGGAAGCCGAGGGGGACAGCACCAACAGGTACCGGCTGGCCAAACAGGCTGATGTGCTGATGCTGCTCTATGTCCTGGGCGAGAAGGAACTGACGCGGTTCCTGGCCGGGCTCGGCTATGACGTAACCGGCGCGCAGATTGCAGCGACGGTCGATTATTACCTCGCCCGCACGGCGCACGGCTCCACCCTCAGCCGGGTGGCCCATGCGTCGGTGCTCGCGGCCGAGGACCCGGAGCGGGCCTGGAGTACTTTCCGTGAGGCTCTGAGTGCCGACCTTGACGACACCCAGGGAGGCACCACCCGGACGGGTATCCATCTTGGCGCGATGGCAGGAACCATCGACGTGGTGCAGCGCAGCTTTGCGGGCCTCAGATTCACCGGTGACGGGCTCCTCTTCTCCCCGAAGATGCCTCACGGGATCAGGACGGTGTCCTTCCAGGTCCGTTACCGGGACCATCTGCTCGCAGTCAATCTGGGACACGGCCTGTTGACCCTGACGGCGGCGCCCGGAGATGCTCCCGCCATTTGGCTGCAGGTGGGCCCCGAACGTACCCTCCTCGGCGCAGGCGAGACCAGGCAATTCCCGCTTGCCCCCAGCCAGCGCTTAACCACGTGATGACGATGGAGTAGCAGTGGCGCCACGAGAAGGTCCGCGCCAAGCAGTGCCGGACGCGACCGGGCTGAGCTCCGAACGTGCGGCGGCACTGCTGAGGGATTCAGGGCCCAACGTTCTTCCGGAGGCCAAGCCTGTGCCTCAGTGGCGCAAGCTCCTGGGCGAGCTGACTCATTTCTTTGCCCTGATGCTGTGGTGCGCGGCGGTCTTGGCATTCGTCGGAGGGATGCCGCAGTTGGGTGTTGCCATCATCGTGGTGGTGGTAGTCAACGGGATCTTCGCCCACATCCAGCAGGAACGCGCACAGCACGCGGCCGCAAAACTGCGCGGGCTGCTGCCGGCTGAGGTGTCCGTCCGCCGGGACGGGCATCCCCGGCGAATTCCCGCCAGCGAACTGGTCCCCGGTGACACCGTCATCCTGACGGCGGGAGACAGGGTGCCGGCCGACGTCGTGCTGGGTCTTGGCTCAGGCTGTGCCGCGGACGAGTCCCTGCTGACAGGCGAAAGTGAAGCCGTACCGAAAATCAGCGGCGAGCCGGCTTGGGGCGGGACATTCCTCGTCAACGGCGCGGCAGAGGCCGAAGTGATCCACACAGGCGCGAACACCAGGCTGGCCGGAATCGCGAAGCTGACCAGCGGGACCGTATCGCCGCCAACACCCTTGGCCCGTGAGCTGCGCCGAATCGTCCGGCTCATAGCAGTCGTGGCGCTGGCCGTTGCTGTGGTCTTCTTCCTTCTGTCCCTGCTGGTGGGCATCCCCTGGAGCGCTGCCTTCCTCTTCGCTATCGGAGTCGCGGTGGCCCTGGTCCCGGAAGGGCTGCTGCCGACCGTCACGCTTTCCCTCGCCATGGGAGCCCAGCGGATGGCGGGGCGGAACGCCCTGGTCCGCAATCTGGAGGCGGTGGAAACTCTGGGGTCCACCACTTTCATCTGCACTGACAAGACAGGAACCCTGACACAGAACCGGATGAACGCCGTCGAAGTCTTCACCGCTGACGGCCGGGTGAAGGTGACGGGGGAGGGTTACCTGCCGGTTGCCGGTATCGAGGGAACCGCCGTGGCCGCAGCAACCCGCGCAGCGCTCGCCGCACGCGCAGCGTCCCTGGGCCGGGCCGTCCAGCACGGCGATGAGTGGCGCGCGGAGGGCGATCCAATGGAGGCAGCCCTTGACGTCCTGGCCCGCCGACTCTCAGGGTCTGCCCTTGAAAATGCGAGGCCTGACAAGAGGTTCGCGTTCGACCCCAGGCGTCGCCGGGAATCAGTCATTGCCGGCACCACACTCTTTGTTAAGGGTGCGCCCGAATCGGTCCTGCCGCTCTGCGGCGCGTCCATGGACGCTGCGTCGGAGGAAGTTGACGCCATGGCCTCGCGGGGGCTGCGGGTCATCGCGGTGGCCAGGCGTGAGCTGTCCGGCCGTGTGGAGGACTGGCTGGAATGCGAAGCGGAAGAGGCCGAAAGGGACCTTGTCCTGCTCGGGCTGGTGGCCCTTCATGACCCGCCCAGGCAGGGCGTGGACGAAGTGATCCGGACCGCCCGCGAAGCCGGCATCCGGATAGGCATGATCACCGGGGACCATCCCGCAACGGCCGCCGCCATCGCCCGGGAAATCGGACTGATGGGAGCACCGGAGCTGGTCCTGGAGGGATCACAGCTGCCGGAGGACGAACAGATCCTCGGCGCCATGCTCGACAGGGACGGCATTGTGGTCAGCCGGGTCTCCCCGGAACAGAAACTCCGCGTGGCCAAGGCCCTGCAGAGCCGGGGCCATATCGTGGCCATGACCGGCGACGGCGTCAACGACGGTCCCGCTCTCCAGGAAGCCGACATCGGGGTGGCCATGGGACTCAGCGGGACGGACGTAGCCCGGGAAGCTTCCGATCTGGTGCTTCTGGACGACCACTTCGGCACCATCGTGGCGGCAATCGAACAGGGCCGCGCCACCTATGCCAACATTCACCGGTTCCTGACTTATCACCTGACGGACAACGTCGCCGAACTGACGCCCTTCATTATCTGGGCACTCTCGGGCGGCCAGTTTCCCCTCGCGCTTGGCGTGCTTCAGATCCTCGCCCTGGACATCGGCACCGACTTGCTGCCCGCCCTCGCCCTCGGGGGTGAGCCGCCGGGGAAGGGAGTGCTGAAGCGGGCACCGGAGAGGCGTCACCTGATGGACCGGCGGCTGATGTTCCGGGTGTTCTGCGTGCTGGGCCCGGTGGAGGCGCTGGTGTCCATGACGGCGTTTTCGGTGGTGCTGTTCAGCGGCGGCTGGACACGCGGCGACCCGCAGGACGCCGGGTTGCTGATGACGGCGTCCGGGGCCGCGTTCACCGCCGTCGTGCTTGGCCAGTTGGCGAACGCGTTTGCATGCCGCAGCGCTACCCAGCCACCCTGGAACCAGGGGTGGTTCACGAACCGCCTGCTGCTTTGGGCGGTGCTGGCCGAACTCGGGGCCCTGGCTGTCTGCCTCTACGTCAGTCCCGTATCCGCGGCACTCGGGCAGCTCCCGCCGCCGGCCATCGGTTTCGCCGTTGCGGTACTGGCCGTTCCTGCGGTCCTGGCAGCGGACTGGGCACACAAGAAGCTACGGCGGTCTGCGGGCAGCCGGGCGGAATAACCCCCGCTTGTCCACGCCGGGGGCCACGGGACCAAAGACTCTGATGTGGGTGCGGTTGTCCCGGAAGGATCGGACCATGGCTGATACGATGGCGACTACTGGCGTTCACGTGATGTGGTTCGAAGATGTGGGGATGGGCGACGTGCCGGCCGTCGGCGGCAAAAACGCGTCGCTGGGTGAACTGACCCGCTCCCTGATGAGCTCCGGCGTCCGGGTGCCGGAGGGCTTCGCCACCACAGCCGCCGCATACCGTGCCTTTGTAGCCACCAACGGCCTCGAGGCGCCAATACGTACCTCGCTGGAGAACTACCGCGCGGGCCGGGCAACCTTGCGCGAGGCCGGGGAGGCAATCCGGGAGCTTATTCTCGAAGGCCAGTTCCCTCCCGACATCGCCGCCGCCATCCGGGAATCATACAGGGCATTGTCCGAACGCACGGGACATCCCAGAGCCTCGGTGGCGGTGCGCAGCAGCGCCACGGCCGAAGACCTCCCGGACGCGAGTTTCGCCGGCCAGCAGGAAACGTTCCTGAACATTTCCGGAGAACGGGAGCTCCTGGAAGCCTGCAGGAAGTGTTACGCCTCCCTGTTTACCGACCGGGCCATCTCCTACCGGGAAATTAAGGGGTTCGATCATCTGGAGGTGGCCCTGTCCATCGGCGTGCAGCGGATGGTGCGCTCAGACATTGGCGCGTCCGGGGTGATGTTTTCCATCGATACCGAGTCAGGGTTCCCGCGCAGCGTCCTGATCAGTGCTGCGTGGGGGCTGGGGGAGACCGTGGTTCAGGGAAGCATCAATCCCGATAAGTACCAGGTATTCAAGCCGTTACTGGCTGACGCGCACTTGATGCCGATCATCGAAAAGAGCATGGGCGCCAAAGAACGCAAGATGGTCTACAGCCGCGGCGGGCATGCCCGCACCAGGACAGTGGACACCCCTGACCAGGAACGCCGTTCCTTTGTCCTCACTGATGCCGAGACGGTGGAACTCGCCCGCTGGGCAGTAGCGGTAGAGGAACACTACGGCCGGCCGATGGACATGGAGTGGGCCAGGGACGGTTCCACCGGGGAACTTTTTATGGTGCAGGCACGGCCGGAAACTGTTCAGGCGAGGCGCAGCGGCTCCGTCTTCAGCGTTTATCACCTCCGCGAGTCAGGCCGGCTCCTGGCCGAAGGCGCCGCGATCGGCGAATCGATCGCGCACGGACTCGCCTGTGTGGTGCGGGACGCCAAAGACATCGAGGATTTCCGGGACGGCTCCATTCTGGTCACCCAAATGACGGATCCTGACTGGGTTCCCATCATGCAGCGGGCCGCCGGAATCGTGACTGACCACGGAGGTCCCACAAGCCATGCCGCCATTGTCAGCAGGGAACTGGGCGTCCCCGCTGTCGTAGGTACCGGCAACGGCACCTCGGTGCTCGAGAACGGCAAACCCATTACCCTTTCCTGCGCAGGGGGAGAGGACGGGCAGGTCTACGAAGGTACCCTGGCGTTCGACGTCGAGCAGGTTGACCTGGGGGCGCTGCCTGAGACGAGGACCGCCGTCATGGTCAACATCGCAAGTCCTTCAGCCGCCTTCCAGTGGTGGCGCCTGCCCGCGGCAGGAGTCGGCCTGGCCAGGATGGAATTCATCATCAGCAACCTCATCCGGATCCATCCCATGGCCCTGGTCCATCCGGAACGGGTGACCGATCCCGGCGAGGCTGAGCGCATCAGGGAGCTCACCCGCGGCTATCCGGACCTGAAGGAGTACTTCGTCGACGTGCTCGCTACGGGCATCGGAAAAATTGCGGCGCCCTATCACCCGAACCCGGTGATCGTCAGGCTCAGCGACTTCAAAAGCAACGAGTACGGCCACCTGATCGGAGGCGGCTCCTTCGAAGTTGCCGAGGAGAATCCCATGCTGGGCTTCCGCGGGGCCTCGCGCTACTACAACGACCGCTACCGGGAAGGGTTCGCCCTCGAATGCCGCGCGCTGAAACGGGTGCGCGAGGAACTGGGGTTTTCGAACGTCATCGTGATGGTGCCGTTTTGCCGCACACCCCACGAGGCAGACCTGGTGATCAAGGAGATGGCGGACAACGGCCTGGTCCGTGGCGAGCAGGGACTGCAGGTCTACATGATGTGCGAGATCCCCTCCAACGTCATTCTCGCCGCGGAGTTTGCCGGCCGCTTTGACGGGTTCTCCATAGGTTCCAACGACCTGACCCAGCTTGTCCTCGGGGTGGACCGTGACTCCGAACAGCTGGCGGGGCTGTTCGACGAGCGGGACGCGGCCGTCACCTCAATGATCGCGCAGGTCATTGGCAGCGCCCACGCGGCCGGGATCAAGGTAGGTATCTGCGGCCAGGGCCCGAGCAACCATGCAGATTTCGCGGAGTTCCTGGTGAAGGAGGGCATTGATTCCATCTCGCTCAACCCGGACACCTTCCTCAAGACCGTCCCGGTAATCGCCGCCGCCGAGAAGTCCGTTTCGTGACCCGTCTGGGCATACTGACCAGCGGCGGGGACTGTCCGGGAATTAACGCTGTGATCCGCGGTGCTGTCCTGCAGGGGATCATTACCTACGGCTACGAGTTCGTCGGTTTCCGCGACGGCTGGCGCGGGGTGCTTGACCGGGATTTGGTCCCGCTGCCGCGCCACTCCGTGCGGGGGCTCTCCCGCCTGGGTGGGACCGTTCTTGGCACATCGCGTACCAACCCGCTCCGGGACGGCGGGCCCGAGGCGGTCCGCAACAGCCTTCTTGAGCTGGGCGTGGATGGCCTGGTGGCCATCGGGGGAGAGGGCACGCTGGCGGCGGCACAGGACCTGTCAAACGCCGGGATCAAGGTTGTGGGGGTTCCGAAAACCATTGACAACGACCTTGATGCCACCGACGTCACGTTTGGGTTCGACACAGCCGTCCAGACGGCGACCGAGGCGATCGACAGGCTCCGCACCACGGGCGAGTCGCATCACCGGTGCATGATCGCTGAAGTCATGGGCCGGAACGCCGGCTGGATCGCCCTGCATGCGGGGATGGCGTCCGGCGCCCACGCCATCCTTATTCCCGAGCACCGGGTTCCGTTGGGGCAAGTCGCCCGGTGGGTGCAGTCCGCACACGACCGCGGACGGGCGCCACTGGTGGTCGTGGCCGAGGCATTTGTCCCGGAAGGCCTGGACGCGCCGTATTCGCCGCGCGGCCTGGACTCTTTCGGCAGGCCGCGGTTGGGCGGGATCGGCATGCTGCTGGAGCAGGAATTGCAGGAGCTGACCGGGATCGAGACCAGGGCCACCGTCCTGGGGCACATCCAGCGCGGCGGTGCCCCGACAGCCTCCGACAGGGTGCTGGCAACTCGGCTGGGCATGGCAGCTGTGGCCTCAGTTGCGGAGGGACGTTGGGGAACCATGGTCTCCCTGCGCGGCACCAGTATTGTGAATGTCGGTTTGGCGGCCGCGATTGGCCGGCTCAAGACCGTGCCTGAGGACCGCTACCGGGAGGCAGCGGTCCTCTTCGGTTGACCATTCGGTTGGGCAGGAGCACGCATCAGCCGCGGGTTACCTGGATCTTCCTTGCGGGAGGCTGCTGCGCCTTCACCGGCACCGGGCTCCGGACCTCCAGCACACCGTCCTTGTACGAGGCGGTGATGTCATCCTGCTGAACGCCGTCAGGCAGTGCCAGCCGGCGGACGAACGAACCGTACCGGAACTCCGAGCGGTAGCTGTCCTTCTCCTTTTGCTCGGACTGTTCCCTGCGCTCCGCCTTGATTTCGAGGGCGCCGTCAACGATCGAGACGCTGACATCCTTCTCCGGATCGATGCCCGGCAGTTCGGCGCGGACAACAAGCGTGTCGCCTTCAACAGATTCCTCGACACGGATGCCCGACGCCGCGGTGTCACCTTCAAAAAGCCTTTCGATCATTTCGACGGGGGAGCGCCGGGTGTCAAACCACTTCATCAAATCAGCCATTGTCTGCCTCCTTGCAATGATGGCCGGTGGGGATAAAAGGTTGGTGCCTCTTAAGACTCCTGCCCCGGACCGGACGGACCCAGAGGCTTTGGTCCCGCGAAGCGGCAGCAACCACGAAGCGCGCTGCGGCGCGCCCGTCACGCACACCGAAGGGGGCCCGTTGGGGGCTAGGATCAGTGCATGAGCAGCTCCCCCTCAGAGTCTCAAATCGAAGTCCTCGCCCCGGAAGACTGCTGGGAGTACCTGCAGTCCTCCTACATTGGGCGGCTGGCCGTGATCAACGGAGCCGTCCCGGAGATCTTCCCGGTGAACTTCATGGTCGTCGAAGAAACGGTGGTCTTCCGTACGGCGCCCGGCACGAAACTCCGCGCCCTCCTTGGAGGCACCGCCGTGGCCTTCGAGGTGGACGGCCTGAACCCCTACGGCACCGAAGTTTGGAGCGTTGTGATCAAGGGGGAGCCGGGGCCCTTCGACGGGGATCCGGCAAGCCTGCAGGAGGCCGGGCCTGACCGCGAACCGTGGCAGCCAGGGCTCAAGGAGCATCTGGTGCAGATCCGCCCGGCCGACATTTCCGGACGAAGGTTCGCCGTGACGCCGCGCTCACGCTGGTGGCCGCCGCAGGACTTTTCGGCGGACTGGCTCTAGCCAACTGGCTCTAGCCAACTGGCTGTACACACCCCGCCTCCGAACGTTGGTGCTGTCCGCGTCATTTACCTGCGGGCGTCAGTCCAGATTGATCGATCGGATACCGTCGCGCGTGGAGCCGGCCGGCTACCAGCACGGCCAGGATGGCGGCGGCCGCGGCAGCAAGGGAGGCCGCCAACAGTTCGGGCGGAGGCCATTCCAGCATAAAGAAATCCGTCAGGAGCGGCACGGTCATCAGCACAATTAGCCCGGCGCACATGGCAGCCACAACGGCCAGCCGGAGCCGGGTGACGGGGCGGCTGACGGCCGCCAGAACGGTGAGCGCCACCAGCGACAGAGTCAGAACCGAGGCTGTCCGGCTGGCGCCGGGGCTGAAACCCCCCACGGCCATGGAGTACGCCTGCACGGCAAGGACCGCCGTCGTCACAATAACTCCTGCCGGGATGGCGAGGGATAGCGAGCGCCGCAGGAATCCAGGCCGGTAGCGCCGCGTGTTGGCCATCAGCGCCAGGAAGAACGCAGGAATGCCGATAGTGAGGCCGTCCGTGGCGGAGAGTTGCCGGGGCAGAAACGGATAGCTCCACGTCAGGGCTCCGAAATCAACTGAGAGGCACACGGCGTAGGTTGTTTTGCTGAGGAACAGCACCGAGACCCGCTCGATGTTGGCGATCACCTGGCGGCCTTCGGCGAGCACCGCGGGAAGCCGGTCGAACCGCCCGTCCAGAAGCACCAAACGGGCCACAGCCTTCGTGGCCGGCGCCGCGGTGTCCATGGCTATGCCGATGTCCGCTTCCTTGAGGGCAAGGGCGTCATTGACACCGTCGCCCGTCATGGCGACGGTGTGGCCCGTTCCCTGCAATGACAGAACCATCTCCTTCTTTTGCGCGGGCGTGACACGGCCAAACACGGAAAAACTGTTCAGCGTTTCTTCCAGCAGAAGCGGATCTGACGGCAGGTGCCGTGCGTCGTAGCCGCTTCCGACGTCGAGCCCCACCTCACGTGCCACGGCCGTCACCGTCCTGTGGTCATCGCCGGAGAGGATTTTCACGTCGACACCTTGCTGCCGGAAGTACGCGAGGGTCTGCGCGGCGTCCGGACGCACCTTCTCCCGGAACGTCAGGAGGGTGGCAGCAGCCAGCCCCGCGGGCAGCTGCACGTCGTCGTCGGGGTCCGCGTCAGGGAGCACGTCAGGCGTGTACGCCAGAACCAGGGTGCGCAGGCCCTGTGACGCCAGCCGGCGGGACTGAACAAGGAGATCCTCTGTGGACGCGCCGCCTCCCCTCTGGTCGCCCCCTGCGAACACCATCTCCGGGGCACCCAGAACCCATGTTCCCGCGGCTGCATGCGGGCGTTCAAAACTGGCGGCGCTCCATTTCCGGGCGGACGAAAAGGGAACGACGGCGGCCGGGGCGGCGCTGCCGTCCGCCGCGAAAGTGGGTGCCAGACAGCGGGCGGTGGCATTGGCGTGGGGATCGGCTCCGAACCATCCCAGGGCCTCCCGCCATCCCGTGGGAAGCTCCTGTCCGGTGCCGTGAAGGCCGGTGTCGTGAACGTCATCGAAGACCACCCTGCCTTCGGTGAGGGTGCCGGTCTTGTCGATGCACAGGACATCAACCCGGGCCAGCCCCTCCACGGCGGCGAGTTCCTGCACCAGCACGTTGAGGCGGGCGAGCCGGGCACCGCCCACGGCGAACGCCACACTGGTCATGAGCACCAGGCCCAGCGGGATCATGGCGATGGCCGCGCCCACCGCACCGACGAGTGCCTCCTCCCAGGCGCCCGTCCTGATCGCGGCATCCCAGCCGCCCTTGGCCTGCATTTGCCCGTTGGTGAGGATGGCCACGACCGGGAAGAGGGCCCACGTGATCCATCGCAGGACCCGCTGGATGGCGTTGCGGATCTCCGAATTGACCAGGGAGAAGCGCTTGGCTTCGGCGGTGAGCCGGCTGGCGTACGAGCCGGCGCCGACGGCCACCACCCGCGCCCGTCCCTGGCCTGCCGTGACGGTGGAACCTGACAGAACGGACGAGCCTCTGTCTTTGCCCACGGGATCTGATTCCCCGGTGAGGACCGACTCGTCCATCTCGAGACCGTCGTCGTCGATGACGATGCCGTCAGCTACAACCTGGTCACCGGCCTGCAGCACGCAGACGTCGTCCATCACCACATCCGCAACGGCAACGTCCTGAACGCGGCCGTCACGGAGGACGCGGGCTCTGGGAGCATCCAGGACGGCCAGCTTGTCGAGTAGCCTTTTGGCCCGGTACTCCTGGACAACGCCGATAACGGCGTTGCTCAGCGCGGCAAAGCCGAACAGTGCGTCCTTCCACTGGCCCAGCAGGAGCAAGAGCAGGAAGCAACCGCCAACAATGCCGTTGAACAACGTCAGCACGTTCGACCGAAGGATCAGCCACAGGCTCCGGCTCGATTCCTCCGGTGCTCCGTTGGCCAGGCCTGCCAGCGTCCGTTCCCTGACCTCCGCGGCGGAGAGGCCGGACCCTGCGGGAGCGTCAGCCCCTGCCGGATAGGGAACCGCTGCCGCGCTCACCCAGCTCCTCAATGTGCCGGCGGGAGGGCTGCAGCCAGCGCTTTGGCCCAACTGGCTGCTCTCTCAAGTTCCCCGCTGCGGAGGGGCCCCTCTGTGCCCCGGACGTAGAACGGGGCCGGGTCGGAGATGATGGTGGCACCGGCTTCCTTGAGCAGCTTCGTCATTTTCCTGGCTGCATCGCCGTGGATGAAAAAGCGGACGCGGGTATCGAACGCCGCCGCGTGGACGCCCCGAAGCTGGCCGTTGACCAACCGGGCGAGCAGTTCGGTGATTTTGGGTGTGGGGCGCCAGCCATTGATGGGGGAGCCGAGGACCAGGAGGTCACCGGCGGACAGGATTGCCGGGTTGAAATCCGTCACGGCCACCGCTGCAGCGTTGAGGGGTTTGAGTCCCTGCACCACGGCGTCTGCAACGGCCTTCGTGTTCCCGTAGGCGGAGTCATACACGACGTGGGCTGTCATGCCGAGATGACCACCTTCAACGCGTTGGTTTCCGCAGCCCGGGCGAAGGTGTCGTAGGCCTCCAGAAACTGGTCGAAACTGAAGTGGTGCGTGGCAAATTTTTCTGCCGGCAGCTTCTTCTGGGCCACGAGCTTCAGCAGCATGGGTGTGGTGTTGGCGTTCACGAGCCCCATGCTGATGTTGATGTTCTGGATCCAGAGGCTCTCCACGTGGAGTTCCACGGACTTGCCATGGACCCCGACGTTGGCGACGTTCCCGCCTGGCCGGACGATCTCCGTGCACATGCTGAAGGTCGCGGGAATGCCCACTGCCTCGATGGCCACGTCCACACCCTGGCCGTCGGTCAGGGCCAGCACCTGTTCCTTCCAGTCGGCGTCGCCTGAAAGCACAACGTCAGTGGCCCCAAACTCGCGGGACTTCGCCAGCCGGTTCCGGTCCAGGTCCACCGCGATGATGCTCGCCGCTCCATAGAGCCCCGCTGTGGCGATGGCGGCCAGACCTACCGGGCCGGCTCCCACTACTGCCACCGTGTCGCCGGGCTTGACCCGGCCGTACTGCACGCCGATTTCGAAGCCCGTCGGCAGGATATCGGACAGCATGACGGCCTGCTCATCGCTGACCCCGGGCGGCAGGAGGTGCAGGGAGTTTTCCGCGTAGGGGACGCGGACGTATTCGGCTTGCGTCCCGTCGATCAGGTGGCCGAACACCCAGCCGATGCCCGGGGCTCCCTCGTCACCCATGCAGTGCGAATAGAGGCCCACCTTGCAGTTGGCGCAGTGGCCGCAGGACTTGATACACGAGATGATGACGCGGTCGCCCGGTTTGAGGGTTGTCACCGAGGAACCAACCTCCGTGATGGTGCCCACACCCTCGTGGCCCAGGATTCGGCCTTCCGTTACCGCCGGTACATCGCCCTTGAGAATGTGCAGATCGGTCCCGCAGATGGTGGTGGTGTCGACTTTGACAATGGCATCGGCGGGGTTGCGGATTGCCGGATCCGGCACGTCTGTCCAGGACTTCTTCCCCGGGCCGCCGTAAACGATAGCTTTCATGGCCGTTCCTCGCTGTTGTTGATCATGGGGTTCCACGGGGCGGGCGGAACGCTGCTCCACCTCAACCATGGCGTCCGTTTGCCGCGAGGGTAAGGGACAAAGGTCCCGGAAAGTCCGGCGGCGGTGCCTGGCCTCGGCGGCGTGGTCAGGTTGTTGGACGGGTTCAGGTGCGGGCGATGAGCACAGGGCCTGTCGCGTGGTGGAGGACAGCATGGGCATCAGATCCGATGGTTCCTCTCAGGAGGCCGTGGCCTTTGGTTCCGACCACCATGAGGGCGGCGCCACGGGAGGCATTGAGGAGCGCCCGGGGCACGGAGGCATCCCGGACAAGTTCCTGGCCGACCGCCACGTTCGGAGCAAGGGCCTTGGCGTCCTCAGCCACGCTGCGGAGGCGGCGCCGGGCCGCCTCGATGCCTCTTCCTGTTGCGTAGGTCAGGCCGTCGTGGGGCCGGCTGACGTGGATGATCATCAGTTCCGCTTCTGTGGCACTGGCCAGGTCACAGGCGAGCTGGAGCGCTCCCTCGGACCCGGACGAGTCAACCCCCACCACAACGCGTCCCTGGGGGTGGTTATCAAGGCGGATCACCGCTACTGGGCACGAGGCCGTGGCGGCCAGCTCCAGGCTGACGGATCCTACGAGAAGCCCGAGGAATCCCCCGATTCCGCGGCTGCCAAGCACCAGCATGCGGGCATCGCCGGCCATCCGCCGGAGATGGCCTGCGGGCAGGCCGTACAGGAGGCTGCCCTGGACCTTGACACGGGGCGCTACGGACCGTGCCTCAGCTTTCCCCTCCTCAAGGACGGCTTGGGCCTGATGTTGAAGTCCACTGCCTGCGATGCCTTTGACCGGTCCTAGGTCATTGGTCAGCAGCGGCCATAGCGAGCAATGAACCACGTGCAGTTCACAGCCAAAAAGAGCTGCGTGCCGGGCAGCCCAGCGCACAGCGACGGCCGCCTCAGCCGACCCGTCGTAGCCAACCACCATGCGGTCAGTCGGGGGCATGGCTGGACCCGGTCTGGCCACCCCAGTCTGCGGAAAGCTGCCCGGGAGCAACCGAGAACGCTGCCGGCACGTCAGAGCCATGCACCACCAGAACAGGGCATTTTGCGTGTTCCGCCACTGCCGCGCTCACCGCACCCAGCAGCAGGCCTTCAAAGCCGCCACGGCCCCGGCTGCCCACAATCACCATCTGCGCAGTTCGGCTTTCTTCCATCAGGACTTTGGCCGGTGCCCCTTGGGAGGCGACCATTTCGAGCCCGGCGGGAGGGGCGCCGTCGAACGCCTCGTCTACTGCAGCCGCGCAGACGCTTTGGGCTTCCTCCTCGGGGTTCCAGAGGAGGGGCGTGAACGTTCCTACTGCGATTTGGAACTGCCAGGACGTTACCGCCCGGATGTGGGCTTTGAGCAGCGGGGCCATCGCCTGGGCCCAGCGGAGGGCCGTGATGGACGGAGCGCTCCCGTCCACTCCCACCACTATGGCGTTCAGGTCACGGGTTTGTTCCATGGTCTTCCCCGGCCTCCTGGCTGACCACCACTACCGGGCAATGCGCGTGTGCCGTACAGGCAGCGCTTACCGAACCCATGAGCTGTCCCAGCAGGCCGCCGCGGCCCCTCCGGCCCACGACGAGCAGTTGGGCGTTGCGGCTTTCGTCGACCAGGACCTTGGCAGGCGAACCCACTTTGACAACTGCAGAGAGGTGTTCCGGGCGTTCCTGTCCGAAGGCCCTCTCGATGGCCTGCTCCATCAGGCGGCGCGCTATGGCCTCAAGTTCCGCCGGGGTATCGAGGTCCCCTCCGGGGGGCACCCGTTCCGGAAGGTAGAAGTCGGAGTAACCAAGGCACGTGACGACATTTAGCGGGGCGCCCAATGCGGAGGCCAGGCGGCCGGCGAGGCGCAGGGCCGCGGGGGAGTATTCCGAACCGTCAATTCCAACCAGGATGCTTTTGCTTTCGCTCATGGCAATACCTTTCCCCAGGATCCGGCCGTGCGCCTAGGGTCGAAGGGCACCAAAGGGGGCCGCGGTTCCGTCCGCATGTCAGGCCGATCGGAGGAGGACGGCAGCCCCTGTGAACCGGTCCCGGGAAAGGTCAAGCAGGGCCTGGTCCGCCTCTGTCCAGGGGTAGGCAACAGTGGTGGGGTTGAGGGGGATTTTCTCTGCCAGTGCCAGGAATTCCAGGCCGTCGGCTCTGGTGTTGGCCGTAACACTGCGGAGGCGGCGCTCCTGGAAGAGGTCCTTTTGATAGTCAAGGGCCGGAATGCCGCTCAAGTGTATTCCGGCGACCGCGAGGGTGCCTCCGCGGTCCAATGCCCTGAGCGCAACGGGCACCAGCTCGCCCACGGGCGCGAAAAGGATGGCAGCGTCCAGCAGTTCGGGCGGGGCGGCGTCAGCCGGTCCGGCGAACCGGGCCCCCAATTCCAGGGCAAGCTCCTGCGCAGCCGCTGACCGTGTCATGACATAGACGCTGGCGCCTTCGTAGATGGCCATCTGGGCCGTCAGGTGGGCTGATCCGCCGAAACCGTAGATGCCGAGCCTGCCGCCCTCGGGGAGGCCGGAGCACCGAAGCGCCCGGTAGCCGATGATCCCTGCGCAGAGCAGAGGCGCGGCTTTTTCATCGGAGAACACCTCGGGGAGAGGGTACACATAGTCCTGGTGGGCGACCATCAGCTCCGCGTAGCCGCCGTCGGTGTCCCACCCGTTGAACGTGGGGCTGAGGCAAAGATTCTCCGACCCGCGCCGGCAGAATCTGCACGCCCCGCACGTCCGGGCGAGCCAGGCTGCCCCCACACGATCGCCTAGGCGGAACCGGGAGGTGCCTGCTCCCAGCCCCACCACCTCGGCCACTACCTCATGGCCGGGAACCCTACGGGCGGCACGGGGACGGAGGTCTCCTTCGGCAAGGTGAAGGTCTGTGCGGCAGACGCCGCATGCTCGCACGGACAGCAGGACTTGACCCGGGCGATGGATCGGGACGTTCGCCCAGCCGCAAGGGGCCGGACGCGATGGGGCCGGGCTCCTCCACCCACCATGCCCTCATATGTGGTCATTCCAACCCGGCGCGGGTTGCCTCATCCAGGGAACCGCCCCAGGTAAGCGGCGCAGATATCCTGAAACGCCGTCCACTGACTTCCTCCGGCACAATCCGCAGGAAGTGATCCTTGCGGCCCGTCTCCCAGGGAAAGAGCAAATGCCCGATGGAGGCCACGAGCTCGGGCGTGTTGGGCAGCGCCGTTGCTGACCCTTTCACTACAACGCTCCAGGCGACGCCTGCATCCGTGTCAGCACCATCAGCCTCCAGCGCCACCATTTTGCCCAAGGCAGACGCCAGCTTGGTGCCGGCACCGGTCCGGAAGACCAGTGATTCCTGATGGACCCTGTAGTTGATCGGAAAGATTTCGGGGTGGTCCTGCACCCAAACGGCAAGACGGCCCACGGAAGCGCCCCGCAGCAGTCGCCAGCATTCTTCCGTCGGTAGTTGGGCGGTCTCCGGTATCGATGCATCTGTGGTCATGCCCACGAGCATAGGGTCGGTAAGGTTGGGGATGTAGGGCACAAAGACCCGTAATCCCGGCCTGCGGTGATGGAGGAAATGCTCAGTGAGGCGTATTCTGTGTGCAACTGCTGCAGCCGGTCCACTTACGTGTGCGTCAAATACCGCGGAAGGCGGTTTCGGTGAGTGAATCCAGCCGCCAAACCACTAACGGCCCGGAACACGTTGCCACCTCCCGCATGGACGAACTTCTTAGCGACTTTGTTGATCGTGCAGGCGAAATGGAGAGCGCCCAGCAGCGGATGCAGGGGCTGCTGAACGCAGTGGTTGCACTCGCTGAGGACCTCAGCCTGGAGGCCGTACTGCTGAGGGTGGTCAGTTCAGCCTGCCACCTGCTGGAAGCCGAGTACGGAGCCCTGGGAGTCATCGGGAGTGACCGTGGCCTGAGCCACTTCATCACGGTGGGAATAGATGATGAGCTCGCCCACAAAATCGGCCCGCTCCCCACCGGCCATGGCGTTCTGGGGCTACTGATCCGCGATCCGAAGCCGCTTCGGCTGCACGACCTTAGCCAGCATCCGGATGCCTACGGGTTCCCCGAGCATCACCCCCAGATGAAATCTTTCCTCGGCGTCCCGGTCCGTGTGCGGGATTCTGTGTTCGGCAACCTCTACCTCACGCAAAAGAAGGGTGGGGGCGACTTTACCGACGAGGACGAAGGGCTCGCCGAGGCGCTTGCTGCCGCCGCCGGCGTCGCCATAGAAAACGCGAGGCTTTACGATGAGGCCCGGCGCAGGACAGCCTGGCTGCAGGCGTGCATGGACGTGTCCGGCAAGGTGATGGGCGACGAGGCGGCTCCGGTCGGCCAGGTCGAGGGTCTGGACATGATCGCCGCCAGGGCACTTCAGGAGTCGGGTGCTTCCCTTGCCCTGATTCTGGTCCCCGAAGAGGATTCAAATCTTTTCCGCGTGGCTGGAGCCGCGGGAAGAACGGCCCCGGAATGGGCCGGAGGGCTTTGCCCGTTTGATTCCAAGGAGGTGGGAGCCGTCCTTGCGTCGGGTCAGGCGGCTGTGATTGACGATGCTGCGGCCCTCAGTGGGGGTCCGGTCCCGAACGAAGGCCGGCTTTTGGTAGTAGACCTCAGCGCCCGCGGCACCCATCACGGGCTGCTTGTCCTGGTGCGTGAAGGTGCAGCAGGAGCCTTCAGTAAGACGGATGTTGAGATGGGTGCCGTGTTTGGCTCCCATGTTGCCCTTGCCCTCGAACTGGCTCGTGCCCACCGGATGCGGGAGCAACTTGCGGTGTTCACTGACCGCGACAGGATCGCCCGCGACCTGCACGACCTCGTCATCCAGCGCCTCTTTGCAGCGGGCCTTAGCATCCAGAGCCTCCGGCGCCTGATTACCGGCGAATCGGCCGCCCGGACCCTCCAGACGGTGACCGCCGAGCTTGACGAGGTTATCAGGGAGCTTCGCAACACCATTTACTCCTTGAACGGTTCGCCCATGGAGCGGGAACTCCTCAGCAGCCGTGTGCTCAAGGCGGTCCGTGGCGCTGCGCGGTCGCTGCGGTTTGTTCCCCGGCTTACCCTGACGGGGCCGATCGACGCGATCGGGGACGAGGAAACCGCATCGAACATCCTGGCCGTAGTTACCGAAGGCCTGAGCAACGCCGTCCGGCACTCGGGGGCGGACTCCATCCGCGTGTCCGTTTCCGTGGACGACGGATTTGTGTACGTCCGGGTCCAGGACAACGGCGCTGGCTTCAGCGTCCGGACGCCCGGCAACGGCATGACCAACATGCAGCACAGGGCCAGCAAGCTCGGCGGCACTTTCGAGGTCACCAGTTCCCCCGACACCGGAACGGCACTGACCTGGAAGGCTCCTGTCTTCTAGGCTGGGCAGCGCAGCCAGGGCCGTCTTGCTACAGAACGCAAGAGCTACTGGTCGCGGTGCTGCGCCACATGGACGGCCGCCTGCGTCCGCCGTTCAAAACCCAACTTCGCAAGCAGGGACGAGACGTAGTTCTTGACAGTCTTTTCGGCAAGGAGCATGCGCTCGCCGATCTGGCGGTTGGTTAGGCCCTCACCGATATACTCCAACACTCTGCGTTCTTGGTTGGTCAGCATTGCAATCCTTGGGTCCACCTGCTCCGGCTCAGCGAGGCCCTGCACGATTCTGGCCTTCAGATCGGCATCGAACAGTGATTCTCCTTTGGCGGCGCGGCGGAGTGCTCCGATCAGATCGGAACCGGCGATCTCCTTAAGAACGTATCCCGCGGCCCCGGCGAGGACTGCGCCGCGGAGTGCCTGCTCGTCGTCGTAGCTTGTGAGGATGAGGCAATTGATGGTCTCATCGACCGAATGCACATCGCGGCAGACCTCGATCCCGGTGCCATCCGGCAGCCGTGCGTCAAGAATTGCCACATCAGGACGCAGCGCTGGAATCCGGCGCGCCGCTTCGGCGGCAGAACCGGACATGCCCACGACGACGAACCCTTCGCTTTCCAGGAGGTCCTCCAAGCCGCGGCGCACCAACTCGTGGTCGTCAAGGATGAACACTCGGATCCCGTCATTCGACAGTTCAACGCCGTGTCCGGATGCTGCTGAGGCGTCCATCGTGATCCCTTCTGTGCCACCACCCGGGGCCAACCCGGGAGGGGGTGCTGTGCCTGCGCCTGAATCATTCTTTAGGAACCGCGGGGCCGCCACAAGGGCCGAACGGCCCAGACGGGGGACCGCGGCGGTTGTTGGAGCTTCGGGCCGTGACCTTTGGCCCTACTGACCGGGGGACCGGAGCAGGACTCTGGAGGGGACTCATTGCACGGCAGGGGTGCGGAGCCACGTTGTTGCTGCGACGGAAGGACTCCCATGAAAGCCCGTTCAATCACCATGCTCATTGTCGGCATTCTGTTCTCAATGCTGGGTGTGGGGCTGCTCTTCGGCGGCATAGCAGCGTCGTGGGTCAATGCACTCCAGAACGACGGCGGATACCTCACCTCGCCGAGGGAACGTTTTGCCGTGGATTCCTCGGCCATAGTCTCCGCCCGGGCGGACGGAATCCGCGACGACACGTACCCCGGACCTTTGCCCTTTGACGTAGGCAGCATCCGGATAGCGGCGGAGTCCGCCAACCCAGGCAAGAACGTTTTTGTCGGCATCGGGCCCAGGCAGGATGTTGACCGCTACCTGTCCGGAGCCAACTACTCCGAATTGCGGGAAGTCTCGTTCCGGCCGTTCCGTACTGAGTACCGGGAGGTGCAGGGGACTACGCCGTTATCAGCTCCGGCGGCACAGACGTTCTGGGTCGCGTCCGCGGCCGGTAGCGGCCAACGAAACCTGGACTGGAAGATAGCTGCGGGAGACTGGTCCGTGGTGGTCATGAATGCAGATGCCAGTCCGGGAGTATCAACGGATCTGCAGGGAGGGTTCCGGTCCGAGCTTTTCGGTCCCATCGCTGCTGGACTGCTGGCAGCAGGAGCCATCATGCTGGTACTCGGTGTGCCGCTCCTGATCTTCGGTGCGCATGGACTGGGGCGTCACGGAGCGCAGCCGGCCGCTCCGGCGCCGGGGGCGTATTCCGGTCCGGCCCCCTATGGAGTCCCTCAAGGCAGGACAAACCAGGTCATGGGCGAACAATTCACAGGTAATCAGGCCACAGGGAACCAGCTCACTGACGTCCAGGCTGCTGCCGAGGCAAGGCCCTATCCGGCGAGGCTACGCGGCGAACTCGATCCCGTGCTGTCCAGAGGGATGTGGCTGGTGAAGTGGTTCCTGGCCATCCCCCACTTTGTTGTGCTGTTCTTTCTCTGGTTCGCCTTCGTTGTGGTCACCATCATTGCCTGGTTCGCCATCCTGTTTACCGCCCGCTTTCCACGGTTCCTGTTCAACTTCAACGTAGGGGTCCTGCGCTGGAGTTGGCGCGTGTCCTTCTATGCCTACTCCGCGCTGGGAACAGACAGGTATCCGCCGTTCACGCTGGCCAAGACGGACTACCCCGCTGATTTCGAGGTGGATTATCCGGAGCGGTTGTCCCGCGGACTCGTGCTGGTCAAGTCCTGGCTCCTCGCGCTGCCGCACCTGATCATTATTGGCGCGCTGACCGGCGCGAGCACTGTCCGTTGGAGCGATCCCCGGAACCCCGGAATCAGGTACGAGACGGCTACAGGCGTCTCCCTGTTCGGTTTCCTGGTTCTTGTGGCGGCTGTGATCCTCTTGTTCAGCGGCCGTTACCAGCGCCCGCTGTTCAACCTGCTCATGGGCTTCAACCGCTGGATCTACCGGGTCATCACATATGTGGCCCTCATGCGTGACGAATACCCGCCGTTCCGCCTCGACCAGGGTCCCCTGGACATCGGCGAGCTCGCGCCCGTGCCCCCGGAAAGCCCGGTCCCCCCGGAAAGCCCCGCGACCCCGGAAAGCCCCCTGCCGCCGTCGGACCCTACAACGCCGTGAGGTGAGCGGCGGCGTCACACGCCCGACCGTCCCTGCACGTCAGTGCAGGTTGTCTCAGTGCCGCCCGGCGTCCAGCGGCGGCCACCAGTGCGCCGGGGAATTGATCACGAAACGCCGGCCGCTGACATCTGAGGGCGTGACGCGCACCAGATGGTCCTTGCTTCCGGTTTCCCACGGTGACAGTCCGGCGTCCGCTGCCTCCTGGAAGTCCTCCGGCGAGTCCACAACCGCAGCCGTGCCCTTGACGATGACGCTCCAGGCAATGGTGCCATAGGTGTTCAGTCCGTCGGCTTCCAACGCGATGGACCCGCCGCCCAGCACGGCATCCAGCTTGGTTCCTGATCCGGTGCGGAATATCACCGTGCCGTTATCCGGGACGTAGTTGACCGGAAAGATTTCCGGCTCACCAGCACGGACCAGGGCAACCCGGCCAACCGAGGCTGACCGCAGGTATTTCCAGCAGTCGTGGACGTTGAGAACTTCCGTCTGGGGTCCCGAAGTGTCGCTTTGCATGCTCGCAGGCTACTACGTTCGGCGCTATTTGCGGTGGATTGGGGTGATGACCGTGGGGCATGGAAGTTGCGTGAGGACAGCGTGTGCGGTGGAACCGAGGAGGAGCCGCTTGAATCCGCCCCGGCCCCGGCTTCCAACCACCAGCAGTTTGGCACCTGCTGCTGCTTTGACCAGCGCCTCAGCCGGTTCCCGTTTGGTGTCCAGGATTCTGTGCACCACCAAGTCCGGGTAGTCCTCACGCAGGCCGGAGACCGTCTCGGACAGCACCATCTGTTCCTCGTCCTCGATCCGCTGGGTCAGCGACTGGGTGAGCGCTCCGCTGTCCACCCATTTGTCCGGCTCCCAGATGGCATAAACCACCGTCAGTTCCTGGCCTTCGCGGTCTGCCTCGGCGGCGGCGAACGCAACGGCCTGCGTGGATTCTTCGGATCCGTCCACACCCACCACTACGCCCTGCCCGCCGTCGGCCTCCATGACTCCAATGACGGCAACCGGACACTTCGCAGCAGCGGCGACCTGCAGGGCCCGGTCCGTCAGCGAACCACCCAAATGCGGGGCGCCGGAGCCGACTACCAGCATTGACGCCTGGGTGGAGTACTTTCGCAGCGAGCCGGAAACGCCTCCCTCCAGTACTTTGGTGGTGATCTCAGCCGGAACCTTGCCCTTCACGCGCCCGGCAGCGGTTTCTACCAGCGTTTCACCCCTCTTCACCAGCTCACCGGTCCACGGGACTGGCTCCGCCACCCACCGGTCGTCAACAACGTTGAGAATGACCAGCGGCAAGTCCGCGCTGGCGGCCCGGCGGGCGGCCCACTCCACGGCGGCCCGGCTTTGCGGAGAGTCGTTTGTGGCAACGGCGATGGGTTTAGACGTTCTCACGGCTGGTTTTCCTTTGGTTTCGTGTCGGGGCTATGAACAACCAGGACAGGGCAGTGGGCATGGGCAACACAGGCTGAGCTGACAGAGCCCAGGAGCAGGCCGCCGAATCCGCCATGGCCGCGCCGGCCAACAACGATCATGTCCGCGTGCCGGCTGGCATCGATCAGGGAATCCCTGGGGTGGCCCCTCACTACGCGCGGGATGACGTTGGGTGGAATGTCGTCGCCGAAGGCCTGTTCAAGGGCGTCATTGAGGACGATCATGACGCGTTCCTCGAAACGGTCGATGCCCATTGCCACATACCCGGCATAGACCTGCGGATCATCCCAGTAGGCGGTGGCAAGTATTTTGGCTCCTACGGGGGCGGCCAACCGCTGGGCCTGCCGCAGCGCCTCCACGGATGCCTCCGATCCGTCTACCCCCACCACAAACATGGCACCCTCTGAGGCCGGCTCCGCCATCACGTATTCCCTTCAGTGGACTCGTACTGCTCTCCAGACTGCGGGCCGTGGCAACGGACGTGTAGGGCCTAAAGTCACCTAGAAACCGGAGGAACTGCCTGAGCCTGAGAAGCTTCCCCCGCTGCTCCCGTAGCCGGTGGTTCCGCCGCCGCCCCTGGCAGAGCTGACACTCCCGACGCCGGTGTTCAGGCCGGAGTTGAAGGCGGGGACGGAGAAGAAATAGTAAGAAGGGTAGACGGTGCCCAGAATGCTGGGTTCGTAGCTCCGCCGGCGGTGGCCGTCTGTGCCTTCCTGTGCGTTCTCCATCCCCCTGCGCATGAGTTTGGCTTCCCGTTCGGTCTTGGCAAAGCCAGCGATCACGGTTTCAGTGTGCTGCTTCAGCAGGTCCGACAGACGGCTGCGGGCATCCCGAAGGCGGTCCAGCGCATCTTCCGGCGTGAGTGTCCCGTCCGTGAGCTGGGCGGTCCAGCGTTCGATTTCCTCCAGGCTCTGGTCGCGGAAGAACCGCAGGGACGCGGCGGTGGCGGAGTCGCCTTGCCCGTGACGCTTAGTCAGGAGCTGCTCAAGCCCGGCGAGGTCGCTGCGGAAGGGCGCCAGCTGACGGTCCCAAGCCGTCGGCCAGGTGTTCAGCCGGTTCAACAGCGCGTTGCTGTCGGCAATGACGTCGTCCAGGGCATCCAGTTCGGCGGCCGCGTCCGCGTACTCACGGACCAGCCTGAGGTTTGGCCTGCGGCTCAAGGCCCTCGGTGTGAGCGCGTGCACCCGGTTCGAAAGTCCCGTGGCGGTGTTGTAGCGGTTCAGGAAGGTGCGGTGCTTCTCCAGCACACTGCTGCCGTAGGAAGACGACTCCGGGATGGTGCTCGCATTAAGCTCGGTGACGTCCAGGTCAGTGCTGACGTTGGCGTAGCTTCGGTCTCCCCGTGCCAACTCCTTGCGGCTGTCGGCCCTGGTTACGGCCCGCACTATCAGCAACGCAGCAGCCCCCGCCGCGGCCAGCGCACCCGTCACCTAGGCTGTGATCACGAAGGCGGCCGACTGGTACCACGGCTGGTTGATGAGTTCGGCGCCGCGCCGGACTCCCGCGATGGTGCCGTCTGTCCACTGGGCGTCGCGTAGAAGATCCTTTGCGGCGTTCTGGATGTCATCGCGCTGGTCTAGGGAGACCTTGCGGTCCTCGCCCATGTAGGTGCCCACATGCCGGCCCACGGGATCGAGGGCAAAGATGAAGAGACCGTCGGCCCATTTCTGTCCGTCGGGGCTGATCCAGTCCGGGTGTTCCGCGCGGGCGAACCGGAGAACCTCTTCGTTCAGGTTTTCCGCGGCACTCCCGTTGTAGGTATAGACGGCTACCTTGGTGGGCTCATGGAATTCGATTCCGGAGATGGCCGGGATGAGGGTGTTTCGGTCGAGCACCCCGGCCCTGTCCTCAATCACGACGCCGGTCGGCGTGACGGCGAATGCTGTAGCGCCGCCGCCCAGCAGCAAGGCAAACAACAGCAGCAGCAGCGTGGCGCTCTTGCGCATCTTTGGACCCACTTTTCTGTAGCAACGGCCGCTAGAACAGTCTTGGTGCTTCCAACGGTATGACGTCGATCTGCGCTGACCGGCCGTTCGAAGAACCAATCACCAGCAGTATGTGCGCGGCGGTGACACCGGCCAGAGCACTGACCACCCGCTCGGTCAGGCCGTCCTCCGATAGCGGTCCGGCCGGCAACGTCCCGCCTGCGTCGGCCCTTTTCCACACCGTGACTCTGGCTCCGGTCGCGGCAGCGATGGCCTCGGACAGCGGCTTCGCATTGGAAGCCGTCACCAAGATGACCTGCTCTACGGTGCGGGTGCTCGCCGCCGAGGCGGCAGCCAGAAGAGTACGTTCGCGACGCCACTGGGCGAAGTGATACCCGGCGACCAGACCAGCTGACACGAGGAGGCCCAGTGGCGCGCGGATCCGCTCCAGGAGGCTGGCCCCGGTTGTCTCTCCCAAAAGGAACTCGAAGAGCCGGAATCCAATCACGAGGAGTGCCACCAGGGCCACCACTGCGCTGATGCCGAAGAACACTATGAGGTAGACGCGCCTGCCGGGCGGAATTTCGTCCGCGGTTTGTGGCTGCCTCGTCGGGCTCCATGCCCGCCACCAGACGGGACCGCCCACCACAAGGGAACTTATCCCGCCGAGAAGCAGGGTTCGGGTGCCGCCGCCGGCGAGGGGTGAAACCGCCATGGCAAGCGCGGCATTGATGACCACCCCGATGCCGGTTGCGGCAGCGGCCAAGGCAACCCCGGAGGTTACGAGCCGGCCCGCACGCCGGGTGCCTACGGAGCGCTGAGTTCCGCTGACGCGGTGAAACCGCCAGATCAGGAGGCCGATCGCGGCAGCGGCGAGGGCTGGGCCAAGCGGGGCCAGCAACTCGCTCACTGGGGCAGACCGGTCGAATGCTGTCCGCAGGAGCACAAAAACCACGACGCCGGCGCCGCCGAGTGCCGTGATGCCGGCGGCGAAGATCCCGACCCCAACGATTGCCACGTCCACCAAGTCGGTGCGCATCTTTCGTCCGCCGCCCCTGAACCAGTGCCACCACCACACAGCGATTCCGCCAACCGTCCAAACCACGGCCCTCAGAATGGGCTGCCACCAACCCTCCACCTCCGGGGTCAGGCTCACCTGCCCGCGGACCGCCACATCAAGCAGGGTGCCCAAGGCATTGATGGCGGCGACCCCGCCCACCAGCAGCCCGAAGACCCACCCGATGACGGCAGGGACATCCTCCAGGGCGACCGGTTGTTTGAGGGGGTGCCGCCACATCCAGCGGTGCCAGATCCAGATGCCTGCCCAGACAATCCCATTCGACAACGGCGAATACCACGGAGTTACCTGGCTACCGATGAAGGAGGCCGCCGTTCCCAAAAAGCCGGTCACGGCTGAGATCAGGGAAACTGCGTAGACGGCAGACAGGTAGAAGCCCCAACCCACCGAGCCGCGCTCCGCTGGGTCGTCGAGCCTCCTCCAAACAAGCCACCATAGGAGGGCGGCGAGCGGCCCTCCGATCAGGGTGAAGGCCAGGGAACGGGCTACTCCGGCCACATCAGCGGATGCCACCACCGCTCCCGTGCTGAACAGGCGTTCCAACAGTCCGCTCAGCCCTACAGCCGTGATGACCACCAGCGCGAACAACAGAACGTAGAGGATCAGGCGGCGGAGCGTGGTTTGGGCTGAACCCGCCGCCGAACGTGGGGTTGAGGTTGCGGTGTTCACGGCTTGGACAATCCGGTGCATGACACGAGCTGATATGGTGCCTGTTCGATCAGCCAGTTGCCACCGGTCTTGACCAGGGCGAAACGGTCCTCCATCTCGTACTCCGAGGGTCCGAACGGGCCGCCCCCGCCGGAACTGACCAGCGAAACCCGCACGAGTGCCGAGCCGTCCCGCTCGGTCGCGGAGATCAGTACCACCCGGACGGGACGTGGCCCGCTTTCGTAGTAGCCGCGGCACACGGATTTGGCGTTTTCGGTGAGGTAGGAGTTGGCTGTGGGCGTATCGCCGTCGATGACGGCAGTGCTGTAACGCTGGACTACCCCCTGGGGCGTGGACACATCCAGGGCCTCCGGCCCGCCGCGGGTAAAAACGACCGCCAACGCCACAACGACCAGCAGTGCGATCGCCGAGAGTATGGCGATGAGAATCCGGTCGGGCTTCCCCGCCATACCCATGGTTCCTCCTAGGAGACGACACCGAACGTGGCCTCAGTTTTCAGCAGGACCACGCCGGCGCGGTAGGGGCGAACGTCCCGCACGCAACAACCGCACCATGGGCCTTTCGACGCTACGTTGACGCCCTCCCGCATGTGAGTATGGGCTCATGACGTACGTGCGCGCCCGCCTTGAGTTGCTGTTCTTCGTTTCCTCCGCCTTTCTGTTGGCGGGAGGCGGCGCGGCCTGGCTGCTTGGCTGGCACCCGGCGGCGGCGCTGGTCTGGACGGTAGGGACCATCCTCGGTCTGGTATTCGCCATTGCGTGGGTGGCGGGCGCCCTCCGGCGCAGGCAGGCGAGCGTGGACATCATCGCGGTGCTGGCTTTGGGGGGCGCCCTGTGGGTCAACGAGCCCTTCGCCGGGGCAATGATCACCGTAATGCTCGCGACAGGCAGGCTTCTGGAGGCAAAGGCGCAGGCCCGGGCCCGGCGGGAGCTGAGCCTGCTCGTTGAGCGTGCGCCTCGCACGGCGCGTAGGCGGGTACAGAGCGGCGTGGAATCGGTTCCCGTGGAGGCGCTCGCGGCCGGTGACCTGATTGTGGTTGGCACCGGCGAAGTCCTCGCCGTCGACGGACGGCTCCTGTCGGCCGGCATCCTCGATGAGTCCGCACTGACTGGCGAATCGCTGCCTGTGGAAAGGGTCGTCGGCGAGGACCTCCGCAGCGGCGTGGTGAACGCCGGTGCGCCCATCGACGTGATGGCGACTGCAGCCGCGGCGGACTCGACGTATGCGGGCGTGGTGCGCCTGGTGGAGCAGGCACAGGCGGCCTCAGCTCCCTTCGTACGCACTGCGGACCGGTTCGCTGCCTTCTTTGTCCCGCTGACCCTGGTTTTGGCGGGGGCGGCCTGGGCGCTCAGTGCAGACCCGGTACGGGCCGTGGCGGTCCTCGTCGTCGCGACACCGTGCCCACTTCTGCTGGCAGCCCCGATAGCGATCATGTCCGGACTATCGCGCGCCGCGAGCATAGGCGTGGTGATCAAAGGCGGCGGCGCCCTGGAACGGCTGGCCGCAGGCAGGGCGGCCCTCTTCGACAAAACGGGAACCCTGACCCGGGGGCAGCCCACCCTCGCTGACACGGTCACGGCCGGAGACACGGTTGACGCCGACGAACTCCTGCGGCTGGCCGCCTCCCTCGACCAGGTCTCACCCCATGTTTTGGCCAGCGCGATCGTCACCGCTGCCACCCGCAGGGACCTTGGGCTTGAAATGCCCGAAGACGTCCGCGAGGAACACGGCTACGGACTCCGGGGAACGGTCGGAGACCACGACGTCAGGCTCGGCAAGGCCGCCTGGATCGCTCCCGGTTCCGAACCGGGCTGGGTGCGCCAGGTGCGCCGGCGTGCCGACCTCGATGGATCACTGACAGTATTCATCGCGGTCGACGGCGAACCCTGCGGAGCGTTCCTGCTCGAGGACCCGGTCAGGCCCGACGCCCCGCGCATGATCCGGGCCCTGCGCGGCGCCGGCATCAGCAGGATTGTCCTGGTGACGGGTGACCGGGAGGACATTGCGCATACAGTGGGCCGGGTGGTTGGAGTTGATTCCGTCCGGGCCGACTGTGACCCCGGCGAGAAGCTTCGGGTGATCACGGCTGAATCCGCCGGCGCCGCGACCATCATGGTCGGGGACGGCGTGAACGACGCCCCGGCCCTTGCAGCAGCGGGGGTGGGAGTGGCCTTGGCAGCACGGGGCGCCACCGCCTCGTCGGAGGCTGCCGACGTGGTGCTGACCGTGGACCGCATCGACGCGCTCGCCGACGCCATCCTCATCGCGCGCCGCTCCATGGGCATCGGCAGGCAGGCCGTAGTTGTGGGCATGGGCCTGTCGCTCGCCGCCATGGTGGCTGCAGCCTTCGGGTTCCTCGCACCGGCAGCCGGAGCCGTGCTGCAGGAGTTCATTGACGTCCTGGCGATAGGCATCGCCCTGCGTGCCGTGATCCCCGGCAAAACCCACACCATCAACATGGCACCGGCCGACATCGCCACCGCACGCCGGCTGAAAACCCAGCATGACGCCGTGGGCGCCGTCGTCGAGCAAATACGCGCGGTCGCAGACACCCTCACTACCCGGGCCCCCGACCTGGCCCCGGCACGTGTCCTGCTCGGCCGCCTCGAGACCGAACTGCTCCCGCACGAACGCGCCGACGAGGAACTCCTGGTGCCGCTTGTTGCCCGCGCTCTCGGCGGGTCGAATGCTACCGCCGACATGAGCCGCACCCACGCCGAAATCGAACATCTCATCAGCCGGCTCCACCGGTTGTTGAACGGCCTCGAAAAAGACGCCCGCCCCGAAGACATCATCGAGCTCCGCCGGCTGCTCTACGGCCTCTACGCCATCCTCAGACTGCACAACGCCCTCGAAGAGGAAGGCGCCTTCAGCCTGGTGCCCGATGACCGGCCCGCGGCTAAGACCCCGACACCAAGCTCTCCACGGAAAGCGGGCGGTTAGCCGTTTTACGGGCTCCGGGGCAGTTCGCCCGTCGCGTCCGGGTGGGGCTCGATAGTGACGGTGACGGTGCCGGCGTCGCCGTCCACGCTGATCTGCTGGCCGCTGGTGATCCGCTCGGTGGCCACTCCGGTACCGAGGACGGCAGGGATACCGTACTCCCGGGCCACGATGGAGCTGTGGCTCAACGGGCCGCCGACATCGGTAACGACGGCGGAAGCCATCGCGAACAGCGACGTCCATGCGGGAGTAGTGATGCGGGCGACCAGGACGTCGCCGGGCCCCATCAGTGCGAAGTCTTCAGGGCCGTGCAGGACCCGTGCGGGGGCTCTTACTTTGCCGGCGCTGGCGCCGACGCCCTTGATGACCCCGCCTGGCTGGTGTTGGCGCGCCGGCATCATTGACCCGAACGCCCGCTCCATCCAACGGCTCTCCGGGAGCAGCTGCGGGGCAGCGGCCTTGGCCTGACCGCGCCACAGCATCCTGCGCTCCTCGATGACGCCGGCGCGGACCGGGCGGTCTGCGCCCGTAATGGCCACGGCAGGCTGCGGTCCCGGCGCGGCGAGACCGAATTCGACGGCGCTGCGCAGCTCCTGGAAGCGCAGCCAGAACACGTCGGCCGGTTCGCCAATTACCGAGGATTCCACCAGCCGCCGTCCCAATTCAAACAGCATCCGCCGCAGCAGCGGCCAGGCAAGCCCGACGTCGGCCAGGGCGTCCTCGCGGATCGGTGCGGTGCTTTGGGCCCACCGGAGCAGTCGAAGGAATGCCGCGCGGCGGCGCGGCCCGAGCCGCGCGGTCATCTGGGCCGTCAGGCTCTCGCGGCGTTCAGCTGAGCGAAGCTGCCGTTCGTGCGGGTCGGTGCCGTGTCCCTGCAGGTAGAACTTCAAGGTCTCGATCAGGGTGGACGGGTCATCAGCCGGGACGGGGCTGGCGAAGTCCAGGTTGTAGACAGCGTGGCCGAACCGGTCCAGATGTTCCTGGAAACGCGGCCGCCATTGCTGCCACAGCTCAGCGTTCACCCCCGCAGGCGGTGACCCGGTGCGCTGGGACTCGGCGAGCGCCGCCGTCGGGGTTTCACGGATTGCGGCCGTCAGCCCGGGGACGCCACGGACCCAGGTAGCCAGCCCGTACAGGGATTTTTCCGCGCGGATTGGTTCGCTGTCATAGCCGAGGAGGAAGGTCTGGGCGGGCGGATCGTTGTGGCGCTTGACCAGTTTGTCGTAGAACGCCCGGAAGGATATCTCGCTGGTGGCGGCGAGCGGAATGATTGATTGCACCGCGGTGTAGTACACGGTGCCGGCGTCCAGCAGTGCCTGCACGCCGTCGAGCAGTTCCTCGCCGGCGAGTTCGAGGACGGGCTTCGCGGACCAGTCGTTGATCACCCGTTCGTAGCGGGGATGCGAATAATCCCGCCACCCGGCCACACCCATGTGCGCTTCGCCGCGGAACAGTGCGCGGAAGGCCGCGGGCGACTTCGCCATCATCCGCCACATGCCGGAGTTGCGGTAGTAGTAATAGGCGTAGCCGTTGACGGTTGGCAGCCGGACGTCGCCGTCGCGGACGGCGCCTTTGCCAATGGCGTCGCCGAGGAGTGCCTGCAGGGACCGGGACACCGAGCCGTCAATGAGGTCGGCAAAGAGCGGCGAGAGCGGATCCGGCAGTTGCTCCACGATGCTCGCCCGGAAATACGTCCCCTTCGGGTACGGGACAGGCCACGCCTGCGGGGCATCGGCCGCCGGTTCCGGCAGCGCAGTGATGGCCCGGGACTGGAGTATGAAGAATTTCCCGCCGACCCTCGCCCACTCGATGTCCTGCGGCATCCCGAAGTGGCTGGCGATCCGCATTCCGAGCCCCGCCAGCTCTGCTGCTGCGGCGTCATCAAGGACGGGTTCACGGCGCCGTGCGGGCGGTACCGGCTGCTGACGGGTGCCGTGCTCCGCGTAGACGGTCATGGTCTCTTTGTCCGCCGTCCGGTGCGACAGCACGTTGCCTGTTCCGGCATCGACCACGATGTCATCGGTGGTGACCGTTCCGCTGACCACGGACTCGCCCAGGCCCCACGCGGCACTGATCACCATCTGGTCGCGGCGCCCGTTCGCAGGGTTCGCCGTGAACATCACGCCCGCAGCTTCGGCCTCCACCATCCGCTGGACCACCACCGCGAGGCGGACCGAGTCAGGGGTGATGCCTTCGCGTGCCCGGTAGGCCATGGCACGCGCGGACCACAGGGAAGCCCAGCAGTCGATCACGGCCGCCTGCAACGCCGCAGCCCCCACGACATTCAGGTAGGTTTCCTGTTGCCCGGCGAAGCTGGCTGAGGCAAGATCCTCTGCCGTGGCGGAGGACCGCACCGCCACGGCCGCGTTCCCGTCGCCGAGGCGGCCGTAGGCAGCGTCCAGTTCGGCTGCAATGGCGGACGGCACGGTGCCGTGAGTGAACAGCGCACGGATTCGCGCGGAGGCGTCCTGGTAGTCCTGCGGCGCGGCCTGTGGTGACAGCGTGGCCAGTGCAAGGATGTCGGCTTCAAGGTGATTTGTGGCCACGAAATCCGCATAGCCCGCGGTGTTCAGGACAAAACCCGGGGGAACCGGCAGGCCTGCCGTAATCAGCCCGCCCAACCCCACAGCTTTGCCTCCGGCGAGGGCGACGTCGTCCAGTCCCACATCACCTAAGTTGTTGACGTACGTCATGTCGGCGCATCCTTGCTGCCCGGATCCGGGGGCGTTCAGTGAGGCTGGTTCTCCACATAGTGGCACTGCCGCAAGCAGGCGTCCACCGGTCGCGGCGACCCTAAGCGAGGGGCAGAGCCCAAGTGCATGAACCTCAGGTCCGCCAGAGGGACGGTGGTTAGGACGCCTGGGAGGCCGCGGCGGACGGTTCAAGGTCAGACAGGGTGAGCAGGTTCGCCGGGCTCTCCGGGAAAGGAAAAGTCGTTGTGACCACGCGATCCGGGCCGACGTGCACCAGCCCGCCGGAGGCTATGGGGTGCCAGTCCGGGTTGTGATCCATCGGTTCGGTGGCGACGACGACGTGGGGAGAACGGGCGAGGTCTTCACTGCGGGCGTGGATGCGGTGGCTCCGTGCCTCCAGGGGAGCAGCTGGTCCGTGGACGCTGGCAGGGTCTCTTTGCAGGATGTACAGCTCGTGCGTGGCGGGGAACCTGACCGCCCAAAGGTCTGTCGCCGTCGTCAGAATGAGATTCAGGCTGAAGACGGGCAATCGCTCAGCGATCCACGTGACGGCTCGAGTTATACCCTGTGTGACGTCCCCGTCAGCCCGGCGGCTCTCCGCGGTAATCAGGGCGAACAGGCGTTCGCTGTCGGTCTGGCCGTGAACGAGGTCCGTAACCCCCAGCCTGGCCAGGTGCTGATCGAGCCCTCCGAGGCCACCGAAGGCGCCGTTGTGGGCGAATAGCCGCCCGTCCTGCTCAAACGGATGCGTATTGACCATCGTGTGCGCGCCGGTGCTCGCATAGCGGACGTGGGCCAGGAACGTGGTGCTCCTCAAGGTCCGGGCCTCGCGCGCAAAGGCGTGGTCCTCCCAGGCGGCGAGCGGCTGCTTGGCTACATGGGCTTTGCCTTCCGCGTCGAAGGTGCCGATGCCGGTTCCGTCGGGCTCCCGGCGGCTCTGGCTGGAGAGGCTGTCCGGGGCGTCCAAGAGCCAAAACGTGGCACGGACGGGTTGGGGGCCTGCGTGCAGGCCAAACAGTCGGCACACGATGGCTCCTTTGTCGGCGTCCGCCAGCTAGTGGTGGAAGGCTTGGGTTGTCCCGCTGGAGGGCATCGGAGCGGTCAGCCCGTCCAGGTAGGCGACTTCCTTTTTGAGATCGATCAGGAAGCTGGATGCGAGGTCGCGGGTGAAGCCGTTGCGGACAACGATCCTTTGCACCGTGATCTCGCCCAGCCCCTCCGGCATGGGGTAGGCCGGGACGAGCCAGCCATTCATTCGGAGGCGCTCGGACAGGTGGTGAAGGTTCCAGTTTTTCGTGTGCCCGTCAGCGAGCTGCCAGGCAAAGACCGGGATATCGGATCCGTCGCTCCACAGGGTGAAGGCCTCCATCGCCCCGATTTCACCGGACAGGTAGAGCGCTACGTCCCGGGATGTGGCTTGGACCGATTCGTATCCGGCAAATCCCAGCCGGAGGAAGAGATAGTACTGCAGCAGTACCTGGGCGCCGGGCCGTGAAAAATTCAATGCGAAGGTCGGCATGTCGCCGCCAAGGTAGCTGACATGGAAGATGAGGTCACCCGGAAGCGCGTGTTCGTCCCGCCAAATGATCCAGCCGAGGCCCGGATAAACGAGGCCGTACTTGTGGCCGGAAGTGTTGATCGAGGCGACCCGGGGGAGGCGGAAATCCCAAACGATGTCCGGCTGGAGGAAAGGAGCGACCATGCCCCCTGAAGCCGCATCGACATGGATGGGAATATCCAGCCCGCGGCGTGCCTGAATTTCGTCCAGGGCAGCCGAAATGTCCTCGACCGGTTCATACACGCCGGTGTACGTCACGCCCATAATGGCGACGACGCCGATGGTGTTTTCGTCAACATACCGGTCCAGGTCGTGGCCATCGAGCATCTGGTGTTCCTTTGACACCGGAACAAAGCGGGCTTCAACCTCCCAGTAGTTGCAAAATTTCTCCCAGCACACCTGCACGGCGGAGCTGAGGACAAGGTTGGATTTGTCCGTCGGCAGGCCGGCCGCCCGCCGGGCGTGCTGCCAGCGGCGCTTCAAGGCCAGGCCACCGAGCATGCACGCCTCGGAGGAGCCGATCGTGGAGGTGCCGATGGCCTTGGCCGGCTCGGGCGCATTCCAAAGGTCCGCGAGCATCCGCCAGCAACGGGTCTCGATCAGCGCCGTCTGTGGGTATTCGTCCTTGTCGATCATGTTCTTGTCGAACGTCTCGGCATACGGTCGCGCCGCTTCCGGTTCCATCCACGTTCCGACAAACGTGGCCAGATTAAGCCGCGAGTTCCCATCCAGCATCGCCTCATCGTGAACAACCTGATAGGCGGTGGAGGGCAGGGACTCCCCGGCCGGGACGGTGAAGCGCGGAAAGACGGTGGATTCCCCAGGCCGGCTGAACAGGGGGTTGAGCTCCACGACCGTGTCAGGTTCAGGCGCGGGCGTCCTGCGTGACCTGCTCACGCAGATACCCTCCAACGCATCGTCTCTCCCAGCCAGGCGAGGATCGTCGCGAGGCTTTCAGGATCGAGATGGGTGCCGGGCCCGTTGTAGCCGTTCCCGGGTGAGGCCGCGACTTCGGCCGGCTCACGGGTGTCCTCTTTGAACACGTGATTGGCGTTGGCCGGAAAGGCGAAGGTCACATTCGTCATTCCAGCGGCGGCTTCCTGGAGCGGGCCCCCGTCGGCACGTACGTCAATTTGTACATCTCGTCCACCGATCAGCACCAGCGTGGGGACCTGCACTTTCCCCAGTGAGTCGCAGGTGGACTCGACCCACAGTTCCCGGGCGAACGGGAGGTTCACGGGAGCTTCGAAGCTTGCGAGAACCATCTTCACGGTGTCGGGCAGGCCGGGATCAGGGTTCATGGGCTGTCCGGCTGCGTAGCGTGCGGCAGCTTCCTCGACCTTCGGCATGAGCGCGGCGCCACCAGGGACCTGCGCGGACTGAAGAGCCAACTGAGAAAGCAGCACAGACTGTATCGGGCGCCCGGGTGGTGCAGCGAGGACAATGCCGGCGAAGGGCACGTGCTGGGGAGTTGTGGCGTAGTGGAGCACATGCAGAGCGCCTTCGCTGTTACCGAGCCCGACAATGCGTGCGGAATCGATGAAGTCCAGTTCGGAGAGCACCCGAACCGCCTCGACCAGTTCGTCGAGATGAGACTGCATGCTCATTGTTCCGATGAGCTTCGTGACGTTCTCTCTCGCGTGCGGCCCGGAGGCCCGCTTGTCATAGCGGAGGGATGCGATCCCGGCACGGGCAAAAGCCTCCGCGAAGAGCCGCCCGCTGCCGTTGCTGCCAGGAAGCAGCGGTGAACACCAATCCCTGTCAGTCGGGCCGCTGCCCGCAACAAGAACCACCGACGGGAAGGGCCCATCGCCGGCGGGCCGGACGACGGTCCCCGCCATGGTGATGCCATCCAGCTGCCACGACACTTCAACAGAACTCGCCATGCCCACAGTCTCACAGTGCCCTGCGAACAAGACAACCGTCCTCACGCATTCCCGATTGGCGCACCCCTGCGCTCCCCGACGTCGGCGCTCCGCAGACCGTAGTCGTCCGGGTCCAGCACACTGAGGATGCGTTTGCCGATGCTGCCGAGCTGGCGCGACTGCGCCTTCGTCAGGGGATCAAACACCAGGGAGCGGACGGCCTCCACGTGACCCGGGGCGGTGCTGACGATTTTTGCCAGGCCCTCATCGGTGAGCGCGGCCAAGGTGATGCGTCCGTCGGTGGGGTCAGGGGAGCGACGGACCCAGCCGCGCTTTTCGAGCCGGCTCACCACTTGGGACAGGCGGGGGAGGCCCGACTCGGTGAAGCCAGCAAGATCGCTCATCCGGCGCGTGCGGCCCGGCGCCTCGGACAGGCCCGCCAGGACCATGTATTCAAAGTGGCTCAAGCCCGCGTCACGCTGCAACTGGGCATCCAAAGCAGCCGGCAGTTTCATCATGACGCCCACCAGGGTCAGCCAGGCTTCGCGTTCGTCGCTGCTTAGCCAGCGGGGCTCGTCGGCTTCTTCCATAGGTGAAGTCTACGCGATTTACTTCACGTATGAAGTTTGTTGACCCCCAGATCACTTGCGTCGTGAACTAATCGACAGTACTGTTTACTTCAACATTCAAGTACTTTCGTTCCGACCCGAGGAGCACAGATGACCGTCCTGACCGAGACCGTCGCGCGGCCATGTGAACAACCTGCTGCCGTGCGCAGCCAGGTGACTGTCCCCCTGCGCTTCCCCGATGGCTTCATTGCCACGGCCGAGGTGATGACCTTCCACGGCCTGGCCGACGGCAAGGAACACCTCCTGCTTGGACTCGGCCAGTGGGAGCAGAGGCTCCTGGACCAGGGACCGGACGGTACCGCCCCGCTCGTCCGGCTGCACAGCGAATGCCTCACCGGCGACGTCTTCGGCAGCGAGCGCTGCGACTGTGGTCCCCAGTTGCGCGAGGCTGTCGAGGAGATTGCCGCCGTCGGAGGTTTCCTGCTGTACCTCCGCCAGGAGGGGCGCGGGATCGGACTGTACTCCAAGCTGGACGCGTACGCCCTGCAGGACGCCGGGCTGGACACCTACGAAGCGAATGTGGCGCTGGGGCGTGGCGAAGATGAACGGGATTACACCGCCGCTGCCCAGATGCTCGGTGCCCTCGGCGCAGGCCGGATCCGCCTCCTCACCAACAACCCGGACAAGGTGGGCCAGCTGACGGCCCTTGGCGTTGATGTGGCGGAGCAGGTCCCCACGGGCGTGCACCTGTCCGACGCCAACCGGCTTTACCTGGCAGCCAAGCGGAACCACACCGCGCATACGATCAACCTCCCGGACGTCGACCCCCCGGTGCCTTCCGCCCCCATCCCGACGCATGACGAGGTTCTGGCGCGGGTGGACGCCCTGGTTCCCCGGCTGAGGGAGCGGGCGGAGGAAACCGAAGAGCTCCGCCGCATCCCCGCCGCTACCATTGCCGAACTGAAGGAAGCAGGCGTGTTCCAGATGCTCGCGCCCAAGGCAGTCGGCGGGTACGGGATGGGGCTGGAAACCTACGTGCAGGTGGTTCGCCGGCTCGCGCAGGGTGACGTCTCAACCGCCTGGAGCGTAGGCCACCTTGTGGAGCACGTGTGGATGCTGGCCCGGTGGCCGAAGCAAGCACAGGACGAAGTATTCGCCGCCGGCCCCGCACCCTTGGCAGCGGCAACCGGAGCCCCTCCCGGATCAGCTGAGAAGGTCCCCGGCGGGTTCGCCATTTCCGGCCGGTGGAGCTTTGCCTCCGGCGTGATGCATTCTGACTGGGCGCTCCTGGCAGTCCAGCACGGCGGCGTGCGGCTTCAGTGCCTGGTTCCGATGGCGGATCTTGAGTTGCTGGACGTGTGGCACACGGCCGGCCTGCGGGGGACAGGCAGCAACGATCTCAGGGCCGAGGGCCTCTTTGTCCCGGCGTACCGTGCCCTCGAGTGGAGCCTGCTGGCGGCGGCCGACAACCCGGGAAGCTTCATCCATCCGGACCCCAGCATCCACATCCCCATGGCCACGTTCCTGAACATGGTTGCCCCGGCGGCGGCCCTCGGCGCCGCGGAGCATGCGTTGAAAGAGTTCCGTAACCTGATGATGGTACGGAAGGTCAAGCAGACGGTGGAGAAGCGCCAGGCAGATTCGCCGCTCGCCCAAGCCCGGTTCACGCAGGCGTACGGCCAGGTAGCCACCGCACGCCTGCACTGGGAGGAAGCTGTCCGGGTGGTGTCCGCGTCCTTCGGGCGCCGGCCAGTTGCCTTCACTGATGAGGAGCGCGCCCAGTACCGGCTCTCCCTCGGCCTCAGCGGACAGGCCTCGGCCGAGGCAGTCCGGCTCATCCTGACCGGCTCAGGCGGCAGCGTCCACCGCCTGACTCACCCGCTCCAGCGGATCCAGCGCGACGTCAACGTGCTGCTCAACCACGCTTCGCTGACCATGGACCCGATCCTGGAACAGGCCGGCCGCGGACTCCTGGATCTCGGGTTTAGCATTCCGGCAGAGCAGTTCTAGCCCGGCCCGGTCCGGGGTTTACTGGAAGTCAGCCAGCCACAGGTCCGGTCCGAACACCTCGTACTGGATGTCCTTGGCCGGAACGCCCTTGGCGACCAGGGCACTGCGGACCGCCTGCAGGAACGGCAACGGCCCGCAGAGGTAGTATTCGGCGTCCAGCGGCAGCTCCACGGCATTGACGTCCATGAAACCCTGGAAAGTATTGCCGGCCGGCCCCTGATCCTCTGCCGGATTCACAAACCAACTGTGGAGGGACCCCTCAGGCAGCCGCTCGATGTCCTCGGTGACCTGATGGCGGAGCGGAAACGAGTCCGGACTGTCATCAGCGTGCAGCAGCATCACCCGGCGCTGTGAGCCGGCCTTCACCAGGTGCGAGAGCATTCCGGCCATGGGGGTGATGCCGATGCCGGCACTGGCCAGCACCACCGGCCGGTCGGTGTACTCCAGTACCACGTCGCCGAACGGGGCTGACAGCACCACTTCATCGCCGACATTGATGTCCTGGTGCAGGAGGTTGGACATCTCGCCGTCAGGGGTGGCGAGCCCGTGGACCCTCTTCACGGCGAAATGCCGGTGCTGCCCGTCGTCGGCGCGGGTCAGGCTGTACTGGCGGGGCTGATGGACGCCGTCCTTCATGGGCATCTTGATGGTCACGTACTGCCCGGGCAGGGAGGGTTTTACCTCCCGTTCGTCGGTGCGCTCCACCACGAAAGTAACGACGTCTGGTGTCTCCTGGATGCGCTGGGCCACACGCCAGGTGCGCCAGATGGTGTCGGGGGAAAGGTGCACCGCGCCGTACAGCCCGCGTTCCTTGTTGATCAGCATGTTTCCCATCAGCCAGTACACCTCGTCCCAGGCCGCTGCGACCTCGGGAGTAACAGCATCGCCGAGCACGTCCACGATGGCCCAGAACAGGTGGTCGTGGACGATCTGGTACTGGTCCGGGCTCAGGCCGAGCGAGACGTGCTTGTGGGCGACGCGGGAGAGCAGGTGGTCAGGAAGTTGGTCAGGCTTCTCCACGAGGTAGGTGGCGAAGGCCGCGATTGAACCGGCCAGCGCCTGTTGCTGGCGGCCGTCAGCCTGGTTTCCACGGTTGAACAGGCCGTCGAGCAGGTCCGGCCTCGCGTCGAACATGTGCTTGTAGAACCGCTTCGCAATTTCTTCGATATTTTCACCCACTACAGGCAGCGTTGCCTGAATGACGGGGCGGGAAGTGTCAGAGAGCATAATGCGTCCTTCCGTGTTGACCGGCTGAACCCAGCCGTGATCAGCCTTGGCCGTGCCAATGTAGCAGCCCGGCCGGGCGCGGAGAAGGGACTTATGGTAGTAGCCAGCCTGCAGCGGGACACTCGGTTCGGACGGCGTGATCCATCCGCTCCACCAGCATTAACCGGCATCGGGGGACCAGGTGGTCCGTGCCCTGGTGTCCGGGACCGGAGGAACTGGCAGACCGGGTGGATTTGCGGGGCAGCGCTCGGGACTCGACGGTCATCGCAGCCAACGACCTATACCGGATGGCCTTCCCGTAACGGCGGCGGCAGCCTTAACCACCAAGGTGATGCATCAGCTCACCGTCTGTCCGGGCGTGGACCACGCCTTCCACAATGACACTCGGGAACAGTATCACCAGACCCAGGCGGCCGCCGCCTGGAATGACATATTGTCCTGGTTTGGGCAGCACGCCTGAGTACGCAGCAGCGGCCGACGACGGCGGGCGGCTGGGCACCGCGCGCCGCCGTCCAGCCGGCGGGGGTCACGCTACGTGGACGAAGGAGGCGCCCGGGAGCCAGCTGATGGAGTGGACCTCGGTCTTGAAACCGTCCACGCCGCCGCTGACAACCTGGCCGTTGCCGGCGAAGACGCCGACGTGGCCGGCGGTGATCACCAGGTCACCCGGGGCGGGTGTGCCAACAACGCTTCCGTACTGGAAGAACTGGCCCGGGGCCAGGTCTCCAACACTCTTGCCTACTGAGCGCAGTGCCTTCTCCACCATGGCGGTGCAGTCCTGCTGTACCCCGAGTTGGGAGTAG
Source organism: Pseudarthrobacter sp. TAF60_1 (assembly GCF_052113505.1). NCBI lineage: Bacteria > Bacillati > Actinomycetota > Actinomycetes > Micrococcales > Micrococcaceae > Pseudarthrobacter > Pseudarthrobacter sp. TAF60_1. The sequence goes on from NZ_JBFRDI010000002.1 coordinate 152,073, forward strand.
GCGGAGGCCAGGATTGCCGAGCCGGCTGCGCCGGTGGGCGCGGGGGCCGGCGTTGACGCCAGCTTGATGCCGGTGTTGGCGGGCGCAGCCGGTGCGGGGGCTGCTTTCGCTGCCGGGGCCGGAGCCGGTGCTGCCACGGCCGGTGCTGCTGCGCCCTGTCCGGCGCCGGGAATCTGAATCTGGTTGCCCGGGTAGATGATCGACGTCAGGGACAAGCCATTGGCTGCCAGGACGTCGTTGAGTGCTACGCCGTTGGCCGCGGAGATCTGGCCAAGGGTGTCGCCGGAGACGACGGTGTGGACGTTGGCTGCGGGGGCCGGAGCCGCGGCGGCTGCCGGTGCGCTTACCTGGCCCTGGGCATTGGCTGTTCCGGTATTGTCAGGTCCGTGGACGCCGGCGTGGGCCGGGGCGCTGAAGCCGAAAAACAGTCCGGATGCGGCGGCCACTACAAGGGCCGGCCGTCCGATCATCATGGCGCGGGACGTGGTGGTGGTGACTGCACGATGGCGTGCGGAAGTGAACTTCTTGGACATGGTGTGATTGCCTCTCCCATGCCTGCGGGGTGAGCTGTCGGGTTCGGGTTGGAGAGACCCGGCCGGGAATGCCGCCATGAAGGACAGGACGAATGCCGACTTAACCCCAAGGCCTGTGTAGGCCGCGGAAATGTGGTTCCCCCGTCCCTGCCAGTTGCATAGCGTCTGGGGTCCCGGGTCAGTGGCAGGGCTCGGCATACTGACGGGAATGTCCCGGTTTGAACCAGGGCACTAAACGACCATAACCGCTTCTTTTCCCGAATGTCACATTCCGATAACGGAATGTAGGGCAAAAATTCACCCTAGCTCCCTTGTTGGATCTTCTGGCCTCGGCTATGAAGGTGCAGGTCACCGCACGGGACGCGTATATGCCCGGTCGGGTCATCCATCTGATCGGTTTGCCTCAAAAAAAGACGCCTGAGTGGGCTTTAGGTTGCCTCGTGGGCAGAGCGTGCACCCTACCGGATGGCTCGGATCGGCTACCAAGCCACTTGGGAGACAATGTTCGCCGCAATCTAGGACTTGCCCGGTAAGCTCACGAACTATGTCCCCGTTTGCGCAAAAATCGTGGCTGTCCGGTCTCACGGCAGTGGTTGTACTGGCCACGGCCGCCTCGTTTGCCATGCTGCCTGCGCACGCCGCGGACGAGGCTCCGCCCGGCGGGTATCCTTCCTGGCAGGACGTGGAGAAGGCCCGGCAAAGCGAGGCCGGCACGGCCGCTGAAGTCACTAGAATCGGAGATCTGCTCGGTGGCCTGCAAACTCAGGCGGAGGCGCTGGGCAACGCCGCAGTAACTGCTGCTGCGGAATACGCTGTGGCCCAGACCGATCTCCAGTCTGCCAGTTCCAGGGTGGATGCCTTGGCCGCGCAGGTGGCCCGTGCACAGGAGGAATCGGGCCGGCACAAAAGGGACATCGGGGCCCTCGCCGCACAGTCCTACAAGACCGGCGGCACAAACATGGGCTTCTTCGTGGCGCTCGACGCCATCCAGTCGAACAGCATCCACGGCCTGGACATCGTCCGGATCGTCAGTGACAAGACAGCCTTGCTGGTCCACAAATCAGCTGAGTCGGAACGAATCTCGGCAGCACTGGCCGAGCAGGAGCGCGCCGCCAAGGCTGAGCGGGAACGCCTCGCCGGCGTTGCCGAGGCCAAGCTGTCCTCAGCCCAGGCAGCCCAGCAGGCCGTGTCGGAGCAGGTCGCGGAACAACAGCGGCACAGCCAGGAACTCACCGCCCAACTCGCCTCACTCAAGGGAACCACCGCAGCGGTGGAAGGAGAATTCAGGCAGGGCCAAGCGGCGCTGGCTGCCTACGAAGTGTCCCAGGCAGCCAAGCGCGCGGCAGCGGAGGAGCAAGCACGCCGGCAGGCTGAAGCCGCCGCCCGGGCTGCCGCCCAGACCCCGGCGAACCCGGCACCCCGGAACCCCGCACCGCAGAACCCCGCACCGCAGAACCCTGCTCCAGCACCTCCGGCTGAAAGTCCGACGCCGACGCCGCCGCCCGTCGTCGTCGTACCTTCTGTTCCGGGCGGCGCGGTAAACGACCCCGCCGGCGCCAGGAACTACGCTGCAGGGCGGCTGTCCGCGTACGGCTGGGGCCAGGACCAGTTCCCATGCCTGGCGCAGCTGTGGATGAAAGAATCCAACTGGCTCACCACGGCCACCAATCCGTATTCAGGGGCGTATGGCATCGCGCAGGCGCTACCCGCCAGCAAGTATGCGAGCGCAGGCAGCGACTGGCTCACAAGTTACCGCACCCAGGTTGACTGGGGCCTGGCCTACATCGCGAACCGCTACGGGTCTCCGTGTGACGCCTGGAACCACTCCGTGATCGAGAACTGGTACTGACAGGCTCCGCTACCGCCTGTTGCCCCGGGTTTGGCGAATTCCGCAGTCTTGGTGAACTCCGCGGCGCTAGGCTTTTCCCATGGCTGACTTTGAACGGTTCCGGATCCTGCTGGAGGAAGAGCGGGACCGGAAGCTGGCACTGCTTCCGGCGCTCCGGGCAGACATCTCATCAGCCAATGCTGCCCGCCAGGACTCCAATGTGGATGACGAACATGACCCGGAGGGTGCCACCATTGCCTTCGAGCTGTCCCAGGCGTCGGCGTTGCTGAACCAGAGCAGCGCCGGCCTGGCCGAGGTTGAAGCCGCGCTGCACAGAATCTCGGACGGCACGTACGGGGTGTGCGCCGTGTGCGGAGCCCCGATCGCCGAGGGCCGCCTGGAGGCAAGGCCCTGGACCCCTTACTGCATCGAGCATGCCGGCGCCTCCCGCCAGGGCGCGAGGTGACGCCGGTGAATCAACGAGTGCAGGACGCTGCCGGCTTCATCGATAACACCCTGCAGAATGAAGGCACCTGGTACCGGGCAGAGGAGGTGGAATCGCGCGTGGGCGGGGTGCTCCGTTCCTACGGGGCATCGGTGGGTGCCGCGCGGGGCACTATCCGGGACGCCGGCACCAAGTTCAAGGGCCTTGGCCATGACGACGTGACAGCACTGGCCTCGCAGCTCTGGGGCCAGCCCGGACCGGGCAGGCGGCCAGTCTACGAGCGCCGCCTTGCCGCCGTCGTCCTCCTGCAATCCAAGGTGGCCCTCCTGCGGCACTCGGACCTGACCCGGCTGGAAGGCTTCATCCGGTCAGCGCAGACAGCCGAGTTGGTGGACCCCCTGATCGCTGATGTCGTGGTTCCCCTGCTCGCGGCACTGGGCGGCTTGGACCGGCAACGTGCCGGCGTGGTGATGGCACGCTGGAGCCAGGACCCTGACCGGTGGGTCCGCCATGCCGCGGCCCTTGCTGCGGAAATCACCGCCTGACATCATGCCCCACAGAAGGAGACATCCATGACCACCACCCACGACCTGGAACGCTTTGTTCAAGCGCAGGACAGCGGCGGCACCTACAGGCAGGCCCTGGCCGAGCTGCAGCTGGGCAGCAAGAAGGGCCACTGGATGTGGTTCATTTTCCCGCAGATCGCCGGCCTCGGCAGCAGTCCCACGTCCGTGAAATACGCCATCACCTCGCTGGCGGAGGCGCAGGCCTACCTCAAGCACGACGTCCTGGGCCCACGGCTGCTCGAGTGCAGCGTGGCGGTGTCCACCCACACCGGCCGTTCCGCCGCCGACATTATGGGCGGCATTGATGCGAAAAAACTGCGCTCCTCCATGACGCTGTTCCTGCGCGCCGCGCCCGGCGAGACTGTCTTCAAGACGGTGCTGGCACAGTTTTTCGACGGCGAACCTGACCCCGCCACCGACGAACTGCTCGCCGCCGGCCGGGACTGACCCGGCGCGCAGACGGGAGGCGTAGCGGCCTATCTGAATCGTGCCACGCACCCCTGTTACTGCCCGCTGCCGGGCCGTACTCTGGGCCTTGGAGGTGATTGCCATGGAGGCAACTCAAGGCGACAGGATCATCGTCAGGGGCCGGACCGTCGGGTCGTCCGACCGGCACGGAGTGATCATGGAAGTGCGGGGTCAGGAAGGGCATCCGCCGTACCTTGTCCGCTTCGATGACGGACACGAAACCGTCATGTATCCCGGCGGTGATTTCGCCGTCGAACGCGTGCACGAGGGCCAGTAAGACTGGCCGGGCACTGCAGGTGCCCCGGCAGAGTCGCTGTGCACCTGTCAGACTGGAACCATGGATCACTCCCTGGCTTCCACATTCCCTGATGCCAACCGCCAGTTTCCGCCTGCACGCACGGGCCCGCGGGACCCGGGTGATGCGTGGGTGGAGGGTGACCGGGGGAAGTTCTGGGGCAGGTTCGGTGCGGCCGGCGTATTGGCCTACGACCCCTCCAAGGGGGTCCTGCTCCAGCACCGTGCACTGTGGAGCCACAACGGCGGAACCTGGGGACTGCCTGGCGGAGCGCTCCACCAGCACGAAGACCCGGTTACCGGTGCCCTTCGCGAGGCCTACGAGGAAGCAGCCGTGCCGGCGGACGGTGTTGATGTGCTTTTCACCTCCGTGCTTGACGTCGGCTACTGGACATACACCACCGTTGTAGTTCTGGTGATCTCACCCTTTGACCCCGTGATCAGCGATCCGGAAAGCCTCGAGCTCCAGTGGGTACCAGTGGAGGAGCTGGACCGCAAGGAACTGCACCCCGGCTTCGCGCAATCCTGGCCGCACCTGCAGCCCCGACTCCTGCACCACACACGGCGGAGTCAGTAAGCGAACTCAGTAGCCTTTGCCGTACTCCGCATTGACCAGGATAGGCAAATGGTCCGACTTGCCGCGCGGGAGGGTTTCAACGCTTGCGATATCCAGGCCCAGCGAGGTGGCGAAGTCAAAATGGCCCCTGAACACCTTGTAGCGTGTGTAGGTCCGACGGTTGCTCAAAGACAAGGCGTAACCCGAGTCCTTCATGTGGGCGTGCAGGTTCTTGGTGAAGAACGGATAGTTGAAGTCCCCCACCATCAGCGTCATCAGGCCCGTGCCCATGCTGAGCAGCTCCGCATGGGCGGCATGGATCTGCTTTCTCCGCAGTGAATTAGATGCAGTGAGCGGAGCCGCGTGGAACGAGCCGATGACCAGTTCGTGCTGGGTTTCGTTGTCCACCACGCGGGTTCCAATCAGCCGCTCGTGGGCCGGCGCCAGCACCCTGTCATGGACTGATTTCTTCAACGCAAAGGATTGTGTGTCCACGGCGGTGAACCGGCTGGTGCGGTAATAGATGGCCAGTCCCAGGCGGTTGCCCTTGGTGGTGTCCGCGAGGTTTAGCGGACCCAGCGTGTCTGGCAGGTCGGCCGAGTCCACTTCCTGCAGGCACAACGCGTCGATGGCGAAATTCCGCGCTAGGGCGAGCAATTCACCGCTCGCTTTGTGCTTCCGAAGGTTGTAGCTGATGACGCGCATTCGTGGAACACCTCACTTCGAGGGTCGCTGACAGGGCCAATTTCTGAGTTTAGTCCGAATGGGCTCTGCGGGCGCCGGAACTCTGCGGGTTCACCACCCCCGGGTCCCGGGGGACCGGCTAGAGTTAACGATCATTCACCCAGAAACGTCAGAGGGGCCAACGTTGACCAAGGAACTGCCTGAACTTGCCCAGGGGACCTTCTACTATCAGTCGCTGGGCGGTGGGCGCTTCCGCTCAACGATCCACGCCCAGGGCGCCTGGAACGAGCATGAGCAGCACATGGCGCCGGCCGCAGGCCTGATGGCTGACAGCCTGGAGCGGCACGAGCCCCGAGCGGATATGCGGATGGCGAGGCTGAGCTACGAGATCCTCGGCCTGATTCCCGGCGGCGAATTCCACATAGAAACCACCACGCTTCGTCCGGGCAAGACCATCGAGTTGCTGCAGGCCGAACTGGTTGCCCACGGCCGCGTAGCCATCAGGGCCACTGCCTGGCGGATGATCACCAGTGACACAGCGGAGGTGGCCGCCGTCGAGGACGCCGCCATCCCTGCGCCGGATGACTGTAAACCGTTGGACGGCGCCTCCATCTGGCCCGGCGGGTACATCCGGTCACTGGAGATGCGCGTGGCTGAGGGGCACCGGGACGGGGCAGGAACAGTCTGGCTCCGCACCCAGCACCCCCTGACGGACAAAGCGGACAGCAGCGACTTCACCCGCCTGATGGGCCTGGTGGACACTGCCAACGGGATCGCAGCCCGGGTCCCCCCGGGCAAAGGCAGCTATGCCTTTCCCAACCTGGACCTCCAGATCCACATGTACCGCAGGCCCGAGGGCGAATGGCTTGGCCTGGACAACGCCGTTTCCTTCGGTGCTGACGGAATCGGCCTCACCTCCACCGTCCTCCATGACATCCAGGGACCGTTCGGCCGTGCGGAGCAGATCCTGACCCTGCGCCGGACCTGACGGGCCGGCGGGCCAATTAACGGCTCTGCCGCGAAGGCGGCCGCAGGCTACTCCTTTCCGGCCCACTCCCGGTAGGCGCGTACGGCATTGTGGACGGTGGGGTAGAAGTGGTCTGTGCTGAACCTTGAACTGGCACCAAAACGGACCAGGCGGTCCTTGATCGGTCCCTTCATTTCTGCGAAAACCAGGCTGACGCCGCCCAGCGCCAGTTCATCGTCGAGCTGCACCAGCTCCTCCAGCGCAGTTGTGTCCAGGCCGGTGATCGGCTCGGCGGCCACAATCACCCACTTCACCGGCCAGGGCGCGCCGTCCACCAGGCTGCGGATGTGGTCCGCGAATACTTCGCCATTGGCAAAAAACAGTGGTGCGTCAAAGCGTGCGATGACCAGACCCTCGATCCGCCTGCCCTCAGGGTGCCGGTCGAGATCGTGAAAGCCGGGCACACCGTCCACACTCGCGAGTTCGGTACGGTACGGGTCCCAGGCGCGGCGGACGAACGCCACCAGGGACAGTCCGATGGCCACCACGATTCCCTCCAGGACTCCCACAAAGGCGACCCCCAGGAAGGTGACAACGAGGAGGAGGGTCTCCAGCTTGCTCATCCTGATCAGGCGCAGGAGCGTCTTCACGTCAACAAGTGACGCCGCCGCGACGATCACCACGGCAGCGAGCGTCGCCGTCGGAAGGAAAGCCGTGACGCCCGGTACGAGGAGCATGAACAGCACCACAAGCAAGGCCGCCACTACTCCGCTCAGCGGCGACCTCCCGCCCGCGTCGAGCACAATGGGCGTGCGCGAGGAACTTCCGCTCACAGGAAATCCGCCGAGCATGCCGGTGGCGATGTTGGCGATCCCCAGTGCGCCCATTTCCTCGTTGCCGTTAACCCTCTCCCCGCGGCGCCCCGCGAGGCTTTTGGACAAGGTGGACGTGTCCGCGAAGGCGATCAGGGCGATGCCTGCTGCGGGGCCGATGAGCGCCGTGACTTCGTCCCAGCCAATCCCTCCCAGCGCGGGGGAGGGCAGTCCCCGCGGGAGGGCTCCGACAACCGGCAGCTGCCCTGCGAGGTCCAGCGCGGCCACCACGGCGATGGCCCCCGCCACGGCAACCATGACGCCGGGCACTTTCCAAGGCAGGAAGCGCCCCGCCACGATCACTGCCAGGCTTCCTGCCCCCACGCCCAGGGCGATTGGGTTGATCCCGCCGCCGAGGACAGCGTCGGACAGGTAGCCCAGGCGTTCAACGAGGGTTTTACCGGAGCTGTCGATGCCCAGCAGCCGCGGAAGCTGGCTGACCGTGACCGCGAGCGCAATGCCGTTCAGGTAGCCGACGCGGATTGGTTTGGACAGCAGGCCGGTAACAAATCCCAGTTTGAAGATCCGGCCGGCGAACAGGAAGGCACCAATCAGGATCGCGAGGACTCCTGCCATGGGCACAGCCTGTTCCGGGTTGCGTCCGGCCAAGGGAAGAATTGCGGCCGCGATCATGGGCGCCAGGGAGGAGTCCGGTCCCACAATGACAACCCGCGACGGCCCGAACAAGGCGTAGAAGATCATGGGCACCACGGAGGCGTACAGCCCGTTCACGGCAGGGAGTCCGCTGGCCTCGGCGTATGCCATTCCTGCCGGCACCAGGGCGGCGCTCAGCGCTGCGCCGGCCACCAGGTCAGGCTTCAGCCACGCCTTTTGGTAATCCCGCGCGACGCGAACGCCGGGTATCGCCTTGCTGATCCAGTCGTCCCGCACGCACGCCTCCCATAAGTGCAGTCAGGCGGCCGGGGGCTCCTGCGCCGCCGGCCTGGAATCCTGGCCGTATTCGGCGGTCACCAGAATGGGCAAATGGTCGGACGCGCCGCGTGGCAGCGTCTCAACGTTCTCGATGTTCAGTCCCAGTGACGTGGCAAAGTCGAAGTGGCCCTTGAACACTTTGTACCGTGTGTAGGTCCGGCGGTTGCTGAGCGAGAGCTCGTACCCGGAATTCTTCATGTGTTCCGTGAGGTTCTTCGTGAAGAACGGGTAGTTGAAGTCACCCGCCATCAGAGTCATCAGACCGGTCCCCATGCCCAGCAGTTCCTTGTGGGCTGCGTGGATTTGGTTGCGCCGCAGCGAGTTGGTGGCTGTCAGCGGCGCCGCATGGAAGGAAGCAATGACGAGTTCGTGGTTGGTCTCGTTGTCCCGCACCCGGGTGCCGATGAGCCGTTCATGCGCCGGTGCCAGGACCATGTCGTGCAGCGACTTCTTCAGCGCGAAGGTATTTGTGCCGTGCGCCGTGAACCGGTCCGGCCGGTAGTAGATGGCCAGCCCCAACCGGTTTCCTTTGGTCGAATCGGCGAGTTGGAGATCCCCCAGTGTGTCCGGCAGGTCAGTGGTGTCACACTCCTGCAGGCACAGGGCATCAACGCCGAAATCCTGGGCCAGGGCCACCAGTTCCCCGCTGGCCTTGTGCTTACGAAGGTTGTAGCTAATGACTCGTATCAGTGGATTGCCTCTCCTGGGGGAGTGTGGGGTGCCGCGGTTTCTGAGTTTAGCCACCCGGCGGGATGCGGGACGTCACAGTCCGTGCGTGTCAGGTAGCTTTTGCCCGAAACCGGGTCAGGATGAGCGGAACACCAGCCAGCCGGCGAGGGTGGACAGCCCGGTGAGCGCGGCGCCCCAGATAATGTCCACCACTATGAGCTGCAGCGGCCACGTTTTGAGGGTGGCGGCGTTGGTGAGGTCATACGTCGCGTAGGCAAAGGCGCCCAGCGCGGCACCGTAGCCGACGGCGGTCAGCCAGCTGCCGCCGTCGAGCGCCGGACGCAGGGCGAAGAAGAGGATCCCCGCTATGTACATGACATAGAAGGCCACGGCGTAACCTAAGTGAGGCTTGTCAGCGAGCAGGTCGCCGATGTGGCTGCGGTAGAAGGGGTTCATCAGCTTGAGCCAGATGGCGTCGATGACCGCGAACGCGGCGGCAACAACAAGGAATTGCAATATGACCATAAGGGAGCTTAGCAACATGCAGGACGTCGAGGGTGACCGGACGCTCACCGTGGTGCGGCAGGACCTTACTCTTGGCGCTGCGCGGGATCTGGAATTCGGCCTGGAACTGCTGACCCTGGCCAAGACCGGCCAGATCGGTCCCACGCTCCGGCTGTACCGGCCTGCCCCGACTGTTGCTTTCGGCCAGCGGGACACCCGGCTGCCGGGCTTCGAGGCCGCTGCGCAAGCCTGCCGGGACCAGGGCTTTGAGCCCCTGGTGCGTAAGGCGGGCGGGCGCGCCGCCGCCTATCATGAGGGCACTTTGGTGGTTGACCACGTCATGCCGGAGGCTGATGCGATTGCCGGCTCCAAAGGCCGGTTCAGTTTCTTTGGTGAGCTCCTGGCGCAGGTGCTTCGGGACGTCGGCGTGCAGGCCGCCGTCGGCGAGATCCCCGGCGAGTACTGTCCCGGCGAGTTCAGCGTCCACGGCACCCACCCAGCGGATCCCAGCCACCGGATCAAGCTGGTGGGCACTGCGCAGCGTGTGGTGAGCGGCGGCTGGTTGTTCAGTTCGGTGATCGTGGTGGAAGACTCCGCGCCCATCCGCGCCGTCCTTACGGACAGTTATGCGGCCCTGGGCCTGGACTGGGACCCGGCCACCGCCGGGGCTGCCGATGACCTGGTGCCCGGAGTGACGGTCCAGGCCGTTGAGGATGCGGTAGTTGCCGCGTACGCGGGCCACGCTTCCCTGCAGCATGCCGACTTCGGCAGCGTGTACGGCAGGGAGGCGTAGCCCGCCCGTTGGCTAGGCTGCCGCAAGAGCTGCCGGACTTAAGCCGCCAGGCGGCTCTTTACCTCGGCCACGGAGGGGTTGGTGGCGGCGGTGCCGTCCGGGAAGAGCACAGTGGGGACAGTCTGGTTGCCGCCGTTGAGCTGCTCCACGAGTTCGGCGGTTCCCTCCACCTCTTCGATGTTGATTTCCGTGTAGCCGATGCCCTGTGCGTCCAGCTGCTTCTTCAGCCGGTTGCAGTAGCCGCACCAGGTGGTGGAAAACATGGTGATGGTGCCGTTCTCGGGGGTAAAGTCCACGGAGCTCTCCTGAATTCGTTGTGGGGGGTTTCCTTCTCCTCAACGGTAACCCGCGGCGGGCTATTCCCAGGGGCGGAGGCGGCGGATGACGGCCCGGCTGACAAGGCATACCGGTGATGGCATGCTGGAGCCATGTGTGGACGCTATGTGATGGCCCGGGCCGTGGGGGACCTGCTGGCCGAATTTGATGCCCAGCTCGAGGAGGATGTGCAGCTTCCCCCGTCGTGGAACGTGGCGCCAACGGATGATGTGCCGATAGTCCTGGAACGGCTTATCGACGATAAAGCGGTGCGGCAGCTGCACGTGGCCCGCTGGGGCCTGGTGCCCTCGTGGGCGAAGGATCCAAGCGTTGGCGCGAAGATGATCAATGCCCGGAGCGAGAGCGTGCTGGAGAAGCCTGCCTTCCGAAAGGCCGTGAAGTCACGCCGCTGCGCTGTCCCGGCTGACGGGTACTACGAATGGAAGCAGGGGACCGGCAAGGTCAAGCAGCCCTACTACGTGCATCCGGGCTCTGAGCGCGGACTGGTGTTCGCCGGCCTGTATGAGTGGTGGAAGGACCCGTCCAAGGCCGACGGCGATCCCGCCCGCTGGATGCTCTCCACCTCCATCCTCACCGCGGACACTCCGCCCCCCGGTGCCGAGTCCACAGTGTTCGGCAAGCTCACGGGGTTGCATGACCGGGTGCCGCTGCCCATGGACCGGGCAACCATGGCATCGTGGCTTGACCCGCAGATCGACGACGCCGCCTTCCTCGTGGACCTGGTCCGCGCCCATGTTAAGGACGTGGCCGCCGACTGGCACGTGGATTCAGTGGGCCGGGAGGTGGGAAACGTGCGCAACAATTCCCCGGAGCTCATCCGGCCCGTGGAGGCCCTGTTCTAGACAGTGCGGGTTTTCCAGGCGGTGACCCGCCATGGAGGTGACTGCACCCCTAGACGGTGACCTTGCCGTCGTCGTCAACTGCCCAACCGGGGTTGTACGCAACCTCCCAGCGGAAACCGTCCGGATCGGCAAAATAGCCGCTGTACCCGCCCCAGGGCTGGGTCACAGGCTCGGCCACGATCTCAGCGCCGGCGGCCCGGGCTTCGGCCATCACCCGGTCCACGTCCTCCGTGCTGGGAAGATTGTGGCTGAGGGTGATGTAGGGAACCGGTCCGGGGAGACCTACGCCCGCTTCGGCGTGCATCTGCCCGGCGTCCCACAGGGAAAGGATCAGTCCGTGGTTAACCTGGATGAACACCACGTCGCCGGCGTGTTCACCGCGGACCGGCCAGCCGAGGCCCTCCACATAGAAGCGGCGGGAGGCGTCAACGCTGCGAACGCCTAGCGAGATGAAGTCGACTCTGGGCTGCATGCTTCGATACTGTCAGAAGATGGCAACAATTCAAGGAAACGATCGGGATGCATTGGCCGACAAGGAACAGCTCGCTGCCGTTCGGATTGCGGTCGATGAAGTTGACGATCAGATCGTCACGCTGATTGCGCGACGTGAACGCCTGATCAGGATCGCCGGCACCCTGAAGGGCGATGACGCCGAAGTCCGGGCGCCCGGCCGGGTGGAGCGGGTGATTAAACACGTGCGGGAAGCCGCGGAAAAGAAGGACATCGACCCGGACATTGTGGAATCAACTTACCGGGCCATGATCTCGGGGTTTATCGAACTTGAAATGAAAGTCCACAAAGAAAACAGCTGAAGCTAGAGGGCTTCTTCGACGGCGACACCCCCCTGGAAATCGCGGCCGTCGGCCTCGCTGAACGCCGTCATGTAGTGCCCTTTGCCCAAGCCTTGAATTGCTGCCATGGGAAAGTTTCCGGTGATGGTGTTGCCTGAATGGCTCACTCCGGAAAGATCATAATTTTCCTCGGCGGTCTGGTCATGGCAGAACGAGTAGAAGGCAATGGCCTCCCCGTTCAGGAATTCAATGCCCAGCCGTCTTTGGGAAGAATGGTCAGGGCTCGACGCCACCAGTCCCACCACGTACGCACCCGCCCCCGGTATGTTGCCGTCGATATCAAAGTTGGCCACGAGCGTGTTGTCCTGGGCTTTGATGCTTACGTGCTTGAGGAGTGCGTCATGGGAGCTCATGCCACAATCCTGCCCCCAGCCGTCCCGTCCGTCCACCCCTGTCTAGGTTTTGCCGGGGCACCGTCGTAGACTGGATTTATTCGAACATGTATTCGAATACCCTGCTCTTGCGGCAGTAGCTCGCATCAGCCAATTCAGTTCAGGAGGCGCCCATGGGTATGTTCAGCGAGTCCGTGGACGTCGACTGCACCACTTCCGGCCAGCCGCTGAAACTCCGGTGGGCCGGGCGGCAATACACGGTGTGTGCAGAGCCTGTGCGGTGGTACGAGCGCCGGCAATGGTGGGCTGAGGAGCGCCGAGCACCTCTGGGCAGCGGTCCGGGTCTGGTGGACCACGAGATCTGGCGCGTCCAGGTCCGCTTGGACCCGCACGATACCGGGGAACCGCTCACCCTTGACCTTTCCCGGCATCTCGGCAGCGGGCGCTGGCGGCTGCTGCGGATTCACGACGCACTCCAGCCACGAACAGCATGAGCTTCACCCACCTCCACGTTTCCACCGCCTTCAGCGCGCACTACGGGGTTTCCTGGCCTGAGGAGCTCGCCCAGGTTGCAGCAGCGGACGGCGCATCCGCGCTCGCGTGCACGGACCGGGACGGCCTGTACGGCACCATCAAACACCTCAAAGCCTGCATGGCTGCAGGCATCGATCCCATTGTGGGAGTGGACCTCGCCGTCTTCGACGACGACGGTGATCACCGCACGCAGCTCGCGGGCCGGGTGGTGGTACTTGCCCGAGGACACAACAACGGCGCGGGCTACCGTGCACTGTGCCGGCTGGTATCGGATGCCCATGCCCGCACCTCGGGCAAAGCCGGGGGAGCCGTGCCCGTGGCTGTCACCCGCGCCGAACTGGCCTCCCGGACCCTTGACCCCCGGACGCTCAAGCCGGTCCTGACCGTCCTGATCGGCCCGGATTCCGACGTCGGCCGGGCCATGAGCGGCCGGCGCTACCTTCGCCCACGCACCCTCTTCAAACGCTGGCTGGAAGCAATGCCCGCCGGGAGCCTGGTGGCGGAAGTCGTATCCCAGCTCACCACCCCCGGAGCGCCCGTGAGCACAGCCCACGCTGTGCGCATGCTTAAGCTCGCCGAGGAACACCATGTTCCGGCCGTCCTGACCAATGCTGTCCGCTACTGCGCTGAGGACGGCGCCGCCACGGCGGACGTGCTCGACTCAGCCCGGACGCTGAAGTCCCTGCCGGAACTGGCTGCCGAACCTTTGCTCCAACCCAACGGCCAGGCTTGGCTCAAATCTGCAGGGCAGATGATTCAGCTGGGCAAGGAAATCATTCGCGCCGCAGGGTATGGCACAGCTGACCTCAAACAACTGATGGCACAAACTGAGGCGCTCGCCGACTACTGCCGGATAGACCCGGTGAGTGACATGGGATGGAAACAGCCGGTGGTTCCTGAGGCATCGGTCATCGGCATCAGCCAGGACCCGCACCTCGAACTGGTACAGCGCTGTGAAGCAGGGGTAGGCCGGCGGTTCCCAGGCATCTCCGGACCGGCACACAAGGAAATGCGCTCGCGGCTGGAGCACGAGCTGGGCATCATCCGGAACCTCGGGTTTTCCTCCTATTTCCTGACAGTGGCGGAAGTCTCCCGCATGATCCTGGACATGGGAGTACGGGCAGCCGCCCGCGGTTCCGGGGCATCCAGCCTGGTCAACTACCTGATCGACGTCAGCCAAGTGGACCCGCTGCAGCATGACCTGATCTTCGAACGATTCCTGTCCCAGGACAGGGCCACGTTGCCGGATATCGACATCGACGTCGAAAGCGCCGAACGGCACAACGTCTACCGGAAAATCTTCGACCGCTTTGGTGCTGAACGGGTCACTCTGATGAGCATGCAAAACGGGTACCGGGCGCGCGGCGCGGTCAGGGACGCTGGTATGGCGTTGGGCATGGACGATGACGACGTCGGTGAGATCGCAAAACAGCTATGGCGTTTTTCGGCCCGGAAATTCCGTGAAGCCCTGGTTGAAAAACCTGAACTCCGGGAATTCGCCGGACGGGTGGAACAGCGCGGCTTCGCCGAAAACCAGCAACTTGATCTGCTGGTGGACCTCACCGAGCGCCTCGACAGGCTGCCCCGCCATATTTCCATGCACCCCTGTGGTGTGATTCTTGGCGATGCCACGCTGCTTGACCGGACGCCTGTCCAGCCCAGTGGGCTTGGCCTGCCGATGAGCCAGTTCGACAAACACGACATGGATCCCATGGGCATGCTCAAACTTGATGTGCTGGGGGTCAGGATGCAGAGCGCCATGGCTTTCGCCATCAGGGAAGTCATCCGGATTCACCCCTCCAAATCGGAAGTGATGGCGGCAGGTGCCCACCCTGCAGGTCCTGATGGCTCCGGGCCTGATTACATCGCAGAGAACGGCCATATCGACCTCAACGCTGTCCCCCTCGATGATGAGCCCACCTTCGAGTTGATCCGCAGCACCCACACCCTGGGCTGCTTCCAAATAGAGTCGCCAGGCCAGCGTGAGTTGATCGGCAAGATGGCCCCGCGCGAGTTCAACGACCTCATCATCGACATTTCGCTGTTCCGGCCGGGACCCATGAAATCGGACATGGTGCGGCCCTTTCTGGAACACAGGCACGGTTTCGCGCCGGAAGTCTATCCACACCCTGACCTGAAACCTGTACTGCAGGAAACACACGGCGTCACCGTCTTCCACGAACAAATCCTCAAAACCTTTGATGTCATGACCGGCTGCGGGCTGGCGCGTGCGGATGAGTTCCGCCGTGCCCTTGGCAATGAGGTCCTGGAGCTGAAAGTGGAGGAGTTCTTCCGCAGGGAGGCCCGCCTCAAGGGGTATTCGCCGGAAGTGGTGGACAAAGTCTGGGGGACCCTGAAAGCGTTTGGTAGCTTCGGTTTCTGCAAGGCGCACGGCGCGGCCTTTGCCGTTCCCACCTATCAGTCTGCCTGGCTGAAAGCGCACCACCCCGAGGCGTTCCTGGCAGGGCTATGGGAGCACGACCCCGGGATGTATCCCAAACGGCTGCTGGTGGCAGAGGCGCGGCGGCTCGGTATCCCCATCCTGCCGCTGGACATCAACCGCAGCCAGGCCGAATACCGGGTGGAACGGGTGGCGGACGGGGCGGATGCCGGCAAGCTGGGGATCAGGCTCAGCCTCAACGGCATCTACGGCCTCTCAGGGGCCGAGCTTAAGCGGATTGTTGCCGGCCAGCCCTACGACTCCCTTGCCGATCTCAGGGCCCGGTCCAGGCTGAGCAAACCCAGCATCAAAAGGCTCGCGCAGCTGGGAGCGTTTGATTCCCTGCACCGGGAGTCGGGCGGTGCTGCTAACCGCGCAGACCTCGTCCAGCATCTGCAGAAACTCCAAACGGCAGGCGGCACCCGGAAGGGGGCGGACATCATGGAAGGGCAGCTGGCCTTGCCCCTGGGTGATGTGGAGCTGCGGAACGTTAAACCAGGCCTTCCTGCCCCAACCCTGGTGGACAATGTCCGGGCAGAACTTGACCTGATGGCCATTGATGTCAGCGGGCACCTGATGGACAGCCATCGGCCGATGCTGGACAGGCTGGGAGTCACCACTGCCGACAAACTGCTGGGCCTGCGCAACGGGACAGAGGTTCTGGTGGCCGGAGTGCGCATCGCCACCCAGACCCCGCCGATGCGCGGCGGGCGGCGTGTGGTGTTCATCAGCATCGATGACGGCACCGGCTGCATCGACTCCGTGTTCTTCCACGAAGCCCAGGAACAGGCAGGACTGCTGCTGTTCGGCACCAGGTTGCTGCTCATCCGCGGCACCACGCGGCGGACAGGTCCCCGGGGAATCAGCCTGAGCGCCAGCATGGCCTGGGACCTGAGCCGCGTGGAAACACTGCCGTTTCCTGAAAACCAGAAGGAAGGTACCGATGTGCCGCATCCTCTGGACGGGATCAGCCGAAGCCTTGCCATCACCGGAATGGGCGGTTGAGCCCCATCCGGTGACCGGACGGGGCGCCTGCGCCTGCGGGTCCCGTTGGTCGGCCTCTGGCGAAACCGATAGCATTGACGGTGGCTGGCTGTGGTCCCCGTATGCCGCAAGCTATGAAGCCTAAAACTTTGAATAGGAGACACCCGTGTCAGATGCCCAGCAGATCACCCTCATCGTCGATGGCGAAGAGACCAAGGTGACTACCGGGACAACCGGTGCGGAACTCTTCTTTGAGCGCCGCGACGTTGTTGTTGCCCGCGTCAACGGCGAGCTGAAGGACCTGGATCAGGAGCTGACCGACGGTGCCCGGATCGAGGGCGTCACCATCGATTCCCCGGACGGCCTGAACGTGCTCCGCCACTCCACCGCCCACGTGATGGCCCAGGCCGTGCAGCAGCTGCGCCCGGATGCCAAGCTGGGCATCGGCCCCTACATTACTGACGGCTTCTACTTCGACTTTGACGTCGCCGAGCCCTTCACTCCCGAGGACCTCAAAACCCTCGAAAAGATGATGCTGAAGATCGTCAACCAGAACCAGAAGTTCGTCCGCCGCGTGGTCAGTGAGGATGAAGCCCGCGAGGCGATGAAGAACGAGCCCTACAAGCTTGAATTGCTGGGCAAAAAGAACGAAGCCGCCGAAGCAGGCGAGGGCGTCAACGTCGAGGTCGGCGCCGGCGACATCACCATCTACGACAATGTGGAGCGCAAGGAAGGGGCCACCGTCTGGTGCGACCTCTGCCGCGGCCCGCACCTGCCCAACACCAAGCTCATCTCCAATGCGTTTGCCCTGACCCGTTCCTCCTCCGCCTACTGGCTCGGCACCCAGAAGAACCAGCAGCTCCAGCGCATCTACGGCACGGCCTGGCCCACCAAGGACGCGCTGAAGGCCTACCAGGAACGCATTGCCGAAGCTGAACGGCGCGATCACCGCAAGCTCGGCGTCGAACTTGACCTCTTCTCCTTCCCGGATGAGCTGGGCTCCGGCCTGCCGGTGTTCCACCCCAAGGGCGGCATCATCCGCAAGGAGATGGAGGACTACTCCCGGCAGCGCCACGTCGACGCCGGGTATGACTTCGTCTACACCCCTCACATCACCAAGGGACACCTCTACGAAGTCTCGGGACACCTGGACTGGTACAAGGAGGGCATGTTCCCGGCCATGCACGTGGACGCCGAACTCAACGAGGACGGCACTGTGCGCAAGCCCGGCCAGGACTACTACCTCAAGCCGATGAACTGCCCCATGCACAACCTCATCTTCCGCTCACGGGGACGGTCCTACCGCGAACTGCCGCTGCGGCTCTTCGAGTTCGGCGCCGTCTACCGCTACGAAAAGTCTGGTGTAGTGCACGGCCTCACCCGCGTCCGTGGCATGACACAGGATGACGCCCACATCTACTGCACCCGCGAGCAGATGAAGGACGAACTGACCAAGACCCTCACCTTCGTGCTTGACCTGCTGAAGGACTACGGCCTGAACGACTTCTACCTTGAGCTCTCCACCAAGGATCCGGAGAAGTTCGTCGGCGATGACGCGGCGTGGGAAGAGGCCACCAGGACCCTTGCCGAGGTGGCCGAGGAATCCGGGCTCGAACTGGTTGCGGATCCGGGCGGAGCTGCGTTCTATGGCCCGAAGATTTCCGTCCAGGCGAAGGACGCCCTGGGCCGGACCTGGCAGATGTCCACCATCCAGCTGGACTTCAACCTGCCCGAACGGTTCGAGCTGGAATTCCAGGCGGCCGACGGCACCCGTCAGCGTCCCGTGATGATCCACCGCGCGCTGTTCGGTTCCATCGAGCGGTTTATGGGCGTGCTCACCGAGCACTACGCCGGCGCCTTCCCTGCGTGGCTTTCCCCTGTCCAGGTGGTGGGCATCCCGGTGGCCGAGACATTCAACGACTACATGTTCGACGTCGTGGACCAGCTCAAGGCGGCAGGCATCCGCGCCGAGGTGGATACGTCGTCGGACAGGTTCCCGAAGAAGATCCGCACCGCCAGCAAGGACAAAATCCCCTTTGTCCTGATCGCCGGCGGCGACGACGCCGAAGCCGGCGCCGTGTCCTTCAGGTTCCGGGACGGCAGCCAGGACAACGGTGTGCCCGTGGCGGAAGCCGTCAAGCGGATCACGGAAGCCGTCCGTAACCGGACCAGCTAGCGGAAACGGAACAGAACACGGTGCAGGAGAACACAGGCGCAGGATATCCAGGGGATGCCGGCGTGACCGATGACTTTGATCTCGCGGGCGTACCGGACGCATTCCAGCGCCTGTGGACTCCGCACCGGCTGGCCTACATCAAGGGTGGCCAGCACCAGTTCAAGAACGAAAACGACTGCCCCTTCTGTGTGGGCCCGGCCCGGACCGACGAGGAAGCCCTCATCGTCCACAGGGGGAAGACCTGCTACGTGGTCCTCAACCTGTTTCCCTACAACCCCGGCCATCTCCTGGTGTGCCCCTACCGGCATGTTCCGGACTACACGGACCTCACCACAGAGGAGACGGCGGAATTCGCCGAGATCAGCCAGACAGCCATGAGGGTGCTGCGCAAAGTCTCCAACCCGGGCGGATTTAACCTGGGCATGAACCAGGGCGTGGTGGGCGGCGCCGGCATCGCGGCCCACCTGCACCAGCACATCGTTCCGCGGTGGGGTGGTGACGGGAACTTCTTCCCGATCATTGCCCAGACCAAGGCAATCACGCAGACCCTCGACGAGGTCCGCCGCCTCGTTGCCGAGGCGTGGCCCGGGGAGACGAATGCTGAATAGGTATGCGCGCGGCTTCTTCACCGCGCTGTTCACCCCTCTTGCCCGCTGGCTCCTGAAAATCGGTGTTTCGCCTGACGCGGTGACGGTCATCGGCACCGCCGGCGTGGTGGTGGGAGCCCTGGTCTTCTACCCCCTGGGCCAGCTTTGGTGGGGAACCCTGTTCATTACCGCGTTCATCTTCTCGGATGTGCTCGATGGCATTATGGCCCGCATGCGGGATACCGGCGGCCGGTGGGGCAATTTTCTGGACTCCACGCTGGACCGGATCGCAGACGGCGCCCTGTTTGCCGGCGTGGCCATCTGGTTCTTCACCGGGGGAGCGGACTACGCCATCGCGGTCGCGGCCATGGTCTGCCTCGTTTTGGGCATGGTGGTCTCCTATGCGCGGTCCAAAGCCGAGTCCCTTGGCTTCACGGCAAATGTCGGCATAGCCGAGCGCGCCGAGAGACTGGTTTCGGTGCTGGTGGTCACCGGATTCACCGGTTTGGGTCTGCCCCCGGTGGTTCTGCTCGTGACGCTCGGGCTGCTGGCACTTGCCAGCCTCATCACGATTTGCCAGCGGATATCGACCGTCCACCGGCAGGCATTTGCGGAGTCCGCGGCTTCGGAAGAAGCCTGATTAAGCCCCCCGCCTGCCGGGGGACTAGTATTGTCACTGCCCGGTCAATGGATCCGGCAACCCGGTGCGTGTACTTTCGGCTTCGTGCCGCCCTCACGTCCGGCGAAGATCATCTATCTACCCATAGGGGTTTTTGTGTCTACACCTGATGTAAGCAGCGAAGCCGGTTCGTCCGCGAACAGCGTCACGGGCAGCAACCGCGTCAAGCGCGGCATGGCTGAGATGCTCAAGGGCGGCGTCATTATGGACGTCGTTAACGTTGAACAGGCCCGCATCGCCGAAGATGCCGGTGCCGTTGCAGTGATGGCGCTGGAACGCGTTCCGGCCGATATCCGTGCCCAAGGTGGCGTGTCCCGCATGTCCGATCCGGACATGATCGACAAGATCATCGATGCCGTGTCCGTCCCGGTCATGGCCAAGGCCCGGATCGGCCACTTCGTCGAGGCCCAGATCCTGCAGTCCCTCGGCGTCGACTACATCGACGAGTCCGAGGTCCTGACTCCGGCCGACTACATCAACCACATCGACAAGTGGAACTTCAAGGTTCCCTTCGTCTGTGGCGCCACCAACCTCGGTGAAGCCCTGCGGCGCATCAACGAGGGCGCAGCCATGATCCGGTCCAAGGGCGAGGCCGGCACCGGCGACGTCTCCAACGCCACCGGTCACATGCGCAAGATCCGCTCCGAGATCGCCAGGCTCTCCTCCCTGCCCGAGGACGAGCTCTATGTCGCGGCCAAGGAACTGCAGGCCCCGTACGAACTGGTCAAGGAAGTTGCCGCCGCCGGCAAGCTCCCCGTGGTGCTGTTCACGGCGGGCGGCATCGCCACCCCGGCCGACGCCGCCATGATGATGCAGCTCGGCGCCGACGGCGTGTTCGTCGGCTCCGGTATCTTCAAGTCCGGCAACCCCGCCCAGCGGGCCGCTGCCGTGGTCAAGGCCACCACGTTCTTCGATGACCCGGACGTCATCGCCAAGGCCTCCCGCGGCCTGGGCGAGGCCATGGTGGGCATCAACGTGGACGAGATCCCGCAGCCGCACCGCCTTGCTGAGCGCGGCTGGTAACAGCCCCAAAAGCAGTACGACGGCGGGTGGTCACCTTTTCGAAGGTGGCCACCCGCCGTCGTTCGCTAACCCCAACTAGGTAGCAGCACATGTCGTTATGGAGTCTCAGAAGGACATCTACTGCTACCTAGATGGGGGAGGGAGAGTGGCTACTCGAGGCCGCGGCGCTTTAGCAGGGGCTCCAGCCTGGCGTCGCGGCCGCGGAGGGTGCGGAAGGATTCCAGCGGGTCCCGGCTGTTTCCGCGGGACAGCAGTTCGGTGCGGAAGCGGTCGCCGTTGGCGCGCGTCAGGCCGCCGTTTTCCGTGAACCAGTCCACCGTTTCCGCGTCCAGGACCTCGCTCCAAATATAGGAATAGTAGCCGGCCGCATAGCCGTCGCCTGCGAAGATGTGCTGGAAATACCCTGTGCGGTAGCGCGGCGGTATCAGGGCGTGCGCCACCCCCGCCGCGGCCAACGATTTAGCCTCAAAGGCAAGGACGTCGTCCGGGACTCCGGCTTCGTCAAGCACGTGCCACGCCAGATCCAGCAGCGCGGCCCCCAGATACTCGGTGGTGCCGAAGCCCTCGCCCCACAGCCGCGCTTCATTGAGCCGGTCCACGACCTCCTGGGGGAGCGGCTCGCCGGTTGTGTGATGCCGGGCATAATTGGCCAGCACGTCGGGCCAGAGGATCCACATTTCGTTGACCTGCGACGGGTATTCCACGAAGTCCCGGGGGACCGCAGTGCCGGAGAACCGCGGATACGTCACGTCGGAGAACAAGCCGTGGAGGGCGTGTCCGAACTCGTGGAACGCGGTGCGGAGCTCGTCCAGGGTCAGGAGCGTGGGCTCGCCTGCGGGCGGCTTGGAGATGTTAAGGTTGTTGATCACCACGGGTTGGGCGCCTAGCAGGTCCGACTGGTCCACGAGCGAGTTCATCCAGGCACCGCCCCGTTTGGATTCGCGGGTGTAGTAGTCGCCCAGGAACAGTCCGAGTCCCGTTCCGTCCGGGTTCCGAACTTCCCAGACGCGGACGTCCGGGTGGTAACCATCCAGGTCATCGCGTTCATGGAAGGTGATGCCATAGAGGGACGTGGCAGCGAAGAAAACGCCGTCCCGGAGGACGCGGTCCAGCTCAAAATAGGGGCGGAGGGCCTGCTCGTCCACAGCGAACTTTTCCCGGCGCACTTTGGCCGAGTAGAACGCCCAGTCCCAGGCCTCCAGCGGATGCCCGGCGATCTCGGCCAGGGCTGCAGCCTCGGCGTCTGCATTGCGGACGGCCGCGGGGGCCAGCCTGTTCAGCATGGACTGGACGGCCTCAAAATCGGGGGCCGTCTGGCGGTCCACCACGAGTTCGGCATAGTTCGCGAAGCCAAGGAGTGCGGCCTTTTCAGCGCGCAGCCGAGCCATGGAGGTGACCAGTTCCAGGACATCCAGGCTGCCGCCCCCGCTGCCACGGCCGGTGGAGGCCTCGAACAGCCGACGGCGGACGTTACGGTTTTCGAGGGCAGCCATGGCGGGCTGGTTGCTGGGCTGGATCAGTGTCAGCAGGAATTCGCCGTCGTGCCCGGCCGTGCGGGCAGCCTCGGCGGCGCTGGCGATATCGTCTGCCGGCAGGCCCGCCAGCTCTTCTGCGCTGGCCAGCAGCACAGCCGCGGACTTCATGCCCTCCTTGACGCGCTGTCCAAACTCCGTGCCGAGTTTGGACAGTTCGGCATTGATCCCCTTCAGCCTGTCCTGCCCTGGTATATCGAGCTGGATCCCGGACTGGCGGAACTCCTTGAGGTATTCCTCCACGAGCCGGACAGACTCAGGGTCGAGTCCTGAGGTATCGATTGCCGTGAACCGGTCGAACAGCGCACGGTTGAGATAGACCTCGTCCTGGTGGGCGGCGAACCGTGGCGAAAGTTTGGTCTCCAGGTCACGAATCTCCTCCGACGCGTCCGCCGAGACCAGGGTGAAAAAGGAGGCAGCCGCCCGTTGGAGCAGTTGGCCGGTCCGTTCCATGGCCACGGCAGTGTTCTCGAACGTCGCGGCGGCAGGGTTGTCCACGATCGCCTGGATTTCGGTCAGATGTTCGGCAAGGCCGGCGGCCACGGCCTCGGCGTAATCGGACGGTCCGATGTTGGCAAATGGAGGCAGCCCGTAGGGCAGGGCGCTGGGGCTGAGGAGGGGATTCGTCATCACGCTAACCTTTCACACCGTCCCATGCATCTCAATGCGCGGCTTTCCGGTTTTAGGTGGCCGCCGAACCTACAATGGCGCCTATGGGCTACACAAACGGCAGTGCTGCGTGCCGAATCGATGCAGGCCTCGCGGCTTCCACGCTGGCCGTGTTCCTGACCGCCTGCGGCCTCCTTGCGGAACAAAACCCGCCATCCGCCAGGGGCGTGTCAGACGCGGGGTCAAGAGTGCAAAGCCCGACGGCGCCGCCCGCGTCCACTCCCGCTCCCACCCCAGGCGCCGGACCTGCGTGCCCCACGCTCCGCTGCACTTCCCTCCTGGTCGACGCGGCCACCAGACAGCGGACGGCCGCGGTCGTGGAGTCACGGGGATCCGCAGCGGCACGTGCGCACGAACTCTTGATTACGAAGGAACCATAGACATGTCCGGCGGCGAGTTTGCGGGACAGCAGAGGCGCGCGGCGGTCTTCGGCGTGCCCATAAGGCTGCTGGGCCCCCTGGCCATCGGGCTACTTGCTCTCGGATATGGTGCGCTCTGGCTGCTAGCGCGCCCACCCGGGGAACCGTTGCTGCGCCACGTGGGCCAGCTGTTCGGCGGTGAATCTATCCTGTTCATGTCCATTGCGCTGGTGCTGATCAGTACTCTTCCGCACGTCGAGCAAGTCTTTGGCGGCATTGATTACGCCGCCATCTGGCACCGCAGGCTTGCTATTGCCGGGACGGTGCTCCTGCTGCCTCACGTTGAACTGGCGTCCAACCCGGAAGCCACGAGCCTGGGCAAAACGCTGGCGGTTCCAGCAGCCATAGGGCTGTCCGCCATGATCGTCTGGGCCATCCTGCCGCGTTGGCGCACCATGCTGCCCGGGGCTCTTCACGGCCTTGTACTGCGTACCCGCAATTCGTGGCCTGTGCTGCTGGTCGCCCGTGTGCTCGGCGGCTACGAGCGGTGGCGTGGTTTTCACCGTCTCACCGGCTTGTTCGTTGCCGCCGGTTTCCTTCATGGACTGCTGGACGCTACCGCCTTCGAGTCGACGCCCGTGCTGCGTTGGAGCTACGTGGTGATAGGCGGCGTCGGATTGGCGTTTTATGCCTACCGTGAAGTGCTGGCCCGGCACTTCCTCCCGCATCACGACTACCAGGTTCAAGAGGTCAGAACTGTGGCACCCGGTTTGGTCGATGTGCTCCTGTTCCCGCTGGGAAAGCCGCTGGCATTCAGGCCCGGCCAGTTCGCCATGATCTACCTGGAAACGAAGGACGGCTGGCAGCGGCATCCGTTCTCGATTTCGGGCGCCCCTGATGGCGAACACCTCCGCATCACGGTGAAGGCGCTCGGAGATCACACTGCCAAGCTCCCGGACGTGGTCCAGCCCGGTATGCCGGCAGTAGTCAGTGGGCCCTATGGCAGGTTTGACCGCCGGATGGGGACGGACCGTCAGGTGTGGATCGCCGGCGGTGTGGGCATTACGCCGTTCCTGAGCTGGCTTCGGTCCCTCGACGATGAACTCGCGGAAACCGTCGACTTCTTTGTCACCTCAGCGGGCCGGTCGCCCTTCGCCGATGAAATCCAAAAGACCGCGAAGGACCATCCCCGGCTGACCGTGCACCTGATTGACACCAGCACTGACGGCCGGTTGACGCCGGATCAGGTGCTGGGCGCGGTGGACGCCGATCCGCGCGAGCTGTCCGTGTTCATGGGCGGTCCAGACCCGATGCTCCGCCAGTTCCGCAGAGCCCTGCGCGCTTCCGGGGTACGCGCTGCCAATATCCACCGGGAGTATTTTCATTGGCGCTAATGAGCGGAAGGGGGGCTTCCCCCGTCAGCGCGGGCGCCGGACAGCGTGCTCGCGTGCAAGCACGGCGAACCGGTCATCAGGGGCGCCCGGCTCAAATGTCCCAAACTTGCGCTCCGCGGCCGTCCGGATGAGGAAGTCGGCAATTGCAGGGTTCTTCGGCAGCAGCGAACCGTGCAGGTAGCTGGCCACCACGTTCTTGTAGCGGGCGCCCTCGTGGCCGTCGCTGCTGTTGTTCCCGGTTCCCTTCGCCGTGGTTCCCAGTGGCCGAACGCCGGGGCCCAGCGTGGTTTGTCCGCTGTGGTTCTCGTAGCCCAGGACCTCGCCGAACTCGTCCGAGGCCACCTTGACGTTGCCGATCAGGCGTTCGTCCGTGCCGTGGGTTTCCACGTCCAGGATGCCGATCCCCGGAATGACTGTTCCCAGATGGGTTTTGAAGAAACGACCGAACAGCTGATAGAGCCCGCAGATCACCAGCATGGGGGCGCCGTCCTGGGCCATCTCGGTCAGAACGTCGGCCCGTGAGTGCAGGTCGTCCTGGATGATCAGCTGGCCGCTGTCCTGGCCGCCGCCGCCGACGATGAGGTCCACGTCCCCGGGAAACTCGTCGCCGACGTTGTATTCGAGCAGTTCCGGCGTATAGCCGTGCCAGCTGATCCGCCGCTTCAGGACCAGCGCGTTGCCCCAGTCGCCGTAGATGTTCATGTCCCGCGGATACAGCTGCAGGACGCGGATGGTGCCCTTGCTGCCCTGGCCGCTCTCGGTAGGTTCAGCGGTCATGAGACCACCTCCACTTCGGTGATTTTGGACAGCTCGCGGCGGATGGCCAGCATGGCTGTATAGGTGCAGAAAATCCGCTTCGGCTTACCGCTGCCCTCCCGGATGAAGGCGGCCAGGGCGGGGGCAATGTCCGGCTGGACCGCGCCGATGCGGACATTGTCATACTGCAGCCGCAGCGCCATGTCGTACGCCCGGGACCCGGTCAGCTGGTCCACGCCGCCCTCGCGGAGGGAATCGAATTCAACGTCCCACAGCCAGGACATGTCCCTGCCGTCGGCGTAGTTGTCGTTGATGGCGATCATTGTTGCGTAACCGCCTGCCGGGAAGGACTTGAGGCCTAGCCGGAAACCGCTGGGATTCTTGACGAGCACGAGGTCCAGGGGCTGTCCGTCAACGCTGAGGCTTTCGCCGCGGCCGAAGGCCGGTTCAACCTGGGAGAGTGCGGTGAGCAGTGTCGCGTGGTCGGCGGTCGCGGCACCGCCGCCGCAGATGCTGCGGGCCAGTACCAGCGCGGCCGCGGCATTGAAGATGTTGTAGACGCCGCGGAGCTTCATCGCGGTGGTGACGGTGACGCCGTCGTACTCGAAATCCGCGGTGTCCGGTCCTACCTTGCGCAGTACGACGTCGGCGGGCGGCTTCTGCGGCAGCGCCGCGGGGGCGGGGCTGCCGGGCGCTGCACGCATGTCGTCGTCGTTGGGAAAGGTGCTGAGGAGCGAATCGTCCAGGCCGAAATACTGGACGTCCTGCCCGGTGAGGGTGTCCGCGATGCGGGCAACGCGGGGGTCCTCGCGGTTGAGGACCACTGTGCCCGTGGTTTTGGCCGCGATGTGCTGCAGAAGCTGGGCCGTTTTGTCGATCTCGCCGAACCTGTCCAGCTGGTCCCGCAGGACGTTCAGCAGAAGGCTGTAGCGGGGCGGGACGCGGTTGACGAAGTGCACGGCGTGGGCTTCGTCGAGCTCCAGGACGGCGACGTCGGCCTTGAGCCTGCCGCGCCAGTCCACCTCGCCGAGCAGGGCGGCGGCCACGCCACGGGTGAAGTTACTGCCCGTGCGGTTGGTGAAGACCTTCAGGCCCTGGCTTTCGAGAAGTTCCACCACCATCTTGGTGGTGGTGGTTTTGCCGTTGGTTCCGCTCACCACAGCAACCCCGTGGGGGAGCGTGGCGAGTGTCCGCTGCATAAAGCCGGGATCGATTTTTTCGACCACCAGCCCGGGCAGGGCGGACCCGCCACCCCTGAGCCGGGACACCCGGCGGACAAGCTTGCCGAGCGGAACGCTGATGTAAAGCATGCTCTGTAATATATCCCAGCAACGGCATAGAACCCCGCGCCCGGAAGATCCCCACGCCCGGGTGCGCGCTGCCGGCGCACTATGCTAAAAAGATGACAAACCCCCCTTTTGCCGCTGACCCACGCCTGGGCGCAGGCCTGCGGATCGGCGTCTTGGCCCTTCAGGGTGACTTTCGGGAACACCTGCGGGCCGTTGAAGCATCCGGTGCAGCCGGCGTCGGAATCCGCAGGCCCAAGGAACTGGACGGCCTGGACGGG
This sequence comes from Pseudarthrobacter sp. TAF60_1, assembly GCF_052113505.1. Lineage (NCBI taxonomy): Bacteria > Bacillati > Actinomycetota > Actinomycetes > Micrococcales > Micrococcaceae > Pseudarthrobacter > Pseudarthrobacter sp. TAF60_1. Next base: position 179,246 of record NZ_JBFRDI010000002.1, read on the forward strand.
CTGATCATTCCTGGCGGCGAATCCACGGCCATCGACAAGCTGGCCCGCGCCTTTGAACTCGCCGGGCCCTTGAAGGACAGCATCGGCAACGGCCTGCCGGTCTACGGGTCCTGTGCCGGCATGATCCTCCTCGCGAACGATATCGCCGATCCTGCCACTGACCTGGCCGGCAATCCGCAGCAGACCTTCGGTGGCCTCGACATTACAGTGCGCCGCAACGCGTTCGGCCGCCAGCGTGAGTCCTTCGAGACGGACCTGGATTTCAAGGGTCTGGACTTCAGTGCCACGGCGGCCGGCGTGGCCCCGGTACACGCGGTGTTCATCCGCGGACCCTGGGTAGAGCGCGTCGGAGCCGGTGTGGAGGTCCTCGCCCAGGTAGAACCGGCCGACCTTGAACACGCGTCCCACGCGGCGGGCCTGCCCGGGACAGCTAGAATTGTTGCAGTGCGTTCCGGCCACCTGCTGGCCACCTCCTTCCACCCGGAAGTGACTGGGGAGAAACGCGTACATGAACTTTTTATCCGCATGATCAGAGGAGACGCGTAAAGCATGTCAGGACACTCCAAATGGGCGACAACCAAACACAAAAAGGCCATCCTTGATAGCCGCCGTGCAAAATCGTTCGCCAAACTGATCAAGAACATCGAAGTCGCTGCGCGCATGGGGGGACCGGACCTCCAGGGCAACCCGGGCCTGGAACTGGCCGTCACCAAGGCGAAGAAGACCTCGGTTCCCGCGGACAACATTGACCGCGCCATCAAGCGCGGCGCCGGCCTGACCGGCGAAGTGGTGGACTACACCGAGATCATGTACGAATGCCGCGGCCCGCAGGGTTCTGCGCTGCTCATTGAGTGTCTGACGGACAACAAAAACCGTGCGGCCTCCGAGGTCCGCCTGGCGATCTCCCGTAACGGCGGCACTATCGCCGATCCCGGTTCGGTCAGCTACCTCTTCAGCCGTAAGGGCGTTGTCTCGCTGCCCAAGAAGGGACTCACGGAGGACGACGTCCTGATGGCCGTTCTCGACGCAGGCGCCGATGAAGTCAAGGACAACGGCGACACCTTCGAAATCCATTCGGAACCGACGGACCTCCAGGCCGTTCGCGACGCCCTCAAAGAGGCCGGAATCGAGTACGACACCGACGAAGCCGAGTTCGTTCCCTCGATGGTGGTGCCGCTGGATCTGGAAGCCGCCAAGAAGTTCATGAAGCTGGTTGACGCCCTGGAAGAGCTCGACGACGTCCAGAACGTGTACAGCAACGCCGACCTCAGCGACGAAGTCCAGGCCGCCCTGGAATCAGAGTGACCTGCGTCCTTGCTGCTTAAGGCGGTTGGTCAAGGGTGACGCTGCGCGTGTTGGGCGTTGACCCGGGCCTCACCCGCTGTGGCATCGGGGTGGTGGACGTCGAGCGGAACAGGCGTGCCACGATGGTGGCCGTTGGCGTGGTGGGGACTTCCCCCGAGGAAACCCTCGACCAACGGCTGCTCGTGATTGCCTTGGCCATCGACGATTGGCTGGACCGCTACGAACCGCAGGTGCTCGCCGTCGAACGTGTCTTTTCCCAGTTGAACGTCAGCACGGTCATGGGTGTGGCACAGGCCTCCGGTGTGGTGATCACGGCCGCCGCCAGGCGCGGGATCCCGGTGGCGCTGCACACGCCGTCGGAGGTTAAAGCGGCTGTTACGGGCAGCGGGACGTCCAACAAGGACGCCGTGACAAAACTCGTCACGAAGATCCTGCGGCTCGATGCGCCGCCTCGTCCCGCCGACGCCGCGGATGCCCTGGCATTGGCCATTACCCACGCGTGGCGTGCCGGCAGCGGAGCCGCGGTGGCCACCACCGGCCCGGGCAGCCTTTCGCTGACGCCGGCCCAGCGCGCGTGGGCCGATGCTGAGGCGAAAGCGCGGCGCGCACGCTGAATGTCAGCAGGCCTTGCTAGGGTATTCGTAGATATGTTCGGATAGCCGGTCGTTCCATCAAGGGCCCGGCAGTACACCAGGAGCCCGGCTTTGATCAGTTTCCTTCGCGGGACCGTGGCGCACGTTGGCCTTTCCACAGCAGTGATTGACCTCAACGGGGCGGGCATGAGCGTGAACGCAACGCCCCAGACGCTCAGCGGACTCCGCACCGGGGAGGAAGGCAAGCTCTTCACCTCGTTGATTGTCCGCGAGGACTCGCTGACGCTCTTCGGCTTTGCCTCCGATGACGAGCGGGAAGTCTTTGATGTCCTGCTCAGCGTCAGCGGCGTGGGGCCACGGCTTGCCCTGGCAGTACTCGCCGTTCACGAGCCGGAAGCCATCCGCGTTGCCGCCCACACCGGGGACAGCAAGACGTTCACCAAGGTGCCCGGCATCGGCCCCAAGGTGGCAGGCCGGATCGTCCTGGAACTCGCCGGCAAACTGGTGCCCCACGGCACGGCCGGTACCGCCGCTCCGGCCACTGCCGCGGAGGCAGCCTGGAAGCCTCAGGTGGTGGCGGCCATGACCAGCCTGGGCTGGTCAGAAAAGGATGCGACGGCAAGCATTGATAAGGCCCTCGCGGACGATCCGGAAGTCTCGTTCCGCGGCAATGTTGCCGAAATTCTGCGGACCACCCTCCGCTGGCTTGGGCAGGACGGCGCGCGGGCCGGCAACCGCGTAGGCAGCCGTGGCTGAGCCTTCGGTGGTAGCAGCGGGGGAGGAGCCCGAGGAACGCGCCATTGAGGCCGCCCTCCGGCCCAAGAACCTGGATGATTTTGTCGGCCAGCACCGCGTCCGCAAGCAGCTCTCCCTGGTCCTGCAGGCCTCGCGAATGCGCGGCCGCAGCGCTGACCATGTGCTTTTTTCCGGTCCTCCCGGCTTGGGGAAGACCACGCTGGCCATGATTGTGGCGTCCGAAATGAACGCGCCACTGCGGATCAGCAGCGGGCCGGCCATCCAGCACGCCGGAGATCTCGCGGCCATCCTCTCCTCTCTTTCCGAAGGCGAGGTCCTGTTCCTGGATGAAATCCACCGCATGTCCCGCCCGGCCGAGGAAATGCTCTATATGGCCATGGAAGATTTCCGCGTGGACATTGTGGTGGGCAAAGGCGCCGGTGCCACAGCCATCCCGCTGGAACTGCCACCGTTCACCCTGGTTGGCGCCACCACCCGCGCCGGACTCTTGCCCGGTCCGCTGCGAGACAGATTCGGGTTCACCGGCCACCTTGAGTTCTACAGTGTGGCCGAACTGGAACTGGTGCTGAGGCGTTCAGCCGGCCTGCTGGACCTCAAGGTCAACTCCGCGGGCTTCAGCGAAATTGCCGGCCGCTCCCGGGGTACACCCCGTATCGCCAACCGCCTCCTCCGCCGGGTCCGGGACTGGGCACTGGTTCACGGCATTGAGCAGATCGACGCACGTGCGGCCTCTGCCGCGCTGGACATGTACGAAGTGGACAAACGCGGCCTGGACCGGCTGGACCGTGCGGTTCTGGAGGCCCTCATCACCAAATTCGGTGGCGGCCCGGTGGGGCTTTCCACCCTCGCCATTGCCGTGGGGGAAGAAACCGAGACCGTGGAAACGGTGGCGGAGCCGTTTCTTGTCCGTGAGGGTCTGCTTGGCCGCACACCACGGGGCCGCATTGCCATGGCACCGGCCTGGACGCACCTCGGTTACGCGGTGCCGGCAGGTGTGTTCGGGCAGGAGCCTCTGGACCTGTTCGAAATAGACCCGGACAGCAGCGAGGCCGAGGCAGATTGGGCACCGAACAGCTAAGAGGGTTTCCTTTCAGCTTTTCCCTTTAGACTGGTATGAAACCCGGCACGTTCGGGTCTTTGTTCCCGCCGGCGGCTCCGAGGGGCCGTTGCCGGCCAGCACGAAATCTGCATGGCGGAACGAAGCGGACGCAGCCACACACCAGACACGCCAGTAGAGAACGGAAACCTCCCTGTGGATCCCATGAACATCGTCTTGTTTGCAATGCTCGGAATCTTTATCTTCATGATGTTCCGCCGCAACAAGAAGACCAAGGAGCAGCAGGCCACTCTGCAGTCCCAGTTCGAGCCGGGTGTTGAGGTCATGACCAGCTTTGGACTCTTCGGCCGGATTGTCTCCATGGACGACGCCGAGAACAAGGTAGTCCTGGAACTCTCACCCGGAAACCTCGCCACAGTCCATCGCCAGGCAGTCACCAAGATCGTTGAACCTGCCGTTGTAGCTGACGAAGAGAGCACCCTTGTCCCCAACGACGCCTCCTCACTGACCGCCCAGGACCTGAGCAGCCCGGCGGCAACGGCCGAGACCCCCGAGGAGACCCTGAAGCGCCTCAACGATGAGGGCAAAAAGGAAAGCTAGCCACCGGCCGCTGCTCCGCATCAGGCTTCACAACACCTCTACGGCTGCGGACCGCCGCCGGTGAGAGCAACAGGCTCACACCGGCGGTTCCTCCGTAAACAGCGGTTCCTCCGTAAATAAGAGAAAGATCGACAATGGCACGAACTGGCCCTAAGAACTCAGGCCTCAGGGTACTGGTGTGGCTCGGCGTAATCCTCGCCGTGCTGACCGCCGTATTGGCCGGCGGCACCATTGCCGGCAAGGCCAGCTGGGCGCCCAAGCTGGCGTTGGACCTCGAGGGCGGCACCCAGATGATCCTGGCCCCCAAGGTTGAGGGCGGTTCGGGCATCAACGAAGAGCAGCTCAACCAGGCGGTGGCCATCATTCGCCAACGTGTTGACGGCTCCGGTGTTGCCGAAGCCGAGATCAGCACACAGTCCGGGCGGAACGTTGTAGTCAGCCTTCCCGGCACGCCCAGCAAGGAAACCCGCGACCTGATCCAGGCCTCTGCGGACATGAACTTCCGGCCGGTCCTCCTTAATGGCGATGCCGCTGCCGTACCCACGGAGTCGCTCACGCCCGAGGACAAGCTCCCCAAGCCCACGGCGGAACCGGCCAACAGCAGTGACGTCAACTGGATCACCCCGGACATCTACCGTCAGTTCGAAACCCTTGACTGCAACAACCCGCCCACGGACAAACCGGCCGCCTCTGATCCCACCAAACCACTGGTCACCTGCGAACCGGCCACCGCAACCACCCCGGCGATCAAGTACGTCCTGGGCCCCGTTGAGGTCAAAGGCAGCAACATTGTCACCTCCTCCTTCCAGCTGCAGCAGGGCTCCCAGGGTGCAGTCACCAACCAGTGGGCCGTCAATATCCAGTTCGACAGCGAGGGAACCGCCAAGTTCAGGGACGTCACCCAGCGCTTGAACCAGTTCTATGTGGCCGCCGGTGGAGAAACCGGCAACGATCCCAAGGCGCAGTTCGCCATCGTCCTGGATGACAAAGTGATCTCCGCACCGAGGTCACTGGCCGTCATTACCGACGGACGCCCCCAGATCACGGGCAACTTCAACGAAAAGTCAGCCAAGGCGCTGTCCGACCAGTTGCGCTTCGGTGCGCTGCCCATCAGCTTCGAAATCCAGAGCGACCAGCAAATTTCCGCGACCCTCGGCGGCGAGCAGCTCCGTATGGGCCTGCTGGCCGGCGTCATCGGCCTGCTGCTTGTGGTGGTCTACTCGCTGTTCCAGTACCGCGCACTCGGCTTTGTGACCATTTTCTCCCTTGTGGTAGCGGGCGCCCTGACCTACCTGGCCATCGCGATCCTCGGCTGGACGGAAAACTACCGGTTGTCCCTTGCCGGCGTAGCCGGGCTCATCGTGGCCATCGGCCAGACCGCTGACTCATTCATTGTGTACTTTGAACGAATCCGTGATGAGCTCCGCGAAGGCCGCGGCCTGGTTTCGGCCGTGGAGAACGGCTGGAAGCGTGCCAAGCGCACCGTGCTGGCTTCGAAGGCCGTCAACCTGCTCGCCGCGCTGGTGCTCTACTTCGTAGCCGTCGGCAACGTCCGCGGTTTCGCGTTCACCCTTGGCCTGACAGCCATCGCCGACCTCATCGTGGTCTTTATGTTCACCCACCCGACGCTGCAGCTCCTGGCGCGGACCAAGTTCTTCGGGGAAGGCCACCGCTTCTCCGGCCTCGACCCCAAGCGCCTTGGTGCTGTTCCGCTTTACCGCGGTGCGGGCCGCCTTCGTACGCCGGGGGCCAAGCCGGCAGTAGTCCGGGCCAAGAACACCGGCGCCGCTGCCGAAGCTGAACGGCGCATGACCATCGCGGAACGCCGCCTCGCGGAAAAGCAGGAGCAGCTTACCGGCTCCTCCAAGAGCGCAGCCAAGGAGAACAAGTAATGTCCAGCTTTGCCACTTTCGGTAATGAGCTCTACACGGGCAAGCGGTCCTACAACTTCGTGGGGGCCAAGAAGATCTGGTTCCTCATCGCCATAGTGGCGGTGGCGCTGTCCATCGTGATTCCAGCGGTCAAGGGCGGATTCAACCTCGGCATCGAGTTCCGGGGCGGTTCTGAGTTCACTGTTTCCAATGTGAAGGACACTGACCCTGCCCTCGGTGAAAACGTCGTTCAAGACGTTGTGGCCGGCAGCGTGCCGCGCGTTGCGAACGTCGCCGGGACCACCATGCGGATCCAGACCGACAAGCTTACGGACGATGAAACGCTCAAGATCAAGGCAGGCCTCACCACGGCCTATGGCGTCACCGACAATGAAGTGACGTCAACCTTCATCGGGCCCACTTGGGGTGCCGACGTCACCAAACAGGCGCTCATGGGCTTGCTCGTCTTTGTGGCCCTGGCCGCGGTGCTGATGGCGCTGTACTTCCGGACCTGGAAAATGTCGGTGTCAGCCCTGACCGCAATGCTCGTAACAATGTTTATCACCGCGGGGGTGTACGCCCTCAGCGACTTTGAAGTGACACCGTCAGCCATTATCGGGTTCCTGACGGTGCTCAGCTACTCGCTGTATGACACCGTGGTGGTCTTCGACAAGATTCGAGAAAACACCGCTGATGTGAATGCCTCTACGCGCAGGACTTTCGCTGAGGAAGTCAACCTCGCGGTGAACCAGACGCTGGTCCGTTCCATCAACACCATGATGGTGGCCATCCTTCCGGTGGGCGCCATCCTGTTCATTGGAGCCGGCCTCCTCGGGGCAGGCACCCTGCGCGACTTGTCGCTTGCCCTGTTCGTCGGCATCTTGATCGGGACCGCGGCAACCATCTTCGTGGCGGCGCCTATGTACGCGTGGCTGCGCCAAGGCGAACCCGACCTGGTCAAGCAGGCCAGGAAAGTCGAAAACCGCAGGGCCGCAAACGCTTCCCTGACGGAGGAAACGGCGGCCCCCGCCGGGGCCTGACTCCACGCACTATAGTGGGCCGGGCGTCGTGGAATATCCATGGCGCCCGGCCCGTTCGCTTTTAATCGCCGGTTACGGAAGTGAACACCCAGAGGAATAGACTGGGATAATTAACAGGGTCGTGAGGGGTGCTTCATTGGAAGAACGTTCGGCATCGGTGCCAATGGCAAACGGGGATGGGACGCCGGGCCACGGAGTTCAGGCCGCGCTGACCGCTGCCGCACGCCCCGGAACGGCTGTCCCGGTGGACAACTCCGGTGCGCGGCCCACGTTTCCGGGCCGCCGCGAGCGCACACGTTCGCGTTTGGCCCGACTCACCGGCCGCGGTGCCACCACTTATTCACCGATTCTTGAGCCGCTGCTGCGAACGGTCCGGGCTAACAATCCCAAGGAAGATTTCGACCTCATCCAGCGCGCCTTCGACGTTGCTGAGAAGAGCCACCGCGGGCAGAAACGCAAGAGTGGCGATCCCTACATCACGCACCCCGTCGCCGTAGCCACCATCCTTGCCGAACTGGGCCTTAGCGGGACCACTCTCGCCGCTGCCCTGCTTCACGACACCGTCGAGGACACGCCGTACACCCTGACGGACCTCAAGAAGGACTTCGGTCCGGAGGTGGCCATGCTGGTGGATGGTGTTACCAAACTGGACAAGGTCAGTTTCGGCGAGGCCGCGCAGTCGGAAACCGTCCGCAAAATGGTTGTGGCCATGGCCAAAGACATCCGCGTGCTGATGATCAAGCTCGCCGACCGGCTCCACAACGCACGGACCTGGCGGTTTGTCTCCGCCGAATCGTCGGCCCGGAAGGCCCGGGAAACGCTGGAGATCTTTGCGCCCCTGGCCCACCGGCTCGGCATGAACACCATCAAGTGGGAGCTCGAGGACCTGTCCTTCGCTGCCCTCTATCCGAAGGTTTACGAAGAGATCGTCCGGATGGTGGGGGACCGCACACCGGAACGTGAAAAGAGCCTCGGTGTCATTCGGGACCAGATTACCGAGGACCTCCGTGCCGCCAAGATCAAAGCCACCATCACCGGCCGGCCTAAGCATTACTACTCCATCTACCAGAAGATGGTTGTCCGGGACAAGGATTTCGACGACATCAACGACCTCATGGGCGTTCGCGTCCTGGTCGATTCCGTACGGGACTGCTATGCCGCGCTCGGTACCATGCATTCGCGCTGGAACCCCCTGCCAGGGCGATTCAAAGACTACATAGCCATGCCCAAATTCAATATGTACCAGTCGCTGCACACCACGGTGATAGGCCCGGGCGGCAAACCCGTGGAGATCCAGATCCGCACGCACGAAATGCACCGCCGGGCCGAATACGGCGTCGCCGCGCACTGGAAGTACAAAGATCAGCCCAACCGGACAGCCGTTGGCCCGGGAAGCCCCCGCGACGGTGACATGGGCTGGCTGCGGTCCCTGGTCGACTGGCAGCAGGAAACCTCGGATCCCGGGGAGTTCCTGGATTCCCTGCGTTTTGAGATCAATGCGCGTGAGGTTTTTGTCTTCACACCCAAGGGTGAGGTGATGGCGCTGCCCGCCGGGTCAACCCCTGTGGACTTCGCCTACGCCGTCCACACGGAAGTGGGGCACCGCACCATCGGTGCCCGGGTCAACGGCAAACTGGTTCCGCTGAACAGCGAATTGAACCACGGCGACTGGGTGGAGATTTTCACCTCCAAAGCCGAGGGTGCAGGGCCCAGCCAGGATTGGCAGCACTTCGTCAAAAGTGCCCGCGCCCGGAACAAGATCCGGCAATGGTTCAGCAAGGAACGCCGCGAAGAGGCAATCGATCGCGGTAAGGAACTCCTGACCAGGGCCATGCGGAAACAGAACCTGCCACTGCAGCGCCTGATGACACACGAGGCCTTGGCGGCCGTGGCCGCGGACTTCAAGTACTTGGACATCTCGGGCCTGTACGCCGGCGTGGGAGACGGGCACACGTCAGCCCAGTCGGTCATGGAAAGGCTTGTTGAAAGCCTCGGTGGCAGTGAGAGCACCGACGACGACATCACCGAAGTCAGCATCCCCACGCAGGTCACCAAAACCAAGTTCTCCGACTCCGGTGTGGTGGTGCGCGGCGTCGGTGATGTGTGGGTAAAGCTGGCCCGTTGCTGCACCCCCGTGCCGCCGGATCCCATTCTCGGATTCGTCACAAGGGGCTCCGGTGTGTCCGTGCACCGAACTGACTGCACCAATATCTCCGACCTCAAGGACCAGCCGGACAGGATCGTGGATGTTGACTGGGCTCCGACGCAGTCGAGCGTTTTCCTGGTGGAGATCCAGGTGGAGGCGCTCGACCGGAAGTCCCTCCTCTCGGATGTGACGCGGGTACTTTCCGAAAACCACGTCAATATCCTGGCCGCCAGCGTGAACACCTCCAGTGACCGCGTGGCCATCTCACGGTTCGCCTTCGAGATGGGTGACCCCAAGTACCTCAGCCACGTCCTCAGCGCTGTCCGACGCATCGACGGCGTGTTCGATGTCTACCGGACTACCGGTAACAAGCGCCGGAGCTAACAGCGCAAGTTTCTCCAGGGCGGCCCTTTTGTGCGGGACCCTCGGAGTGGCCTCGATGGCCAGGACGAGCAGGCGCAGCCGGACGTCCTTCTCCGGGCGGGCCAGCAGTCCTGCGAGGGCGGGCAACGCCCGGTGGGCGTCCACGTGCAGTGCGATGTCCACGGCCGTCCGGAGCGGGCTCGACACCATGAGCCCGCCCATGCTGACGACGTCAAAGGGGCCAAGCCTGACTTCATGGAGGGTGCAGCCACGGGTGCTGCGGAGACTGGAAATCCGCCGTTTCGCATCCACAAGCAACGCCAGCTTGTCCGGCTCCTCCGCGCAGCCGTAGATCCAGGCCGCCGTCATCCTGCCAGCCACCACACGCTGCCGTACCGGTGCAGGCACTGCATTGGCGGCCGCCCTGGCCCTTAGCTGGGCCGAGACCTGAACGTCAGGCAGCGTATAGCCGTGCTGGTGGAACTGTGAAAGGACCCCGTCAGCCGCCAGGGTCTGGAGTTCCGGCCACGTGAAAGGCCGGCCCGGCGAGTAGAGGTCAGGGTGTTGGGAAGGTGACGGGGTGGCCATCCACCCATCCTGCCGCGTGGCTGATTAAAAGGCACAGGCCCGGTTCCGGTTATGTGGATAACCGGAACCGGGCCTGTGCGGCCTGTGGTTGGCTGGGTCCTAGGCGAGCTCGCTGGCAGAGCGCTGGATCTGGTCAAGCCAGGCCTGCCGTGCCTCGAGGGCTTCCCTTGCGGCCTTGATCTTTCGCTCGTCGCCGGCTTTCTCCGCCTTCTGGAGATCGTCCTGGAGCCCGGCAATGGCTGCCTCCAGCTGCGAGAGTGCGCTGTTGGTGCGGGCTTTGGTCTCGGGGTTGGAGCGCTGCCAGTTTTCCTGTTCGGCCTGGTGGACAGCGTCCTCCACCTTGCGGAGGCCGGCTTCGATCCGTCCCATGTCGGCACGGGGGACCTTGCCCGCTTCTTCCCAACGGTCCCGGATCGACTGGAGCGCCTTCTTGGCGGCGCCCAGGTCCTTGACCGGAAGGATGGCGTTGGCCTCAACCAGGAGTGCTTCCTTCACCGTGAGGTTGGCCGCGTACTCCTGGTCGATCTCCTCGTTGGCTGCCTGCCGGGAGGTAAAGAAGACGTCCTGGGCTGCGCGGAAACGGGCCCACAGGGCGTCGTCGTCTTTACGGCTTGCCCGCGGGGAGGCCTTCCAGTCATCCATGAGCCGGCGGTACTCACCGGCGGCGAAGCCCCAGTCGGTGGACGAGGACAATGCCTCAGCCTCTGCAATGAGCTTTTCCTTGGCCAATTTTGCGGCCGAGTTGGTGCTGTCCAGCTGGGAGAAGTAAGCACGGCGGTGGCGGTCGAACACCGTGCGTGCGGCACGGAAGCGCTTCCAGAGGGCATCTTCGTTGCTGCGTCCGAGCCGGACGCCACTCTTCTGGGCCGCCTTCCAGCTTTCAAAGAGTTCGTTCATCCGTGCGCTGGAGGTTTTCCACTGGATCTGGGTGGGATCCTGGCCTGAGATTTCTTCCGCTTCGGCCACAATTGCCTCGCGGGCGGAGAGTTCGGCGGCCCGCACGGCGTCGTGCTCTGCCTTCTCTGCCTTCTCAAGCTCGGTGATTTGGGCCGACACAGCATCGAGGCGCGCTTCGGCGGACCGGAGGTCGCCCACCATGTTCCGCTCTGCCAGCTGTTCACGCAGGTGGGTAACCGTCTTCTGCATATCAGTGCTTGGAGCCTTGGAGCTGACGCGCTGTTCCAGGAGCACGATTTGCGCCACGATGTCGTCATATTTCCGCGCGAAATACCCCAGTGCCTCGTCGTCGCTGACGTCAGGGTATTGGCCAACCGGGTGCTCTTCGCCATCAATGGTCAGGAACACGTGGCCATCACCTTCGACGCGGCCCCACCGGGCAGCTTCCGCCAATGAGGTGGCGGAAGCAACTGGTGCCGGGGTCACCACGGGTGCGGCTGCTGCCGGCTTGGGCCGGGCGGCAAAGGCTGCAGGCGACGGAGCGGGCCGCGGTGCGGGGGCCTCGGGCTGCGGGGCCTTAGGCGCTGCAGATGCCTCCTTGGCCGCCTCCGGCTCCCCGGCGTCAGCCTGCGGAACCTCGGCCGGAGCGTCCTCGCGAGCCTCAGGTGCATCCTGGCCAGCTTCAGCCTGCGTAGTCTCGGCCTGAGCGGTTTCGGTCTGCGGAACCGTGGCCTCCTCGGCTGCGGCCTCCTCGGTTCCTGCCTGGTCAGCTACTGCCTGCTCAGCCTCGGGGGCTGTTGCCTCGGTCAGGTCTGCTGCTGTTTCGTCGGATTTCTGACTGTCTGTCACCGCTAAAAGTCTTTCGCTTGGAGGAAAATACTCACATACTGCACCGCAGCCGTGAGGCCGGGCTTCCTACTTCAGAGAAACCGAGTCTATCGTGACTGGTTCCACGGGTGCGCCGTCCGTGTCGCTGCTGCCGGGGGTGATTCCCGCCGCCGCGATTCCGGACACCACATCCAGTCCGGACGTCACCTTGCCCACCACCGTATATCCGCCGGCGGTGTCGGCCGGAATCACGGTGTCTTTGTAAACAATAAAGAACTGCGTGCCGTTGCCGTACGCATTGTTGCCCGTCCTCGCTACGGCAATGGTGCCGGCCGGGTACAGATTGTCAGCCGGGACATTTTCGAGCGGACCCCACGTGTACTCAGGCTTTCCGCCGCCCTTGCCGTCGGCAGATCCGCATTGCAGGACACCGAAATTGGCACCCGTGGTGAGCCGGTGGCAGGACTTGCCAGTGAAGTAGCCTTCATCGCTGAGGGATTTGAAGACGGCGGCCGCCTGGGGTGCCTTGGTGCCGTCCAGTTCGACGCCGAGCTTGCCCCGGTTCAGGGCGAGCTCGCCGGTGAACACCTTCCCGGCGGCTGTTTCCGGCGATGGGACGTTGGCCGCGTTGGTGGGCGGGGCCGACGTTGTGGGGGAGGCGGAGGGAGTGGTCAGGCCCGCCTCTAATGCAGCAAACTCGTCTTCAGTGGGATTGCCTGCAAAGGCCGTGAACTGAAGTACGACGGCGAGGACCACGGCGGCGGCGCCCGCACCGGCGGCGATGAGGTTGTCGCGTTTGCGCCGCGATTCCTGGTCCCGCCGCAGCTCGCGCTTCGCCTCCATCTGCTGGACACGGCGTTTGGCTTCGCGGGCACTGCGTGAACTGGCCGCCAAGGGTCCTCCTGTAAGTCGGTCTGCGGCCGGTAATGAGCTCCCGGGCACAGTGGTCTGGCGGCAGCCTTCAGCGTCCACGGCCCCGTATTAGAGATGCGGGCGGATGGCGCATAAACTGACTGCCGCACATAGTTTATGCATGAGTTGCTGGACAGCCGCCGTTCCTGGCCCGTTTCGGGCGGAATGCCGGGCAGAGTCCCAGGCGCCTTTCATCAAGAGGAGAACATCCACCATGGCACGCACCGCCTCCCTGTCCGGATTCCCCGAGTGGCTTCCCGAGGAGCGGCTGGTGGAGCTGCACGTGCTGGACACGCTCCGCAAGGTTTTTGAGCTGCACGGCTTCGGGTCCATCGAGACCCGGGCCGTGGAAACTGTCGGCCAGCTGCTGCGTAAAGGCGAGATCGATAAAGAGGTTTACGGACTGAGCCGGCTGCAGGATGATGAGGCCGACCCGGATTCGGCGAAGGCCGGAAAGTCCGATCCGCACGCCCTCGCTTTGCACTTCGACCTAACGGTGCCGTTTGCCCGCTACGTCGTGGAGAATGCCGGCTATCTGGCCTTCCCGTTCCGGCGCTACCAGATCCAGAAAGTGTGGCGCGGAGAGCGCCCGCAGGAAGGCCGGGCCCGGGAATTCACCCAGGCGGATATTGACGTTGTGGGCGACGGCGAGCTGCCCTTCCGCTACGACGTGGAGATCGCCCTGGTCATTGCGGAGGCCCTGAGCGCCCTGCCCATCCCTGACTTCCGCCTGCGCATCAACAACCGCAAGCTTGCGGAAGGCTTCTACCGCGGGATCGGCCTGGACGATACCGCCGGCGTGCTCCGCAGTATCGACAAGCTGGAAAAGATCGGTCCCGAAAAAGTTGCCGACTTGCTTAAGGCTGAATTGGGGGCATCCGACGAACAGGCGCAGCTGGCCTTGAAGCTGGCGGGAATCCGCACGGAAGACACCACGTTTGTGGCCCAGGTCCGCGCCCTCGGCGTCACCAACGACCTGCTCGAGGAGGGCCTCAACGAACTCGAACAGGTGATCGACGCCGCAGTTCAGCGCGCGCCTGGCAAGGTAGTGGCGGACCTCAGCATTGCCCGCGGCCTCGACTACTACACGGGCACCGTGGTGGAGACCGTGTTGGTGGGCCACGAGCAGCTCGGTTCCGTTTGCTCCGGCGGCCGTTACGACGCCCTGGCGAGCAAGGGCAACCGCAAGTTCCCCGGCGTCGGCCTCTCCATCGGCGTCACCCGGCTTGTGTCGCGCATCCTCAGCCAGGACCTGGCCAAGGCCTCCCGGTCCGTACCCACGGCGGTGCTGGTTGCGCTCACGAGCGATGACAGCTGGGGTGCCGCCCAGGACGTTGCTGCCCAGCTTCGCAGCCGGGGCATCGCCACGGAAGTAGCGGCCAAGGCGGAGAAATTCGGCAAGCAGATCAAGTTCGCGGACCGCCGCGGCATCCCGTTCGTGTGGTTCACTGACGACGACGGCAATCACCAGGTCAAGGACATCCGGTCCGGAGACCAGGTGGTCGCATTTCCGGAGATCTGGACACCGCCGGCAGAGGACCTGAACGTCCAGATCTTCACGACGTAGGGACCCGGATGCGGCCATGGGGTTTTGGCTGATGAAGCTCTACGGTCATAAGGGGCTCAGGATCCTGGACACCTCAAGGACCACCTGGGAGCAGGCTGGCCGGCCATGGTCGGTACAGGCGCCGGAGCCTCGCCGGACTGACTACCGACCCGGGCAAGCGAATCCGTGCCGCGCAGGATGAGGTAGCGGAATCGATTGGGCTGCCGGGGGTCGCCTTGGTGGATGTCTGCATCGAGGCTGAATTCCGGGACCCGGCTGGCGAGATAGTTACCTACTGCATGGTTGGTGCCCGCGCCAGCACCGCATGGTTTGTGCTGACCTACCTGCTGGGACGCAGTCACGTCCGGGTGTACGGCGGCTCTTGGGCCGAATGGGGAAAAATGGCGGCAACGCCTGTGGACTCCGGATGGCCGGCCGGGGGCACACTACCGCAGCCGGAGCACCACAAACCGGACTGCGGCGCCGGCGGCCAGGATGGCGGCCATCCCCAGCACGGACGCCGCCGGCAGCGTGAAAGCAAGCAGCAGGCAGCCGCCGAAACCGGCCACGTTCAGCCACTTGGGTGCGTGGGGCGGGTGGGTCTCCAAGGTGAAGGCGGCAGCGTTGGTGACGGCGTAATAGATCAGCACGCCGAAGCTGGAGAACCCCACCACGGTCATCACGTCCGTGGTCACCAGAAGCAGGATCACGACGGCGGCCACGGCGAGTTCCGCCACGAACGGCACCGGGCGCCGGCCCCCTACGCGGGCCAGCGGTGCCGGCAGGTCCCGCTCCCGGGCCATGGCCAGGGTGGTCCTTCCCACTCCGGTGATGAGCGCCAGCAGGGCTCCGAGGCTGGCGGCCGCCGCACCGGCCTGAACCAGCGGAGCTCCGGCGGCGAGCTGTGATTGCAGCACAGCGTCCAGCAGCGGGACGTCGGTGGCGGCAAGGAGGCCGTCCGGCAAATGGCTCTGGAGCAGCAGCGCCAGTCCCAGGTAGATAACAAAGGCGGCGGCCAGCGCAGCGAGGATTGCCCGTGGAATGGTCCTCGCCGGATCCTTGACTTCCTCGCCCAGCGTGGCAATCCGGGCGTAGCCGGCAAACGCGAAAAACATCAGGCCGGCGGCTGGCAGCACGCCCCCCAGCCCTCCTGCAGAATGCCCTCCTGTACCGGGCCCTCCGGCACCCGATGCAGCGCCCGCAGGGTGTGGCCCGAGGACGGCAGCCACCGCCACAAAAACCAGGGTGGCCAGGACAAGGCACAGGAGGACCCGGGTCAGCAGTGCGGTCCGGGTGATGCCGAACATGTTCACGACCGTGAGCGCAACCACGGCCGCGACAGCAACAGGAACGGCATAGTCCGGGGCCACATAGTGGCCGAAGGTCAGTGCCATGGCTGCGCACGACGCCGACTTCCCGCTCACGAAGCCCCACCCGGCAATAAAACCGGGCCATTCGCCCAGCCGCTTCCGGCCATAGATGTACGTGCCGCCGCTGGCAGGATACCGCGCCGCCAACTCCGCAGACGCTACGGCGTTGCAATAGGCCACAGCGCCCGCGACCAGGACGGCCAGGACCAGGAAATTCCCGGCCAGCCCCGCGGCCGGGGAGAAGACCACAAAGACCCCGGCGCCCAGCATGGAACCGAGTCCGATGGAGGTGGCGTCAAACACGCCGAGCCTCCGTTGAAGCTGTTGATGCGGGTTCATGGGGGAGCGGGACCTTTCCAGCGGGTAAACTCGAACGGGATTGTTCCCGGAACGATCCTATGCATCTTTAAGTCTTAGTTTTCCTGCTGTCTCCTTCAGAAAGGCGTGCTGTGCTGCGCACACATGACCTCGGATCCCTTCGCTCCGAGCACATTGGACAAACCGTAACCCTGGCCGGCTGGGTGGGCCGCCGCCGCGATCACGGTGGAGTTGCCTTCGTGGACCTCCGCGATGCGTCCGGCGTGGCCCAGGTTGTGGTCCGTGAGGAAGAGGTCTTCCACGGTCTGCGCAATGAGTACGTCCTGCAGGTCACCGGCACCGTTTCCCAGCGCCCTGAGGGCAACGAGAACCCGGCCCTCGCCACCGGCTCCATCGAGGTCATGGCGGACAAGGTGGTCATCCTGAACACCGCGGATCCGCTGCCGTTCCAGATCGATGAGCACGTTGAGGTGGGCGAGGAAGCCCGCTTGAAGCACCGCTACCTGGACCTGCGCCGGCCCGGCCCTGCCCGCAACCTGCGCCTGCGCTCCGAAGCCAACCGGGTTGCCCGCGAACTGCTGCACCAGGACGGTTTCGTCGAGATCGAGACGCCCACGCTGACGCGTTCGACGCCGGAAGGCGCCCGTGACTTCGTGGTCCCCGCACGTCTGGCCCCCGGATCCTGGTACGCCCTGCCGCAGTCCCCGCAGCTTTTCAAACAGCTCCTGCAGGTGGGCGGCTTTGAGAAGTACTACCAGATCGCGCGCTGCTACCGCGATGAGGACTTCCGCGCGGACCGCCAGCCGGAGTTCACCCAGCTGGACATCGAGGCGAGCTTCGTGGACCAGGACGACATCATTTCGCTGGGCGAAAACATCGTCAAGGCACTGTGGAAGCTGATCGACGTCGAAATCCCGACGCCCATTCAGCGCATCACCTACGCAGACGCGATGGCACGGTTCGGCTCGGACAAGCCTGACCTTCGTTTTGGCGTGGAGCTCACCGAGCTTACCGAGTTCTTCAAGGACACCAACTTCGGCGTCTTCAAGGCTCCCTACGTCGGTGCTGTGGTCATGCCCGGCGGTGCTTCCCAGCCGCGCCGCACCCTTGACGGCTGGCAGGAATTCGCCAAGCAGCGCGGCCACAAGGGCCTGGCGTACGTCCTCTTCAAGGAAGACGGCGAACTGGCTGGCCCCGTTGCCAAGAACCTGACCGACACCGAGCGTGCCGGCCTGGCCGACGCCGTTGGCGCCCAGCCGGGCGACTGCATCTTCTTCGCCGCCGGCGAGAAATCAGCAGCCCGCGCCCTCCTCGGTGCTGCCCGTGTTGAGATCGGCCACCGTACCGGGCTGATCAACCCCAGTGACTGGGCTTTCTGCTGGGTGGTTGACGCCCCCATGTTCGAGCCGGCCGCGGCGGCTGTTGCCTCCGGTGACGTGGCCGTTGGGGCAGGCAAGTGGACGGCCGTGCACCACGCCTTCACTTCACCCAAGCCGGAATTCCTGGATACCTTCGACAAGGACCCGGAATCGGCCCTGTCCTACGCTTACGACATTGTCTGCAACGGCAACGAAATCGGCGGCGGATCCATCCGTATCCACGAACGTGACGTGCAGGAACGCGTGTTCGAACTGATGGGCCTGGACCGCGAAGACGCCCAGACCAAGTTCGGGTTCCTGCTGGAGGGCTTCAAATTCGGCGCCCCTCCGCACGGCGGAATCGCCTTCGGCTGGGACCGGGTGGTGGCCCTGCTGGCGGGAGTTGAGTCGATCCGCGACGTCATCGCGTTCCCGAAGACCGGCAACGGCTACGATCCGCTGACCCAGGCTCCGGCGCCCATCACCGCGCAGCAGCGCAAGGAAGCCGGCGTGGACTTCAAGCCGCAGGCAAAGTCGGAAGAGCCCAAAAAGGCCGAGTAATCAGGCCAATACTGGCGAGGCCCCCGGTTCGAACTGGTCCAGTTCGAACCGGGGGCCTTTCGCATCTGAAAGGTGGTTAGCCATGGGTGCCCCGCCGCTGCATGAGCTGGAGATTATGATGGACGCCGCCTGGCGTGCTCCGGACCGTTCGGAATCCAATGGGTGGGTTCTGCGTGCGGCGTCCGGCGTGACGCAGCGCGCCAACTCGGTCTGGGCGCGGGAACCGGGCAGCGATTCCCAGGCGCAGCATGCTGCGCTGCGGGCTGCGAGGCTCTGGTACCGGGACCGCCGGCTGCCGCTGATCTTCCAGGTGTTCGACGATTCCCGTTCGGCCGACCTTAACGCTGTTCTCGATGAGGAGGGCTTTACACGGCAGTCCGAGACGGTGATCATGAGCCGAGGCCGCTCCGCCCCGTACGAAGCTCCGGATCCGACTCCCGCGGTGGAGATTTCGCAACTGCCGTCCGAAGAATGGCTGCAGTTGTGGTGGAGCGTCGACGGCCGGGGCGGCCCCGCCGAACGTGAGGTGGCCCGCGCCGTCCTCACCGGCTGCCCGTCGGTATACGCGCTGGTGAGGTCCGACGACGGCGTTCCCGCCGCCGTCGGACGGCTCGCCCTTCCGCGCGGTGCTGCAGCATCCGGAGGCATCTACTGCATGGCCACCCGTCAGGATGCACGCCGCCGCGGCCTCGCCGGACGTGTATTGCAGGAGCTGCTTTCCCAGGGCGCCCTTCACGGCGTCGGCGGCTATTGGCTCCTGGTGACCGCGGCAAACCACGGCGCCCGGCAGCTCTACGCCGGCGCCGGTTTCCGGGAAGCGGGCCGCTACCTCTACAGGCAGGACCGGCCGAAACGGCATCTGACTGGCTGCTAGCCATCCTCAGACGCGTAGTGCAGTCCGATCCACGCCGACGCAGTCAGGGTGCCGTCAGCGGGATTGTGTGCCGCCGGGCCGGTCATCTCCAAGGTTGAGCGGCCTGGCGGCGGCAGGGGGTGACGGATGGACGGCAGTCCGGAAACCTGGATCGGCCAGTGGCTGGGGTACTTGTTGCGGTGGTTGGTTGCTCTGGACATGCCGGTTTCCTCTCGGGGGAAGGTCTCAGGGGATCGGTGCGCCGGCCCGGGCGGCAGACAGGTCCTGCTTCTCCGCGGCCAGCCTGTCGCGCCGCAGCGCGAATCCCTTAAGGTAAGGGGCGCCGAGTTCCGCAATCGGCGTCCTGAACGTCTCCCGCGAGTAGAACACCGAGGCCGCCGCGATCAGCATGCAGACCGTGGCGAAGACGGCAACCGGAATCCAGCCTGTGACGCCGGGGGTGAGGAGCATGCCGGCGATCATCGGTGCAAAACCGGCCAGGACGAGTCCCAGCTGGTTGCCCAGGGCCATGCCGGTGTACCGCACCGGCGCGGCGAACTGCTCCGCGAAGAACGAGGGCCAGATGCCGTTGAAGCCCGAGTAGAGCACCGTCATGTTCAGGAACGCGGCGAGGAAGACCAACACGAGGTTGCCGGAGGCCAGCGCCAGGAAGTAGAGGAAGATCGTGACCGAGCAGCCGATTGCAGCCGTGAGCATCACCGGACGCCGTCCAATCCGGTCCGACAGCCTGGCGGCGAGCGGCATGGCGACCATTGACAGCCCGATGGCCACGGCATTCACGGTCAGGATGGAGGCGCGGTCAAAGCCTGCGGTGGACGTGGCGTACGCCAACCCGAAAACGGTGAATATGGTCTGCATGACGGACATGATGGACATGCCCACTACCCGGGCCACGTCAGCGCCCTGGAACTTAAGTACGTCCTTGACGGGCATCGGGGCCACCTGGTCCTTTTCCTGGGCTTCCTCGAAGACTGGAGTCTCATCCAGGTGGGTGCGCACCCAATAGGCAATGGCAAGAACCACGATCGAAAGCCAGAAGGGGATACGCCAGCCCCAGGCCATCATGGCGTCCTGCGGCATGGCTGCCACGGGAATGAAGACGAGGGTGGCTAGCACCATGCCGGAGGCATAACCGGTCATCACGAAGCTGGTGAAGAAGCCGCGCTTTCCTTCCGGGGAGTGCTCGAGGGTCAGGGCCGACGCGCCGGCCGATTCCGCGCCCGCGGAGAAGCCCTGCGCCAGGCGGCCGGCCACGAGGAGGATCGGGGCCCAGATGCCCACCTGCTCATAGCCGGGCAGGAAGCCGATGCCCAGTGACGACAAACCCATGATGCCCAGGGTGAGCAGCAGGATCTTTTTGCGGCCCAGCTTGTCACCGAAGTGGCCCATGACCAGGCCTCCCACCGGACGGGCGACGTAGGCCACGCCGAACGTTGCGAATGCACTGATTAGTCCGATCGCGGGGTCGGCTGTCGGGAAGAAGAGGTGCGGAAAGACCAAGGCGGCGGCGGTCCCGTAGATGAAGAAGTCGTAATATTCCAAGGTGCTGCCGAGGAAGGACGCCAGGGCGGCCTTGCCCGGCGTCTTGCGCTGGGTTGGGGATGCTGTGGCTTGGGTTGGGGATTCGGACTGCATGGTTCTCCTCAAGACGTCGGTGTCTTAGTGGAAGCCTGCTGGGGAGCCTCCAGGTGGAAGTCCACCGAGAGGATCTGCTGGCTGTTGGGGAACGAGAACGCTTTGAGCGGCTCGTGGAGCGGATGCGTGTTGTAGACCGCGATGTCCTCGACCGTTTCGAAGTCGGCCACGATGGCGTAATCGAAGGAGCGTTCGGTGTTGAGGACGTCTGTTCCGTGGGTGAGGCTAAGCATGCCGGGGATGTTCCCGGTCATCCTGTTGAGTCCGGCGATCCAGGCCTGCTTGTCTGCAGGCGGAAAATCCGGTTTGAACTTGAACAGCACCGTATGCCGGATCATCTCAGGCGCCCACCAGTTCTGCCGTGGATTCGGTCTGTTCAGCCGGGCTGTAGTCCGCGGACTGGCCGGCGATGGTCCTTCCGGCGAGGTAGCCCATGGTCATGATCGGTCCGAGGGTGGCACCAGCGCCGGGGTACCCGGCTGCGTAGGCGTTCTCGGTCGTGTTGCCGGCGGCATAAAGGCCCTCGATGGGGCGGTTGTCCACATCGAGCACGCGTGCCCGGCCGTCAGTGGCCACGCCGCCGTTGGTGCCAAAGGCCCCGTTGACTACCTCCATCGCGTAAAACGGTCCAGTCTGCAGAGGACCCAGGGACGGGTTCGGGTACTGGTTGTCGGTGTCACCCCAGTACTTGTCGTAGGCACTTTCGCCGCGGCCGAAGTCCGGGTCTTCGCCCTTGACCGCAAACGCGTTGAAGCGGTCCACCGTTTCAACGAGGTTGTCCGCAGGAACGTTGATCTTCGCCGCCAGTTCCTCCAGCGTCTTGGCTTCCACAAGGTAGCCGGGGGTAGGCTGTCCGGCGCGGTGGGCCAGGATGCCGTAGCGCTCCATGTAGGCGTGGTCCACAATCACGTGGGCAGGAGTATTGAGTGTCTGGTTGTTGGGGGAGTCCCAGGACTGCAGGCTCCGGGCGAGGTCGTTGTAGTTCTGGGACTCATTCGCGAAACGGCGGCCATGGCGGTTCACCATGATCGATCCCGGACCCTGGCGCTCGAAGCGCAGCAGGGTGCCGATCGGCTGGCCGTCACGGGCGTCGCCGGTGACAGACATCGGGGCCCACCAGGCTTCGCGGGTGCCGCGGGTCTGGCCGCCGATCCGCTGCGCCATCCGCAGGCCGTCGCCGGTGTTGGAAGGCGGCGAGCACATCGTGTACAGCCGCGAGGCGAGCATCGAGTCGGCCAGTGCCTTGTCCCATTCGAAGCCGCCAGTGGCGAGCACCACGCCGTCGTTCGCCAGGAACGTTTCCCCGGTTTCAAGTTCGACGCCGGTCACGCGGCCGCCGTCGGTCAGCAGCCGGTGTCCGCGGGCCCCGGTGGCGAGCGCTGCACCGTCGCGGACCAGGCTGGCGAGCAGCATGGAGACGAGGGCCTGGCCCTTCGCCACCAGGCCATCGGCCTGTCGTTGGGACAGCGCGTCCCACGGGAACTTGGTGAAAGCGCCCCAGTTTTCATATTCCTGCATCGTGAACGGCGCCCGGCCGTCGCTGCGCACGTGTTCCTTCAGGTCGCCCAGTGCTTCCCGGCTGTTGAACAGTTCCGGCTCCACCGTGCGGCCGCCTTCCACGGCGCCGGGCAGGTCCTGGCGGTAGTCGGGGAAGTTGTCGAGGAAGATGAAGCCGAGCCCGCACTCCTCTTCGACGAAGCGGAGCATCTGGTCCCCGTACGCCAGGGCCGCGTCCAGCAGTTCATCGCGGCCGCGACCCCGGGCCACCGCGCGCACGTATTCCGCCGCCGCTTTCTTGGAGTCCGTGATGCCGGCCCGGCGGGCATGATGGTTGTCCGCCACCCACAGCATGCCGCCGGAGACTGCTGACGTGCCGCCCAACAGGGCACTTTTTTCGAGGACCACGACAGACTTGCCCGCGCGGGCTGCCGTAGCCGCCGCGGTGAGGGCGCCGGCCCCGGAACCTAGAACGACGACGTCGTAGCGTTCGGATGCGCTTCCATGGACGAATTTCATCAGGGTGTTGCCTTTCGGGAGTAACAAAGAAGAGGGGAATCGGCGCGGAGGGCCGGATCAGACGGCAGTGTAGCCGCCGTCGATCACGAGCTCGGAGCCCGTCGTAAAGCGGGACTCGTCGGAGGCCAGGTACAGCACCCCGTAGGCGATCTCGTCCGGCTTGCCCTGCCGCGGCAGGGGATTCGAACCGACCAGCTGCTTGTAGTAGGCCTCGGGCCCGATCTCGGACTGTTCGGCCGAGCGGCGGCTCATCCGGGTGTCCATGGAACCGGGGTGGATGGAGTTCACCCGTACGCCGTGGCTTCCGTACGCGGCCGCGTCAGACTTGCTCAAGAGCCGGACGGCGCCTTTGGTCGCGTGGTACAGCGGCACGCTCCGACCGCCCGTGATGCCGTGGATGGAGGAGAAGTTGACGATGCTGCCGGCGCCTTTTTCGATCATGCCGGGGACCACGTACTTGGTCATGAGCCAAACGCCCTTGACGTTGACGTTGAAGATCGTATCGAAATCGGTCACCGACGCCGTGTGTGATGCTCCCGCAGGCCCGATGATTCCGGCGGCGTTGACCAGGATGTCCGGAGTTCCCAGTTCGTCGCGGACCCGGCGAATGGCGTCCGCGACGCTCTCCTCGCTGGTGACATCCACGTCATACTCGTTGATGTTGGCGTGGGAGGCGCCGGCAGGGATGCCGGCAACGTCCAGGCTGGCGACTATTGCGCCGTGTTCTGCCAACAGTGCGGCAGTGGCGCTGCCCAGGTCGCCGCGGCCGCCTGTGACGATGGCTGTTTTGCCGGCCACGCGGTTCGCTGTGGTGTTCATGTGGTCTGCTCCTCTACTCCTGCAGCCTCATCGCTGCGTCCCAGCCAGAGTGGCAGGAAAGGTGTGATTGGAACCACATGATTACCGATGATCGGAAATAGCCGAATCCAGGGGTCCTGCTCAGTGACTTTGGCGCAGGGTGCCCTTCAGCTCGCCACGCCAGCCGAGGGCCCGCGAGATTCCCCGCGCCGAAGCCATCAGCACGGGTACCCGGGCGGCTGCATTCTCCTCGTTGCGGGGGACCACCACGCTAAGCGCCGCGCCGATTGCGTTGTCCGGCCCGAAAACGGGGACGGCGATACCGCTGGATTCGGGAACAATCACGCCAGGCATGGCAGCAAAGCCGCGCTGCCTGATCCCGGCCAGATGACGGCGCAACTCGGACGGGTCGGTCAGTGTCGTTTCCGTGAACTTCGGCAGGGGCCGGGCGAGGAAGCTGTCCTGATAGGCAGCGGGGGAGTGCGCCAGGAGGACCAGGCCCGACGACGTCGCGTGGAGCGGCAGCCGGCCCGCAACTTTGGTGATGTCCACAATGGTCTTATCGGAACCCAGGCGCTCGATGTACAGCACCTCGTCCGAGTCCAGGATGCCCAGCGTGGTGGAGTGCTGCACTACGGCCTGGACGTCCTCCATGAACGGCAGCGCGGCCTCCCTCAGGCTAAGCGTCTTGGACCCCCGCGAGCCCAGTTCCCACATTCGGGTGCCGATATGGATGTCGCCGCCGGGCTCCCGTTCGAGCAGCCGTTCCTGGAGCAGGTCATTGACCAGCCGATAGGTGGTGGTGACCGGCAGCCCGGTCCTGCGCCCGAGTTCGGCGACGCTCATGGAACCATGGCGGTCGTCGAATGCGCTCACGATCTTTACGAAGCGGCCGATGATCGACTCGCCCGATGCGGAATTGGCCACATTGCTCCTTCGATTCCCGCTCAATGGTAATCCGACTCCCCGACGGCGGCGCCACCCGGTCTACTGGGGGTTTAGCTTTCCACCCGGCCGCGGCAATGATGCGGGCCGACTGATTGGAGCAGGATTTATGAGCAAGGCAACAACCATGAGCGAATCACCCGTCGACGCCACAGCAGTCTGTGATGTCCTGGTCATCGGCTCCGGCGTGGCCGGGATGGCCGCCGCCATAAAGGCAGCCTCACAGGGGCTCAGTGTGATCGTTGCGGAAAAGGAACAATACTTCGGCGGGACCACTGCCATTTCCGCCGGCTGGGCGTGGGTCCCTGGCAACAGGCAGGGGGTGTCGCAGGGAGATACCCGCGAGGACGCCGAGACCTACCTGAAGAACCTCGCCCCGGACACGTTCAATGAAGCCGGCGTCCGGGACTTCCTGGACACGGTCCCGGAAGCGATCTCCTTTTTCGAGAATGAAACCGAGGTGAAATTCACCTATCCGGAAAAGTCCCCGGACTACCAGATGGACCTGCCCGGGGCGAAGCTTTCCGGCCGCGCCGTCCTGCCGCAGGATGTTGACGCACGCGTCCTGGGGGATAAGCGCCTGTTGATGCAGCCGTATATGAGTTCCTACACCGTGTTCGGCTACATGCCCCAGGTGGGCCCGGATATCAATGAGTTCTTCCACGTGAACCAGTCAGTCAAGTCGTTCGTTTATGTGGCGAAGAAGCTGTTGCGCACCTGGGCAGACGCTGCCCGGTACAAGCGGCCCGTCCTGCGTTCCAACGGCAATGCCCTGATGACCCGCATGGTGAAGAGCGCCGATGACCTGGGTGTGCGGCTGTGGAAATCTTCGCCCGCGCTCTCCCTGACCAGGGACGACGCCGGAAGCATCACCGGGGCGGTCCTCGGCGGAGAGCACGCCACCACGGTCACAGCACGGCTGGGCGTGATCCTGGCCGCCGGCGGCTTCTCCGGTAACAGGGAACTGCGGCGGCAGTATTTCCCGCACGACGCCGACGGGGACGACCACTTCACCCCGACAGTGGGCCACGGCGGGGACGCCGCAGTCCTGGCGACGAGCGCCGGCGGCCACATCGATGACTCCGTGTTCAGCGTAGGCTCCTGGGCCCCGGTAACCGTGTTCAAGTACCTGAGCGGCAAGGAGCGGCTCTTCCCGCACCTGCGGGCCATCGGCCTGCCGGGCCTGATCGCCGTCGACCGTCATGGGAAGCGGTTCGGCAACGAGGCGCTCAGCTACCACGACTTCGGCGGCGCGATGATCGCCCACAACCGGGACGAGGACAAGACGTACGGCTACGTTATTGGTGACGCAAAGACCATGCACAAGTACGGCATCGGTTATGCCAAGCCCTGGCCCATGCCCCGCGGCTATTTCTACCGCACCGGGTACCTTGTCAAGGGCAAAACGCTTGCTGAATTGGCCGGAAAGCTCGGCATCGACGCGGCGGGCCTCGCCGCCACCGTCGCGGACTTCAACCCGGCGGCGGAGCGGGGCGAAGACCCTGCCTTCGGACGCGGTTCCACCCTGTACAACCACTTCCGCGGCGACCTGGAGCACAAGCCGAACCCCAACCTCGCCCCGGTGGGCAAAGGCCCCTACTACGCCGCGAAAATCCAGATGGGCGATCTGGGCACCTTCGCCGGAATCGGCGTCAACGAACAGTCGGAAGTTGTCACGCCCGAGGGAACGGCAGTTCCCGGCCTCCTGGCCGTCGGGGCGGCAGCAGTGAGCGTCTTCGGCGGCGGTTACCCGGGTTACGGCTCCCACATCGGGCCGGCCCTCGTGTTCGGCTACCGGGCTGGCCGGGACATCGCCGCCCTGGCCGCCGGCCGGGACGACGCCCGCGGCGCCAGCGTCGCAGCGGGCCAGGTAAATTAGCCGGAGGCGTCCGTGGCAAACTCCTCATCCGGTGAATCGGTGATCAGCCGCGTCGTGCGACTGATGAGTGCGTTCGACCGGGACCTGCCCACCATGACGCTCTCGGGCCTCGCCCGCCGCGCGGGCCTGCCACTGACAACGGCCCAGCGGCTGGTCAGTGACCTGGTCCTGCACGGACTGATAGAGCGGTTGCCGGACGGCAACCTGCGTTCGGGGATGCGGATGTGGGAGTTGGCCTCGCGGGGGTCGCACGCGCTGAGTCTTCGCGAGCTGGCACTGCCGTTCCTGGACGACGTCCAGGCGGCCGTGCACCAGCACACCACCCTGGCGGTGCTCGACCATGGGACGGTGCTTTACGTGGAGCGCCTGTCCGCGCCTGAATCCAGTCTGAACGCAGCCCACATCGCCCAGCGGATGCCGATTCACGCATCGTCCTCGGGCCTGGTGCTGCTGGCTTTTTCCCCGCCGGCATTCCAGGACGAAGTGCTCTCGCGCCCCCTGGCCGCCGTCACGCCCGAGACCATTACCGACCCGTTAGTGATCCGGAAGCATCTGGCAGAAATCCGCCAGCGCGGCTACGTGGCCCTGCCGGGCATCGGCGTGACGGAATGGACCGGCATCGCCGTGCCCGTCTTCGGCCCCGGCAACGCCATCGCGGCGGCC
This sequence comes from Pseudarthrobacter sp. TAF60_1, assembly GCF_052113505.1. Classification (NCBI taxonomy): domain Bacteria; kingdom Bacillati; phylum Actinomycetota; class Actinomycetes; order Micrococcales; family Micrococcaceae; genus Pseudarthrobacter; species Pseudarthrobacter sp. TAF60_1. The sequence continues at coordinate 206,165 of NZ_JBFRDI010000002.1, forward strand.
CTGAATGCCATTGTGCCGCGGCACGAAGCCGCCGTTCCTTTGAGAGTGCCAGCCCTGCTGACCGCTGCCAACGGTGTTTCACGGGCCTTGAAAGCCGCTCCGGCGGCCCGGCGCTAGGAATTCCACGCGTCGGCGCCGGGTTGCCAAGCCGGAGCCGGGGCCGGAGTCTTTCGCACCCGATGAACGGAAGTCCTCTGGGACCGGCCGGTGAAGGCTCGGCATTCTTGATTGAGACGTAATTCACGTCGGAAAACTCCGAAAGAAGGACAACGATGTCTTCTGCCATGACTGAGGTTTCAGCAGCACCAGCTTCAAGGGACCTTCACGTCCAGTCTGCAGGCCTGCCCCCGTATTCGCATGACTTGAGCTGGCCCGAGGGCATGGCCCCGTTCAAAGTGGTCGACGACGGGACCCAGGGGGACCCCTACGCCCACTACGAATGGATGCGGGAAAACGCCCCCGTGCTACGCGCTTCTTCGCCTGTATCGGACGTGTGGTTCATCTCCCGCTACGACGATGTCCGCAAGGCCATGCGGGCTCCCAAAATTTTCTCCTCCCAGGTTGTCGACCCGGTTCCGCTGACCTTCCTGACTCTCTTCGACGCCCCCAACCACACTCGCCTGCGCCAGGTCGTGGCGCAGGCCTTCATCCCGAAGGCGATTGCCCGCTTCGAGGACCGCGTCCGCGAAAACGCCGAGAAGTACCTGGCACCGATGCTTGCCGCCCGCGGCGGAGATGCCGTGGATGACTACGCCATCCCACTCAGCATGTCCACCATCAGCTCACTGCTGGACGTGCCGGCCGAGGACTTCGAGAAGATGAAGTTCTGGTCCGACGAAACCTTCAGCTATTTTGGCCGCCTGGCCCGCAACGCCCAGGGTACCGGCACCGACGAACAAAGCACCTTCGAATTCTTCGCTTACCTGAAAGACACCATGGAGCGCCTGTACCGGGAGGGCAGCGAATCCGTGGGCGGCCACATTGCCCGGATGTGGAAGGACGGCCTGCTCAGCGAGAAGGAAGCCAAGGAACTCTGCGCCTTCGTCTTTGTCGCCGGCCACGACACCACCACCATCCTGCTGGCCAACGCGTTCCGCGTCTTCAGCGAGCAGCCGGAACTGCTGGACCGGATCCGCCGCAACCCCGCGGACGCGAACCTCTTTGTTGAAGAACTTGCCCGCTACCGCGGCACCGTGCAGCGGGCGAGCCGGATCACCACCGAAGCCGTGGAGGTGGCCGGGGTGACCATCCCGGCCGGTGGCATCGTCCGGCTGCTGCCTGCCGCCGCGAACCGGGATAGCAACAAATACCCGGACGGCGAGCGCTTCGATATCGACCGCAATACCGACGGCCATCTCGGCTTCGGCCACGGCGTCCACAGCTGCCTTGGGGCCCCGCTTGCGCGGTTGGAGGTGGTGGTGACCGTGAAACTCCTTGCAGAGAAGCTGGGATCCCTCTCGCTGGACCCGGGCAAGCCGATCGAATATGTGCGCGGAAACAACCTGACAAACTCGGGTCCGGAACACCTCCACGTCCTGTTGGAGGGGTCCAATGCGTGAGCAGACAGTGATCCAGGGCGACATGGCCCGCCACTCATCAGCAGCCACCGCGCCTGTGGTGATCGTGGGGGCAGGGCATTCCGGCGTCGCGGTGGCCGCAGGACTGCGGTCCCGCGGTTGGGAAGGCGGCATCCTGCTGCTCGAAGCGGAGACGGAGACGCCCTACGAACGGCCCCCGCTGTCCAAGGAACTCCTGAAGCCGGACGCGCCGGATGAGTCCGCTGTGTTGCGCAAGGAGAAGTTCTACCAGGATAAGAACATCGACCGTGTTGCCGGAACCGCCGTGGAATCGATTGACCGGCAGGGCCGGACGGTACTGCTCTCCGACGGCACCAGCCACACTTATCACCGGCTCGTCATCGCCACGGGTTCGAGGGCCAGAGACCTCACAGTACCCGGAGCGGGCCTGGCAGGGGTGCAGGCGCTGAGGACGCGCGAGGACGCCCTCCAGCTCAAACGGCTTCTGGTGACCGGGGCCCGCGTTGCCATCATCGGTGCCGGCTACATCGGTCTGGAAGTGGCCGCAGCCGCAGCCGCAAAAGGCTGCGAGGTTACCGTGCTGGAATTCCAGGACCGGGTGATGAGCCGGGTGACCTCAGAGCCGGTATCGCGTCACTTCGAAAAGCTCCATGAAGCGCACGGAGTCCGGTTCGTCTTTGGTGCAGCGGTAACGGCAATCGAAGGCGGCCGGCGCGCCGAAGGCGTGGTCACCGCCGACGGCTCGGTATTCCCCGCCGACGTCGTACTGGCCGGGATCGGTGTCGTCCCCAACCAGGAACTGGCCGCCGAAGCCGGACTTGAGTGCGCGGACGGCATCCTCGTGGACGACGACGGGCGGACCTCCGACCCCGCAATCTATGCCACGGGCGACGTGACGCGCTTCACGAGCCCCGTTGACGGCGCCAGCCAGCGCCTGGAGTGCATCCAGAATGCGCAGGCGCAGGCGGACCGGGTTGCCGCCCACATCACCGGCCAGCCGCCGGCTGTACCGGAAATCCCCTGGTTCTGGACCGTCCAGCACGGTGTCCGGCTTCAGACTGCCGGCGTGCGCCACCCCGAAGACGACGTGATCGTGCGCGGCGACCCGGCCGGCCGAAGTTTCTCCGTGACATATCTCCGCGATGGCCGCCTTGCCGCCGTGGACACCATCGCGGGCCTGGCAGACTTCCGGCCGGCCAGAAAACTGATCGCCACTGCGGCACGGATGGATCCGGCATTGGTGGCCGATCGTGGCGTCCCCCTCACGGACGCCATCCTTGACCCCTCTGATCCCAATGACCGGCACCGCACCGACCCTGCCCTTGCCGCAGCCCACATCTAAGGAACCGTTATGAGCAACAACAAACTCACTGTCATTGACCGCGAAGGCTCCACCCATGATCTCGAATGGGAAGAGGACCAGACGCTGATGGAGGCGCTGCGTGACAACGACCTTCCGGTCCTCGCCTCCTGCGGCGGAACCGCATCCTGTGCAACGTGCCACGTCTTCCTGGAGAAGGAGGTCTTCGACACCCTGGCTGACCGCAGCGAGGACGAGCTGGAACTACTCGTCGAGGCCGAAGGTTACCGGGAATGCGGCTCCCGGCTCTCCTGCCAGCTGGACTTCAGCCGGGAACTCGACGGGCTGAAGGTCACCCTCGCCCCGGAAGAATAGGTGCTGCGCTCAAGACGCATCCGGGCGGCCCTGGGCAACAAAACCTTGGAACGCAGGGGGTGGTCAAGCATCGCGTGGACGTTTTTTACTTGAATGTTCAACAAAAGCGGAGTATGCTGTTTTTATGACTCAGACACTTGGCCAGCCCCCGGTCCTCTTCCTCAGCCACGGTGCGCCGCCGCTTGCCGACGACGCTACCTGGACCCGGCAGCTGCACGATTGGTCCGGCACTTTCAGCAAGCCCAAGGACATTCTGATGATCTCCGCGCACTGGGAAAACGCCCCCGTGACCCTCAGCGCCACCCAGCGGGATCCTGGCCTTATTTATGATTTTGGTGGCTTCGCGCACAAGTACTACGAGGTCAAGTACAACGCTCCGCAGGCGCCCGGGCTCGCCGCGGAAGTGGAGCGGCTGGTGGGTGGCCATGGCCACCATGTGGAGCGTGATGAGAGGCGCGGGCTGGACCACGGCGCATATGTGCCACTCAAGGAACTGTTCCCGGAGGCAGACGTCCCCGTCGTCCAAATGTCCATGCCCACCCTCGATCCGCAGGGTCTGTTTAACCTCGGCATGTCGCTGGCGCCGCTGCGCGAACGCGGAACGCTGATCGTCGGCTCGGGGTTCACCACGCATAACCTGCGCTGGTTCAACCCTGCCGGCGGGCCGGACAGCGCTCCGCCTGCGGCCTCGAGCGAGTTTGACCACTGGGCTGAAGAGGCCATGGCACGGGGGGATGTGGATGGGATCCTGGACTTCCTGAACAAGGCCCCGGCTGCCCGCCAGGCACACCCGCGCAGCGAACACTGGGCGCCGCTCTACGTTGCCCTCGGCGCAGCTTACGGATCCGGAGAACTGCACGCGAAGACCGCGATCGACGGGTTCTGGTACGGGCTGTCGAAGCGGTCCTGGACGCTGACCTAGGAACTGTTCGGCCCTACCTGGGGGCGTCGGCCACCTGAACCCGCACTGAGCACGCAGCGGCCGCGGCCTTCTTGAGGACAGAGCCTTTGGGATCAGCCACGTCCAGGAATGCCAGCCGGGAAAGCCCGGCGTACGGCCGCAGGGCAGGGTGGTCCAGCACCAGGCCCGCCAGGGTCCGGTCACCGCCGGGAGCGAGGTACTCGATCGGATGGCCACGAAGGATCGCCGCCGCCTGCGCTGCGACCTTCTCCACCAGCTCATCGGCCCGGTTGGCGCGGCGGCGGGCGAACCGCTGCTGGGACTGGCCGCCCGCGGCGGTCCGGCCTTGCACGTACCGGGAGCCGGTTTTGGACGCCAGCACAGCACCTTCCCGCGCCACTGCAACACCGTAGCCGCCGCGCCGCACCAGTACCAGGCCCGCCGTCCGGGGCTGGCCGGCCACTGACGCCAACCGCTCCAGGGGATCGCCGCCACGTCCGGGACGTCCGTCCGGCGGCCAAGGCGCCTGGAGTAGCGCGGCGGTGCCGTCGGCCGCCAGCAACCGCAGGCCGTCGTCGTCCTCGCTGAGCCGGAAGCCGCCGTGCGCGGCGCCGAAGCGCTCAACCCACCCCGAGAGTCGGCCCGCCGGCACAAAAGCGGTCCGAACGGACCCTTCACGTGCTGACCCGGCCCCGCTGACGTCGTCGGCGCTGTGTGCGGTCATGGCCGTCCCCCTGGTGAGCGTGCGGATGAGTGGTGCAGAACTAGAAGTAGCCTATCTATGTGGATGATCTCTTCGGCCAGGTGCCCGGCAATGACGACGACGACAGTAACGAGCCGTCGTCCGCTGACCGTGCCGCGGCAAGCCGGAGCGCGGCGCAGCGCAGTCCGTTGGCGGTCAGAATGCGGCCCCGCACTATTGACGATGTGGTGGGCCAGCAGCACCTGCTCGGCCAAGGCTCACCCCTGCGGCAGCTCGCCGCCGGCACGGACGCTGTGGGACCCGCCGGCCCCAGCTCCCTGATCCTGTGGGGACCCCCCGGGACCGGCAAGACTACGCTCGCCCATGTGATCGCCAAGGGGAAAGGGCGGAAGTTCGTGGAACTGTCCGCGATCACCGCAGGCGTCAAGGACGTCCGGCGCGTGATGGACGAGGCCCTGACCGCGCGCGACCTCTATAAGACCACCACTGTGCTGTTCCTGGACGAGATCCACCGCTTCAACAAAGCGCAGCAGGACGCCCTGCTGCCCGGTGTGGAAAACCGCTGGGTGGTGCTCGTGGCGGCAACCACGGAGAACCCGTCCTTTTCGGTGGTCTCGCCACTGCTGTCCCGTTCCCTGCTGCTGACCCTGAAGCCATTGACGGACGCGGACATTGAAGGGCTCGTGCAGCGTGCCGTGGCGGATGAGCGCGGGCTGAACGGCAAAGTGCAGCTCAGTGCCGAAGCGCTGGCCCACCTCGTCAGGCTGTCCGGCGGCGACGCGCGGCGTGCCCTGACTGCCTTGGAAGCAGCCTCCGGCGTTGCCTTCGGTGACGCAGACGACTCCGATGACGACTTGCCGGTATCCATAGAGCTCAAGCACACCGAGCGCGCACTGGATGTGGCCGCCGTGCGCTACGACCGGGCGGGCGATCAGCACTACGACGTGGCCAGCGCCTTCATCAAGTCAGTCCGCGGGTCCGATGTGGACGCCGCCCTGCATTACCTCGCCAGGATGCTGGAGGCGGGGGAGGACCCCCGCTTTATTGCCCGGCGCATTGTGATTTCCGCCGCAGAGGACGTGGGGATGGCGGACCCCACCGCATTGCAGACGGCCGTCGCGGCTGCCCAGGCGGTGCAGCTCATCGGGATGCCCGAAGGCCGGATTGTCCTGGCCGAGGCGGTGGTGCACCTCGCCACCGCGCCAAAGTCCAACGCGGCCTACATGGGAATCAACAAGGCCATCGCTGACGTCCGGGCGGGACTGGGCAACGGTATTCCGGCGCACCTGCGCGATGCGCACTACCCGGGCTCAAAGCAGCTCGGGCATGGCAAAGGCTACAAATACGCCCATGATGCACCGCATGCCGTGGCCACTCAGCAGTACCCGCCGGACGACCTCGTGGGCCGGGACTACTACGAACCCACCGGCAACGGCGCGGAGCGCGACATCGCCGTTCGTCTCGAACGGCTAAGGAAGATCATCCGCGGTAACTGAACCCGAGTGCGGGAGTGCCGGCCAACCCTGCTAAGATGGTTCGTTGTCTGGCAAGGCACGGACGCAATCTCCCACATCTTTCAGTAATTACTGCTTCATGTTGGGGTAGCACTGTGCCCAGTAGCAAAAGGCAGCGGTTGGCCGATGCTCTCCATCGTGGAGGCCAGTAACACTGACACACCGCAGATATTGGAAGGACACAAGTGGCTAACAACACTCGTGCTCGCCGTACAGCACGCCTCTCGCGTGCACTCGGCATTGCTCTGACCCCCAAGGCCGCCAAGTACATGGAGCGCCGCCCGTACGGCCCCGGCGAGCATGGCCGTGCCCGCAAGAAGCAGGACTCCGACTACGCCGTACGTCTGCGCGAAAAGCAGCGTCTGCGCGCCCAGTACGGCATCCGCGAAGCCCAGATGACCCGTGCCTTCGAAGAAGCACGCCGCACCAAGGGCCTGACCGGTGAAAACCTGATCGAACTGCTCGAAATGCGTCTCGACGCCCTCGTGCTGCGTGCCGGCTTCGCCCGCACCATCGCCCAGGCCCGCCAGCTGGTTGTACACCGCCACATCATGGTTGACGGCATCCGCGTTGACCGCCCGTCCTTCCGCGTTGGCGAGGGCCAGTTGGTCCACGTGCACAGCCGCAGCGAAACCATGGTTCCGCTTCAGGTTGCAGCAGCCGGCGCGCACCGCGACGTCCTGCCCCAGGTTCCGGCCTACCTGGACGTCAAGCTTGACGCCCTGCAGGCACGCCTGGTCCGCCGCCCGAAGCGCTCCGAGGTTCCCGTAACCTGCGAAGAGCAGCTCGTCGTCGAATTCTACGCACGCTAAATCCCAGCAGCGCATCCAAAGAAGCCCGTGGCAAGCGCCACGGGCTTCTTTGTATGTAAGGTACTTGTGGGACATCTGCGGAACGCGTGAAGGCAGCGTGCGCGGTGGGAAGAGATCCACGTCAGTTTCAAGGAGATGAACGTCTATGTCTGGTGGCGATATTGCCGGCCTGATCGCAGCCGGAGTGTTTGCACTCCTCGTGCTGCTGCTCGCGGTACCCATCCTGAAGCTCGGCAGCGTATTGGAAGAAATACGGACTTCCATCCGATCCATCAGCGACGGCGCCACGCCCCTGATGGACGAAGTCACCGCCACGGTAACCACCACCAACCAGCAGCTGAAGAAAGTGGACGGCATCGCCTCCAACGTTTCCGACGCTTCCGCGAACCTCTCGGCCCTGTCCTCCCTCGTTGCCGCAACGGTGGGCTCGCCGCTGATCAAGGTGGCAGCGTTCAGCTACGGAGTCCGCACCGCCCTCGCCAACCGCAAGAAGCCCGCGGCCGGCCGCCGCAGCCGCTAGCCACCGGAAGAACAGAACATGAAACGACTTGTCTGGATGGGAATCGGCGTCGCGATCGGAGTCATCGCGTTCCGAAAGCTCACTGAAGCCCAATCAAACCTTGGGCCCGAGGGCCTGAACCGGGCCGTGGGCCGGCTGGCCGACGGCCTCTACGACTTCGCGGACGCTGTCCGGTCCGGAATGCACGAGCGGGAAACGGACCTCCGCACCGCACTCGGCGTCGAATCCCCGGCCGTTTCCCCGCAGGATGCGGCCCGGCGCTAAAGGCCGGAAAAACGCGAGAGAATTAAACCAGCGGTTGCGGCTTGCCCGAACTGCTGCCTGTATCAAACCGTCACGCATCACAAACGTGTGACCCAAGAAGGGTATGTAATCAGCTCATGAAGTCGCAGGAGATCACCAAGCGCTGGATCGACTTTTTTGTCAGCAAGGGACACACCGCGGTGCCATCCGCCTCCCTGGTTTCCAGCGACCCCTCCCTGCTGTTCACCGTCGCCGGCATGGTCCCTTTCATTCCCTACCTGACCGCCCGCGAAGAAGCACCCTTCTCCCGGGCCACGAGCATTCAGAAGTGCATCCGTACAGGTGACATCGAGGAAGTGGGCAAAACAGCCCGCCACGGCACGTTCTTCCAGATGTGCGGCAACTTCTCCTTCGGCGATTACTTCAAGGAAGACGCCATCAAGTTCGCCTGGGAACTGCTCACCACGAGCGTTGACGACGGCGGGTACGGCCTTCCGCCGGAACTCCTGTGGGTCACTGTCTACCAGGAGGACGACGAAGCCCGGGACCTGTGGCTGAAGAACACCGGCGTCCCCGCCGAGCGGATCCAGCGCATGGGCAAGGCTGACAACTACTGGCACACCGGCCAGCCCGGCCCCGCCGGCCCCTGCTCGGAAATCTACTACGACCGGGGTCCCGCCTACGGCGTTGAAGGCGGCCCGCTCGCGGACGAGAACCGTTACGTCGAAATCTGGAACCTCGTCTTTATGCAGTACCAGATCGACAACGTCCGTTCCAAGGACGACTTCGACATCGTCGGTGAACTGCCGAAGAAGAACATCGACACCGGGCTCGGCATGGAACGACTCGCCATGATCCTGCAGGGCGTCGAGAACATGTACGAGACGGACCAGGTCCGCCCCGTGATCGACAAAGCAGCCGAGCTGTCCGGCCGGGAGTACACCTCCGCCGAAACAGCGGACGATCCCCACCACACGGACGATGTCCGAATGCGCGTTGTGGGCGACCATATCCGTTCCGCCCTGATGCTGATCGCCGACGGCGTGACGCCCTCGAACGAAGGCCGTGGCTACGTCCTGCGCCGCCTCATCAGGCGTGCGGTGCGTTCGATGCGCCTGCTCGGCGTCGAAAAGGCCTGCCTGCCGGACCTGCTGCCGGCCTCACGCGACGCCATGAAGGGCGTCTACCCGATCGTCGAGACGGACTTCGACCGCATCAGCCGGATCGCCTACGCCGAAGAGCGGGCCTTCCTGCGCACCATTGCCTCGGGCACTGCCCGCCTGGAGGATGCTGTAACGGTGTCCAAGGCTGCCGGCGCCCCGCTGTCCGGCGCCGACGCGTTCGCGCTGCATGACACCTACGGCTTCCCGATCGACCTCACCCTGGAGATGGCTGAAGAAGCCGGGCTCAAGGTGGACGAGGCCGGTTTCCGCGCCCTCATGCTCGAACAGCGCCAGCGCGCCCAGGCTGATGCCAAAGGCAAAAAGGGCGGCCACGCCGACCTCACTGCCTACCAGGAGATGCTGGGTGAGGGCGAGACCGTTTTCATCGGCTACGAAGAGCTCGACGGCGAGTCCCGCGTCCGTGGCCTCCTCAGCGGCGGCCAGCGTGTTGCCCACGCCACTACCGGCGACGAAATCGAACTTGTCCTTAACGAAACGCCGTTCTATGCCGAGGCCGGCGGCCAGTCCGCGGACACCGGGCTCATCACCGGTGACGGCTTCGTCGTCGAGGTGCTGGACGTTCAGCGCCCGGTCAAGGGCCTGAGCGTGCACAAGGCGATCGTTCGTGAAGGCGAGATCGCCTCCGACGCCATGGTGCGTGCCGCCGTCGACCGGGAACGCCGCCATGCAGCCGAGCAGGCCCACACGGGCACCCACATCGTCCACGCCGCCCTGCACCAGATCCTTGGTCCCCAGGCCACGCAGCGTGGTTCCTTTAACAAAGCAGGCTACCTGCGCTTTGACTTCGCGTGGGGCGAAGGACTCAGCACGGCCACGCGCTCGGAAATCGAAGAGGTGTCCAACCTGGCCATCCGCAACAACTTCCGGGTGGACACGAAGGTGATGGCCCTGGCCGAGGCCAAGGCACTCGGTGCCATGGCCCTGTTCGGTGAGAATTACGGTAGCGAAGTACGGGTTGTGGAGATCGACGGCGCCTGGTCGCGTGAACTGTGCGGGGGCACCCACGTCTCCAACACGTCCCTGATCGGCAGCCTGTCATTGCTCGGCGAGCAGTCAGTCGGCTCAGGAAACCGCCGTGTCGAAGCCTTCGTTGGCATGGACGCCTTCCGCCATCTCGCGGCCGAGCGCGCCCTGGTGACCGAGCTGACCGAGATGCTCAAGGTACCGTCCGGCCAGCTCGCCGACAGGATCGCCAGCACGCTGAACAAGCTCAAGGCCACGGAGAAGGAACTGGACCGCCTCCGCAAGGAGCAGCTCACCGCAGCAGCCGCCAACCTCGTGGGCACCGCCCAGGACGCCGCCGGCATCCGGGTCATCGCGCACGACGCCGGCCCGATCGGTGGTGCCGATGACATCCGCAACCTTGCCCTCGACCTGCGCAACCGGCTCGGTTCCGAAGCAGCCACCGTGGCAGTGGCCGGTGTCAGCAACGACCGCCCCATGATCCTGGTGGCCACCAACGAAGCCGCACGGGAAGCCGGGGTGAAAGCCGGAGCCCTGGTGCGGCTCGCGGCCGGCATCCTCGGCGGCGGCGGCGGTGGCAAGGATGACGTCGCCCAGGGTGGCGGCACGGACGCCACCAAGGTCGGCCCGGCGCTTGCCGCCGTGGTGGACGCTATTTCCCGGCGCTAAGGAACCCGTGACTGAACCTGTTGCAGCCGCCGACTACCCCCAGGGCATCAAACTGGGGGTAGACGTGGGCACCGTCCGAGTGGGAGTGGCCATCTGCGACCGGGATGCCATCCTGGCCACCCCGTACAAAACCCTGGACAGAAATGCCAAGAAGAACTCCGACGTGCGGGTGATCGCCTCGCTTGTGCAGGAACTCGGCGCCGTCCAGGTCTTCGTGGGACTGCCGCGCACCATGAAGGGGGAGGAACACGCCTCCGCCCGGATGGCCGCAGACTACGCGGAGCTGCTCGTGGCGGAGCTGGCCGGCCGTGGCCTGGACGTGCCCGTCAACCTCGTTGACGAGCGGCTCAGCAGCGTCACGGCCCACCGCAACCTGCACGAAGCTGGCATGAGCAGCCGCAACCACCGTAAAGTAGTTGATCAGGTTGCGGCGGCAGGCATTCTCCAGCACGCCATCGACATGCAAAAAGCCAGGGGAGCGGACGTCGGGAGCCGCGTGAGCGCGCCGGCACGTCTGCAGCCCTCCGGACCAGGCGGGTCAGCCACGGCTGGCACCCGCGAATCCGAAGGCAAGTCACGATCTCAGAACACGGAAGGCTACAGTGAGCCCGTCCAATAACGATGACGCCTCAGGCGCCACCAATCATGATGGCGCCAGGCCGCTGACCCGAAAAGAGCTCCGCGCATTGGAGAAGCACACCGAAGACGCCAATGCGGTTCCGGAACAGGCCTACCAAACCGGCCAGGACGTGCCGTTGCCGGCACATGAGCCTGAAGCTTTCGAGGCTCCCGCGCCGGAGCCCGCTGCACCATGGGTTGTACCACCGGCCCCGGACCGCGAGCCCGATGCGGCGGCCGAACCCGTTGTAGAGCCAGTCGCGCCTGTCCAGGAGCACCAACCGGCAGTCCCCACGCAGCCGGAGACCCAGCCCTCCATCCAGGAAGACGCTGCCACCCAGGTGCAGCACCAGGTGCCGGCCACCGTGCCGGACTATCACGCCGGTCATGGCCCGGCCGTGGACGCCCAGGGTGCCGAGCACTACGAGGGACACCCCACGGGGTACGCCCACCCCGACGAAGTCCACCATTACGACGACCAGCACTACGAGGGTCACCACTTCGAAGAGTTGGACCACCATGGGCACTACGTCGACGATCCCCACGGCGCCCACCCACAAGACCATGCTGAAGCCAGCCTGTTAGCCGGGGCAGCGGGAAGTTCCGTTGTGACGAAGCCTTCGAAGAAGGTGCGGCGCAGGCGCCGCCTCCTGGCCCTGTTCCTGACACTTGTGGTGTTTGTGGCAGCCATTGCCGTGGGCGCGCAGTTCCTGAAACCCCTGTTGGGAAGCGATAGGGCGAGCGACTACCCCGGTCCGGGCAGCGGCGAAGTCCATGTATCGGTCCAGGCTGGCGAGGGGATGCGGTCGGTAGCTACCAAACTGGAATCCGGCAAGGTGGTCGCCAACGCGGACACGTTCCTCCAGGCATTTACGGCTTCCGGCGGAACGCTCTCACCTGGGGACTTCACCTTTAAGTCCGAGATGAAGAACTCCGACGCCGTCAACGTGCTGCTGGGCCACGACAAAACCAAGGTCATCTACTTCGCCCTGAGCGCAGGCCTGCGGATCGACGAATCACTACAGGCGATTTCCGAAGGATCGGGCCTCAAAATGCAGCAGCTGAAGCAGTTCAGCGACTCCCCGCAGCAGTTTGGCCTGCCGGCCAACGCCAAGAACCTTGAAGGCTACCTGCACCCTGGTGAGTACCGGTTCCCGCTGGGAACCCCGGCGAAGGACATCCTCCAGGCCCTGGTCAAGACGACCACCGACGAGCTCGTGGCGCAGGGCATCACCGATCCCGCGAAGCAGTACGAGGCAATCATTGTCGCCAGCATCGTCCAGGCTGAGGGCGGTCAGGCCGAGTACGGCGACGTCGCCGGCGCCATCTACAACCGGCTCAAGCCCAATGACCAGACAGGCGGTTTCCTGCAGGTGGACTCGGCCGTCACGTACGGTCTGAGCACCAGGAGCTTCAACTTCACCGAGGAGCAGCGCAAGGATAAGTCGAACGCATACAACACCTACGCCAACCCGGGACTGCCGCCTGGCCCTATTGGCTCGCCCGGCAAGACCGCAATCGATGCTGCCGCGAAGCCAAAGACCAATGACTACCTGTACTGGGTGACCATCAACCTGGACACCAAGGAAACCAAGTTCTCCAAGACACTTGCGGAACACAATGGCTACGTGGAGCAGTACAACGCCTGGTGCCGGGCAAATACCGGCCGCTGCACGTGAGTCATCGGGCGGCAGTGCTGGGCCACCCGATCAGCCACTCCAAGTCACCGGCATTGCACTCGGCGGCCTACAGCAAGCTGGGGCTCGACATTGCGTACACGGCAGTGGATCTGACCGAGCAGGCACTGCCCGTATTTATGCAGCGGGTGCGGAATCAGGAAGGGTGGCGTGGCCTGTCGGTGACTATGCCGCTGAAGGCGGCCATGGTCGCGGAAGTGGACGAAGTCCGCGGTGTGGCCCGCACACTGGGTGTGGTCAACACCGTCGCTTTTGAAGAATCCGACGGGGCTGTCAGGCGCATTGGTTACAACACGGACGTTGCGGGCATAGTCAACGCGGTTCGCAACGCCGGAGTAGTAACGAGTCCTTCCGCTGTAGTCCTGGGCGGAGGCGGAACGGCGGCAGCGGCCGTAGCCGCATTGAAGGATTTGGGCACTGCGCACGCGCAGCTGTTTGTGCGCGATCCCTCGCGGGCCACTGACGCGCTGGCCGCCGCCGCCGGCGTTGGCCTGGCCATCGACGTCCGGCCGATGACCGAAGCAGCCACGCCCACGGCAAGTGCCGACGTCGTAATTTCGACCCTGCCGCCGCGTGCGGCCGACTCCCTTGCTGCCGAAATAGCCGCATTGGGATGCGGGACTCCGGGCGTCCTGCTTGACGTGGCCTACGATCCCTGGCCCAGCCGGATTGCCACGGTGTGGCAGGCAGGCGGCGGTGCCGTGGTCCCGGGCCTGGAAATGCTGCTGTATCAAGCGGTGGAGCAGGTGCGGCTGTTTACCGGGCTCGGTGACGAGGTTAACGGAGCGGTCATAGATGTGATGTGCGACTCAGTCGGCCTTCCCCGACGGGCGTTCTGACAGCCATACGTGGCAGGATGGAAATTATGTTGCGTTGGTTGACAGCCGGTGAATCCCATGGTCCGGCTCTGATGGGAATTATTGAAGGCGTCCCTGCCGGTGTTGAAGTCACGAGCGGGCAGATCGCCGATTCACTGGCACGCCGTCGCCTCGGCTACGGCCGGGGCGCCCGGATGAAGTTCGAGCAGGACGTGGTCACTATTCTGGGCGGCGTCCGCCATGGCCTCACGCAGGGCGGTCCGGTGGCCATCCAGGTGGCCAACACCGAGTGGCCCAAATGGGAACAGATTATGGCAGCGGACCCCGTGGACCCCGAAGTTCTCGCCGACCAGGCACGTAATGCACCGCTGACCCGGCCCCGCCCGGGCCACGCAGATTTCACCGGCATGCAGAAGTACGGCTTTGACGAAGCACGTCCGGTTCTGGAGCGCGCCAGCGCGCGCGAAACTGCGACCAGGGTAGCCATGGGCACCGTGGCCTCGCAGTTCCTGAAACAGCTCGGGATTGAACTGGTCAGCCACACCGTCTCCATCGCCAGCGTGACCGTGCCCGAAGGGCGGCCGTTGCCTGTTCCGGCCGACGTCATCGCCCTGGACGCAGATCCGCTGCGGTGCTTCGACCGCGAAACCTCCGACGCCATGGTGGCCGAGGTGGACGCCGCACACAAAGAAGGCGAAACCCTGGGCGGCGTGGTGGAAGTCCTCGCCTACGGCCTGCCCCCGGGCCTGGGAAGCTACGTCCACTGGGACCGCAGGCTCGACTCACGGCTCGCCGCAGCCCTCATGGGGATCCAGGCCATCAAGGGCGTGGAGGTTGGCGACGGGTTCCTGACGGCCGCACGCCGCGGCTCAGCTGCCCACGACGAGATTGTTAAGGATTCCGACGGCAGGATTGTGCGCACCAGCAACCGCGCCGGCGGGATCGAAGGCGGCATGAGCATCGGAGACGTCCTGCGTGTCCGCGCCGCCATGAAGCCGATCGCTACCGTGCCGCGCGCGTTGCGGACCGTGGACGTCAGCACGGGGGAGCCTGCCAAGGCCCACCACCAGCGCTCGGACGTCTGTGCCGTGCCGGCCGCCGGCGTCGTCGCGGAGGCGATGGTGGCCCTCGTCCTGGCGGAAGCCGTCACCGAAAAGTTTGGCGGTGACTCCGTGGCGGAGACTGCACGCAACATCAAGGGTTACCTGGACAGTATTCCGGCATCCCTGGACTCGATCGGCCACTAGTGCCACGCGGCAACAAGGGCGTGGTGCCAGGTAACCGGCCCATCGTTCTCATCGGGCCCATGGCGGTGGGCAAGTCCGCCATCGGCCAGGAGTTGGCCAAGCGACTCGACGTGACATTCATTGACACGGACGTGCTGATCGTCGACGCCCATGGCAGCATCGCATCAATCTTTGCCAGCCGTGGCGAGCATGCGTTCCGGGAGATCGAGGCCCGGACCGTGGCCAGCGCCGTGGAACAAGCCGACAACACCCCAACGGTAATTTCGCTGGGTGGCGGCGCCGTACTGGACTCCGGAACCCAACAAGTCTTGGCCCGCTGCACCGTGGTGTACCTCGAATGCGATGAAGGAACCGTGGCATCCAGGATTGCCCGGAACTCGGTACGGCCGCTGCTGGCCGGTGATGCCATGGCCCGCTGGGCTACCCTCTTTGCCACCAGGAAACCCGTCTATGAACGGCTGGCCGACCTGGTCCTGGACGTCCGCCACGGTTCAATCAACGAACTGGGGCACCGGCTTGAAGTTGCGCTGCGTGAGTACGCGGCCGCCAAACAGGAAGTTGAAAAGTGAGCCTCGATTCAACAGTCATCAAAGTCACCGGCGAATCCGCGGGGCAGAATTACGACGTCGTAGTGGGCCGTGGCCTGCTGGGTGACCTTCCTGCCCTGCTGGGCGAGCGGGTGCGGCGGGTACTGGTGATCCATCCCCGGGCCTTGCGCCTCACCGGTGACACCGTCCGTGACGAACTCGCGGCTGCCGGCTTCACCTCCCTGACCGCTGAAATCCCGGACGCCGAAGAGGGCAAGCACATCCAGGTCGCGGCTTTCTGCTGGCAGGTACTGGGCCAGAACGACTTCACCCGGTCTGACGCCATCGTGGCAGTGGGTGGCGGCGCCGTCACGGACCTCGCAGGATTCGTGGCGGCCACCTGGCTCCGCGGGGTCAAGGTCATTCACATGCCCACCAGCCTGCTGGGCATGGTGGACGCCTCCGTGGGTGGCAAGACCGGCATCAACACGGCCGAAGGGAAGAACCTGGTGGGATCCTTCCACCCACCGGCCGGCGTGCTGGTGGACCTGGACACCCTGAAAACCCTGCCCCGCAACGAGATCATTTCCGGAATGGCGGAGGTCATCAAGTGCGGCTTCATTGCAGATCCGGCCATCCTGGAACTCGTGGAAAAGGACGCCGCAGCGGCCACCGATCCCGGCTCGGACACCCTCCGCGAGCTCATCGAACGTGCCATCGCTGTGAAAGCGAAAGTGGTTTCGGAGGACCTGAAGGAATCCGGGCTGCGCGAAATCCTGAATTACGGCCACACCCTGGGCCACGCCATTGAACTGGTGGAGCGTTACTCCTGGCGGCACGGTGCGGCCGTGTCGGTAGGCATGATGTTCGCAGCCGAGCTTGCCCGCAGCGTGGGCCGCCTCAGCGACGCCGACGCCGACCGCCACCGCAGCATCCTCGAAACCCTGGGGCTCCCGGTCACGTACCGGAAGGACCGCTGGCAGGGTTTGCTTGACGGCATGCGCCGTGACAAGAAGTCGCGCGGGGACCTACTCCGTTTTGTGGTCCTCGACGGCATTGCCAAGCCGGGCATCCTGGATGTCCCGGACACGTCGCTGCTTTTTGCCGCCTACCAGGAAATAGCCTCCTGATGCAGGGCGACCTGGCAGGCACCAGCGACTGGCCGGAGGCAGGGTTTCCGGGCGTCCGGATCAATCCGCTCTCCCTGCTGCCCGAGATTGTGAACGAGGACGCCTGCCGTGCTGCCCTCGCTTTGTCCGCCGACCCCGCAGACAACATCTTTGTCCTCCTCGTGGAAGGGCACGCCGCCGAGGCCGCCGAACTGCTGGCGGAAGCACGGTTCAAGGACCCGGAATCCTTTCGGCTGAGGGCTTTTGAGGCCGAAGTACTGCGGGTTTCACACCGCGCCGACCGCGCCGTGGAGCTGTTCAAACAGCTGCTCTCGGAAGTCCAGGGCACCGACTACGAAGCTGTCACCCTGCACTACATCGGCAAGGCGCAGTACGCGGCGGGCCACATTGCCGCAGCGGTGGAGGCCTTCGCCCGGGCCCTGGACCTTAGGGTAGCCCAGTCTGCCGACGCCGCCCAGATCTACTCGTCCACAGTGGCTCTCCAGCGCGCCCGCGAGGTCATGGACCTCGCCTGCTGACAGGCCCGAACTGTCACCGGACGCAAAGTGCCCCGGATTTACCGGTAGAATAGTTCTTGGATTTTTGACAAACACGCGCTGGCGGGCCACTTGGCCTGGCTGGCCGGAATAGAACGTCTGACAACTCACCAGACTGACGACACCAAAGGAAACCAGTGGCAACCACTAACGACATCAAGAACGGCACGGTCCTGAAGCTCGAGGGCCAGCTCTGGAACATCATCGAATTCCAGCACGTCAAGCCCGGCAAGGGTGGCGCCTTTGTACGGACCAAGATGCGGAACGTGATGTCCGGCAAGGTTGTGGATAAGACGTTCAACGCCGGCCTCAAGATCGAGACTGCCACGGTTGACCGCCGCGATTACCAGTATCTGTACCAGGACGGTGCGGATTTCGTGTTTATGGACACCTCCGACTACGACCAGATCACCGTCTCCGGTGCAACGGTTGGCGACGCCACCAACTTCATGCTGGAGAACCAGATGGTCAACATCGCCATCCACGAAGGCAACCCGCTGTACATCGAACTCCCGCCCAGCGTTGTGCTGGAGATCACCTACACCGAACCCGGCCTGCAGGGCGACCGCTCTTCTGCCGGCACCAAGCCTGCCACCCTGGAAACGGGCTACGAAATTCAGGTCCCACTGTTCGTCGAGAACAACACCAAGGTCAAGGTTGACACTCGCGACGGAAGCTACCTCGGCCGGGTCAGCGAGTAGTGAGCGCCCGCGGTAAAGCCCGGAACCGGGCCCTGGATGTACTTTTTGAAGCTGAGCAACGCTCGGTTTCGGCTTTCGACGTGCTGCGGGCACGGCGGGAAATGACCGATCAGATCATCAACCCGTACACCCTCGAAATCGTAGAGGGCGTTATCTCACAGCAGACCGCCATCGACGAATTCCTGGAGACCTATTCCCAGGGCTGGACATTGGAGCGCATGCCTTCGGTGGACCGTGTCATCCTGCGGATCGGCACCTGGGAACTGCTCTACAACGATGACGTCCCCGACGGCGTCGCCGTCAGCGAGGCTGTGGCCCTGGCGAAGACGCTCTCAACGGATGAGTCGCCGTCGTTCATCAACGGACTCCTGGGACGCCTGCAGCAGCTGAAGCCCTCGCTGCTCGCCTGACGCCGAAGGCATCACACCTGAGAAGGGACCGGTAACCACCGCTTGGTGGCTGCCGGTCCCTTCTGCGTTGGTGTGCCCCGTTTCAGCCCGCGACGGCGGCGCGCAGCGACAGGATCCGCTGCAGCTGCTGCTTCTCCTCCGCCTGGTGCAGCTGAACGTCCCGGCCGCTGAGGATTCGCTGGCGAATGAAGGCCAGTTGGGTGGCGGCGCGGAGGAATGCTTTCATCTGCGGCCGTCGATGATAGCCGGCCGCCCAATGCAATGCCGTTCGCCTCCCGCGGGGTGTTCCCAGGAGTTCCACCTCCGCCGGACTGAACCAACCGGCAGCGGAGTACTCCATGAGCCGCTGGCGCGTGAGCCTGTTTTCTGCCACGCGCAGCAGGATGATCCCCACCACCGCCAGCACGAAGATCGGCACCTGAATGAAGACGTACTCGGCCAGGAATCCCGCCCCCATGCTGTTCCACCGGTTATGGAGCAGCATGGCCGGGATCAGGCCGATGAAAAAGGCAAGCACGGACGCTCCGGCGTGCCAGCGCCTGGCGGCGAAACCCATGATGAGGCCTGTAGTCCCGGTGAAGATGGCGTGCGCGAACGGCGACATCACGCCGCGGAGCAGGAAGATCTGGGCAAGGCCGGTAGCAGGGCTGGCGGACTCGGCAATGGCCCGGCCGAAGTACAGGATGTTCTCGGTGAACGCGAAGCCGCCGGCGATGGTGAACGCGAACACCACGCCGTCCACCGGGCCGTCAAAGTGTTTCCGGGCAAGGAGCAGGAGCAGCAGCAGGCCCAAAGACTTCGCGAATTCCTCCACCACCGGGGCCTGGACGGTAGCCATGTAGGTCCGCAGGTCAGCGGCGTCACTGAATTGGAATGTCAGGGCGAAGAACGGCTGGATCAGGAGCGTAACGGCAACGGACACTGCTGCGCCCCAGGTGAACGCAAAGAAGAGGAGCCGTTTGGGCTCCGGTTCCCACCGGTCGATGGCGTGCACTGTCAGGAGGACAGCGGACAGCGGAATCAGCGAGACCACAAAGCCCACGATGAACCCGCCCACGCCGGTGCTCGCAACCAGGAAGGGCACCACCAGCAGAAGGCTCAGGAAGGCAAGGGCTGCGCCGCCTACAGTAAGGGCCAGCAGGCCCGCGGATCGCATGCCTCGGCCGTCAGGGGCGGGCTCCGGAGGGCCGAGGACGGGAAGGGGAGCAGCATAGGTGCCAGGCGCCGGCCGATAGTACTCCGGCTCGATCCGTCCCATCCAGCTCGGGTTCGCCTGACCGGGGAAGGGGTCCTGGGGGCCGGCGGGCCCGCCGGCCTGGCCGGGACCTCGCTGATATGGGTTGGTGGACATATGAGAAAGCCTAATGCCCGGCGCCGATGTGGTAATTTTGAACCGCACATGATCCTTTTTTAATTCCGTCCCGTGAGGCGGGGAAAGGGGAGACGAGCGTTGACTTCTGTCGCAAGCGCACCGGTTCCAGCCCGGGTTGTTCTCAACCAGGCCGACATTGACCGTGCACTCACTCGTATCGCCCATGAAATCCTCGAGGCCAACAAAGGCTCCCAGGACCTGGTCCTGCTGGGAATTCCGCGCCGCGGTTATCCGCTGGCACTGCGGCTGGCCCAGAAGATCGCAGCAGCGGACCCCACCGTTGACGCCGCGGAAATTGTTGGTCAGTTGGATGTGACCATGTTCCGTGACGACCTGTCACACCAGCCCACCAGGCCTCCGTACCCCACCCAACTCCCGCGCACGGGGATCGACAACAAGGTTGTGGTGCTCATTGATGACGTCCTGTATTCCGGCCGGACCATCCGGGCGGCCCTTGACGCCATCATCGACCTCGGCCGCCCCCGGATCGTCAGGCTCGCCGTGCTGATCGACCGCGGCCACCGCGAACTTCCCATCCGGGCCGACCATGTAGGTAAGAACCTTCCCACATCGTCCGTCGAGAAAGTCCGCGTCCGGCTCGAGGAAACAGACACTGCTGCCGACGGCGTCAAGGTCAACGAAGTGGTCATCGAGGGCGGCTTGTGAAACACCTCCTCTCCACTGAAGACCTCAGCCTCACCAATGCCATCCGTATCCTGGATACCGCCGAAGAGATGGCGGCAGTGGGGGACCGCGAGGTCAAAAAGCTTCCGGCCCTCCGCGGCCGCACGGTAGTGAACCTTTTCTTCGAGGATTCCACCCGCACGCGGATCTCCTTCGAAGCTGCGGCCAAAAGGTTGTCCGCGGACGTCATCAACTTCGCCGCGAAGGGCTCCTCGGTCTCCAAAGGCGAATCCCTCAAGGACACGGCCCAGACGCTGGCAGCGATGGGTGCCGACGCCGTCGTGATCCGCCATTGGGCCTCGGGCGCACCGCACCGGCTGGCGGCTACCGACTGGATCGACGCCGCAGTGATCAATGCCGGCGACGGTACGCACGAGCACCCCACGCAGGCCCTCCTTGACGCCTTCACCATGCGCCGGCACTGGACTAAGCTGTCGGGCCAAAAGTCCATCGGCGCCGACCTCAAGGGCATGCGCGTCGCCATCGCCGGCGACGTCCTGCATTCCCGCGTCGCACGCTCCAACGTCTGGCTGCTCCGAACCCTGGGCGCCAAGGTGACCCTTGTGGCGCCGCCCACCCTGCTGCCCATCGGCGTCGAGCACTGGCCCTGCAAGGTCAGCTACAACATGGACAAGACCCTCGAGAAGGGAGTGGACGCCGTGATGATGCTGCGGGTGCAGGGCGAGCGGATGAACGCGTCCTTCTTCCCGTCCACCCGCGAATACTCGCGCCGGTGGGGCTTCGACGACAACCGGCTCCGGGCACTGGACACCCTCGGGCTGAAAGACACCATCATCATGCACCCGGGCCCCATGAACCGGGGCCTGGAAATTTCCGCAGCCGCCGCCGATTCGCCGCGCTCCACCGTGCTTGCACAGGTGCGCAACGGCGTCTCGGTCCGCATGGCCGCGCTATACCTGCTGCTCTCCGGGGACACCCGCGAACCAGCCACAGTGGGCGGAGCCTCCAACAGCACTGCCCGCACCAACGCAGCACGTTCCACAGAGGAGAGCAACTAATGGCAGACAACAACGGAACGTACCTGATCCGCGGTGCGGCCATCCTGGGCGGCGACGCCGAGGACTTGCTCATCCGTGACGGCGTCATTGCCGCCCGGGGCGCCGGCGCGGCCAGCCACCAGTTCGCCGCTGAAGCCACCGTCATTGAGGCGGCCGGCCTGGTGGCGCTGCCCGGCATGGTGGATGTGCACACCCACCTCCGCGAACCCGGCCGCGAAGACGCCGAAACCGTGGAGACCGGTACCCGTGCCGCCGCGCTGGGCGGCTACACCGCCGTCCACGCCATGGCCAACAGCAACCCGGTGGCGGACACCGCCGGTGTGGTGGAGCAGGTGCACAGCCTGGGCCGCGCAGCCGGCTGGGTGGACGTCCGCCCTGTGGGCGCCGTGACCGTTGGGCTGGCGGGGGAGCAGCTCGCCGAGCTGGGCGCCATGGCTGATTCCCGCGCCCAGGTGCGGATGTTCTCCGACGACGGAATCTGCGTCCACGATCCTGTGCTGATGCGCCGCGCCCTGGAGTACGTCAAAGCGTTCGACGGCGTGGTGGCCCAGCATGCGCAGGAACCCCGCCTCACCGCCGGGGCCCAGATGAACGAGGGCGCCGTCTCCGCAGTCCTGGGACTCACAGGATGGCCCGCAGTCGCCGAAGAAAGCATCATCGCGCGCGATGTGCTGCTGGCACAGCATGTGGACTCGCGCCTGCACGTGTGCCACGTCTCCACCGCCGGTTCGGTGGAGATCATCCGCTGGGCGAAGGAACGCGGCATCAACGTCACGGCCGAGGTCACCCCGCACCACCTCCTGCTGACCGATGACCTGGTCCGCAGCTACAACCCCGTCTACAAGGTCAACCCGCCGCTGCGCACGGACGCCGATGTGCAGGCCCTGCGGGCCGGCCTGGCCGACGGCACCATCGACGTGGTGGGCACCGACCACGCCCCGCACCCCAGCGAGCACAAGGAATGCGAGTGGGCGCAGGCGGCGATGGGCATGACCGGACTGGAAACGGCGCTGTCCGTGGTCCAGCACACCATGATCGAGACCGGTCTCATGACCTGGGCCGACTTCGCCCGCGTGACGTCCACCGCGGCCGCCAAAATCGGCCGGGTCGCAGACCAGGGCCGCCCCTTGGAAACCGGCGAGCCCGCCAACGTCATCCTGGTGGACCCTGCTGCCCGCTGGACCGTTGATCCCGCCACGATGGCAACCATGGGCCGCAACTCCCCGTTTGCCGGCCTGGAGCTGCCGGGCAAGGTGGTGGCCACCTTCTACAAAGGCCACCCCACCGTCCTCGACGGCAAGCTCAACACCCCGTACCGGGAATCGGCGGCGGCTGCGGCAGGCGCCGCCTGATGGACACCCAGACACTCTCGCTTGTCAGCACGGTGGCGATTATCGCCGTCGTACTGGTCCTGATGGGGATCGGCTGGCGGAACCGCCTCAGGCGGCAGGCCGACGTCGACCCCCTACCTCCGGTGCCCGCGGAACCCGGGGCGCCAACCGCCGAAGCGGACGGCCAGTACGTAGCCTCCACCACCGCCGGTGACTGGCTTGACCGGATCGCGGTCCACAGCCTCGGCATCCGGACTAATGCGGTCCTCAGTGTTTACCCCCACGGTGTCCTCCTGGACCGCTCCGGCTCCCCGGCCGTCTACATCCCGGCCGGAAGCCTGACCGCAGTCCGGCAGGAGAGCGGAATGGCCGGTAAGTTCGTGGAAAAGGACGGCCTCCTGGTCCTGACGTGGGACCTCGGGACCCATTCCCTGGACACCGGCTTCCGGACCCGCAGGGCCGCCGACAAGGATGCCCTCTATGACTCCCTTCAGCAATTGATCGCCGCAGCCCCCCAAGAACATTCCCAGGATCCCCAGAGTGGAAAGTAAGACAGTGACAGAAACAGACACCCAGCAGGCAGCGGCACCGGCCGCCACTTCCACCGTGATTCCCACACCCGCCGTATTCGTCCTCGAAGACGGCCGCATGTTCCGCGGCACCAGCTACGGCGCGCAGGGCACCGCCCTGGGCGAAGCAGTATTTGCCACCGGCATGACGGGCTACCAGGAAACCATCACGGACCCCTCCTACGCCCGCCAGCTCGTGGTGCAGACCGCGCCGCACATCGGGAACACCGGCGTAAACAGCGACGACGCCGAGTCACGCCGCATCTGGGTGGCCGGCTACATTGTCCGCGACGCCGCCCGCCGCCCTTCCAACTGGCGTTCCGAGCGCTCCCTGGACGAGGAGCTCGTTGA
Source organism: Pseudarthrobacter sp. TAF60_1 (assembly GCF_052113505.1). Lineage (NCBI taxonomy): Bacteria > Bacillati > Actinomycetota > Actinomycetes > Micrococcales > Micrococcaceae > Pseudarthrobacter > Pseudarthrobacter sp. TAF60_1. Next base: position 229,897 of record NZ_JBFRDI010000002.1, read on the forward strand.
CCAGGGGATCGTGGGAATCCAGGGCGTGGACACCCGCGCCATCACCCGGCACCTGCGCGAACACAAGACCATGCGCGCCGGAATCTTTTCAGGCGACGCCGCCAAAGCCTCGGACAAGGAACTCGTCGACGCCGTCCTGGCCAGCGCCCCGATGGAAGGCGCCCGGCTGGCTGAGGAAGTCAGCGTTGACAAGGCGTACGTGGTGGACCCCAAGGACCACGGCTGGGACGGCGACGCCCGCTTCAGCATCGCGGCGATCGACCTTGGCATCAAGGCCATGACCCCGGTCCGCTTCGCCGAACGTGGCGTCCGGGTGCATGTGCTGCCCGCCACCGCCACCCTTGAAGACGTCAAGGCCATCCATCCGGACGGTTTCTTTATGTCCAACGGCCCCGGCGACCCCGCCACCGCCGACGCCCAGGTCAAGCTGCTGCGCTCCGTCCTGGACGAGAAACTGCCGTACTTCGGCATCTGCTTCGGGAACCAGATCCTGGGCCGTGCGCTCGGCTTCGGTACCTACAAGCTCCGCTACGGCCACCGCGGCATCAACCAGCCCGTGATGGACCGCCGCACAGGCAAGGTGGAGATCACGTCCCAGAACCACGGCTTCGCCGTGGACGCCCCGCTCGACGGCGCCACCCAGGCCCCTGAGGAGCGGTACGGCCGCGTTGAAGTAAGCCACATCAGCCTTAACGACAACGTCGTGGAGGGCCTCGCGTGCCTGGACATCCCTGCTTTCTCGGTCCAGTACCACCCGGAAGCTGCCGCCGGCCCGCACGACGCCGCCTACCTGTTCGACCGTTTCATCGACCTGATGGCGGAAACGAAAAATGGCGCAAAGAACACCACCGATTCCAAGACTGAGGACAAGAAGTAATGCCGAAACGTACAGATCTCAAGAGCGTCCTCGTCATTGGTTCCGGCCCGATCGTCATCGGCCAGGCCGCGGAATTCGACTACTCCGGCACCCAGGCACTGCGTGTCCTCAAAGAGGAGGGCCTCCGGGTCATCCTGGTGAACTCCAACCCGGCCACCATCATGACGGACCCCGAGTTCGCCGACGCCACCTACGTCGAGCCCATCACCCCGGAGGTGGTGGAGAAGATCATCGCCAAGGAGCGTCCCGACGCCATTCTGCCCACCCTCGGCGGCCAGACCGCCCTGAATACCGCCATCGCCTTGGACAAGAACGGTGTGCTGGAGAAGTACAACGTGGAGCTTATCGGCGCCAACATCGCGGCCATTGAGCTCGGCGAGGACCGGGAGAAGTTCAAGGGCGTCGTGGAACGTTGCGGTGCGGAATCGGCCCGCAGCCACATCATCCACACCATTGACGAGGCCCTCAAAGCAGCCGAAGACCTCGGCTACCCGATGGTGGTCCGGCCCTCCTTCACCATGGGCGGGCTCGGCTCCGGCCTGGCCTACGACGAGGGCGACCTCCGCCGGATCGTCGGCCAGGGCCTGCAGTACAGCCCCACCAGCGAGGTGCTGCTTGAAGAGAGCATCCTCGGCTGGAAGGAGTACGAGCTTGAGATGATGCGCGACAAGAACGACAACGTCGTGGTCGTCTGCTCCATCGAGAACTTCGACCCCGTCGGCGTCCACACCGGCGACTCCATCACCGTGGCACCCGCGCTCACCCTCACCGACCGCGAATACCAGCGGCTGCGCGACATCTCCATCGCCGTCATCCGTGAAGTAGGCGTGGACACCGGCGGCTGCAACATCCAGTTCGCCGTCGAGCCGGACACCGGCCGTGTGGTGGTCATCGAAATGAACCCGCGCGTTTCCCGCTCCTCGGCACTCGCCTCAAAGGCCACGGGGTTTGCGATTGCCAAGATCGCCACGAAGCTCTCCCTCGGCTACACCCTGGACGAGATCCCGAACGACATCACGCAGAAGACCCCCGCGTCCTTCGAACCCACCCTGGACTACGTGGTGGTGAAGGTCCCGCGGTTCGCTTTCGAGAAGTTCCCGGCGGCGGACGACACCCTGACCACCACCATGAAGTCGGTCGGCGAAGCGATGGCCATGGGCCGCAACTTCACCGAAGCCCTGCAGAAAGCTCTCCGCTCCCTGGAGCAGAAGGGCTCGCAGCTGGACTTCAGCTCCGTCCCGGAATGGGAAGTCCCGGAGCTCATCGAAAAGGCCAAGCGGCCCACCACCGAGCGCCTGCACCAGGTCCAGCGTGCCCTGCTTGGCGGCGCCACCGTCGAACAGCTCTTCGAGGCCACCAAGATTGATCCCTGGTACCTTGACCAGCTCCAGCTGCTCAACGAAATCTCCCGCGAGATCCGCACTGCCGGTTCACTGACTGTGGACATGCTCCGGCGCGCCAAGCGCCATGGCTTCTCGGACGAGCAGATCGGTACCCTGACGCACAACTCCGAGGCTGTGGTCCGCGGTGTCCGCCAGGCCCTCGGCATCCGCCCCGTCTACAAGACCGTGGACACTTGCGCCGCCGAGTTTGCCGCCTACACCCCGTACCACTACTCGTCCTACGACGAGGAGGACGAGATTGCGCTGCACGCCAAGCCGTCAATCCTGATCCTCGGCTCCGGGCCCAACCGCATCGGCCAGGGCATCGAGTTCGATTACTCCTGCGTGCACGCCTCCATGGCGCTGCGGAAGGCCGGCTACGAGACCGTGATGGTCAACTGCAACCCGGAGACGGTCTCCACCGACTACGACATCTCCACGCGCCTGTACTTCGAGCCGCTGACCCTCGAAGACGTCCTGGAGGTCATTGCCGCTGAAGAGCGCACCGGGGGCGTCATGGGAGTGTTTGTGCAGCTGGGCGGCCAGACCCCGCTCAAGCTGGCGCAGCAGTTGGCCGACGCCGGCGTGCCCATCCTGGGCACCTCGCCGGAAGCGATCGACCTCGCCGAGCACCGCGGCGAATTCTCCCGCGTCCTCGATAACGCCGGGCTGATCGCCCCGAAGAACGGCACCGCCGTGTCCTTCGAGGACGCCAAGAAGATCGCTGACGAAATCGGCTACCCGGTCCTGGTCCGCCCGTCCTACGTTCTGGGCGGCCGCGGCATGGAAATCGTCTATGACGAGCCCAACCTCTCCCGCTACATCGCCAATGCCACCGAAATCACCCCGGACCACCCGGTACTGATCGACCGGTTCCTCGAAGACGCCGTTGAAATCGACGTCGACGCCCTCTTCGACGGCACGGACATGTACCTGGGCGGCATCATGGAGCACATCGAGGAGGCCGGCATCCACTCCGGTGACTCCGCCTGCGTGCTGCCCCCGATCACCCTGGGCAACAACGTGCTCGAGCGCGTCCGCACCGCAACCCGGGCCATCGCCGAGGGCGTGGGCGTCCGTGGCCTGATCAACATCCAGTTCGCGCTGGCTTCGGACGTGCTCTACGTCCTGGAAGCGAACCCGCGTGCTTCCCGGACCGTGCCGTTCGTCTCCAAGGCCACCGGCGTGCAGATGGCAAAGGCCGCGGCCCTGATCGGCACCGGAGTCACCATCAACCAGCTGCGCGGCGCCTACAAGATGCTGCCTGAGACCGGCGACGGTTCCACTCTGCCGCTCGACGCACCGGTTTCAGTCAAGGAAGCAGTGCTGCCGTTCAGCCGCTTCCGCACGCCTGAAGGCAAGGTGGTGGACTCCCTGCTCGGGCCGGAAATGCGTTCCACCGGCGAAGTCATGGGCATTGACAAGCACTTCGACACCGCCTTCGCCAAGAGCCAGGCAGCCGCGAACAACGCCCTGCCCACCGAAGGCAAAATCTTCGTGTCCGTGGCCAACCGCGACAAGCGTGCCGTCATCATGGCGATCAAGCGCCTGTCTGATCTTGGCTTCGAAATTGTGTCCACCGGCGGCACCGCCGATGTCCTGCGCCGCAACGGCATCCAGGCCAGCACCGTGCGCAAGGTGGCCGAGGGCAGCAGCGCCGAAGGCGAAGGCACCATCGCGGACCTGGTCATTGCCGGCGAGATCGACATGGTGTTCAACACGCCCTCCGGCGGGGAAGCCCGCAGCGACGGTTATGCCCTGCGTGCCGCCGCAACATCCATCGGCATTCCCTGCATCACCACGGTGGCCGAAATCAACGCCGCGGTGCAGGCCATCGAGGCGATGCGCACCTACGAGTGGTCGGTGACCAGCCTGCAGGAGCACGCCGCCGCACTGGTGGCGTCCCAGGCCGCTGCCGCGCTGGTTGCGCAGCATGCCTGAGTCCGGCTCCGCACCTTCGGGCGCCCCCGGCCGGGAGTCCTTCGGCTCCCGGCTGGGGGCGGCCATGGCTGCCCGCGGCCCGCTGTGTGTCGGTATTGACCCGCACCCCGCACTGCTGAAGAGCTGGGGACTGGCCGACGACGCCGCCGGACTGAGGCGGTTTTCGCTGACCGTCCTGGAGGCAGTAGGTTCGTTCGCTGCCGCGGTGAAGCCGCAAGTGGCGCTTTACGAACGCCACGGCTCGGCCGGCATGGCGGTGCTGGAGGAAGTACTGGCCTCGGCCCAAGGCCAGGTGCTCACTATCGCGGATGCCAAACGGGGCGACATCGGCTCCACCATGGCCGCCTACGCTGACGCGTGGCTCCGGGACGGCTCAGCGCTGGCCGCTGATTCGGTGACACTGAGCCCTTACCTCGGGTTTGAGTCTCTCCGGCCGGCACTGGACCTGGCGGCTGAATACGGACGGGGCGTCTTCGTCCTCGCCCTGACCTCCAACCCGGAGGGCGCCTCTGTCCAGCACGTTGGCGGCAGCGATTCGGTAGCGCGCAGGATCACCGAAGCAGCCGCAGCGGAGAACGGCCGTTATGAAGGACCCCTGGGCTCAGTCGGACTGGTAGTCGGCGCCACAGTGGGCTCAGCACTGATTGACCTTCAGCTGGACCTTGAGGCCGTCCACGGCCCCATCCTTGCCCCGGGGCTGGGCGCGCAGGGCGCAACCCCGGCCGATCTTCGCCGGACGTTCGGCGCAGCGTACCCGCAAGTGCTCGGAACATCGAGCCGGGACATCCTCGCTGCCGGCCCCGGTGTCCAGGGGCTGCAGGATGCGGCCCAGCGAACGCTGGACGGACTTCGGGAAAGTTGACCTGGGGTTTGGCGGTTTCACCCCTTCGCCGTACCGGATAATACCGGCGTCCATTGATTCAAGGGGCACCAAAGGGTAGTTTCAGGACAAGTCCAATGGCGGCCGCCATGGATGCATCTGAAAATTCCCGGGGGTGTCCTCCATGAGCCTGCGACCCTTATCCGCGTCAGAACGCGCTGATGCCCTGCAGAAGGCCGCCGCCGCCCGGGCAGCCCGTGCCGCGGTTAAGGAACGGCTCAAGAACGGCGAGACGTCGGCGGCAGACATCATCAGTTCGGCGGCCGGAGACGATGCCCTGGCGCGGATGCGGGTGGCCGAGCTGCTGGAGGCCCTGCCCGGCATCGGCAAAGTCAGGGCAGCGGCCATCATGGAACAGTTGGGCATCGCGGCTTCCCGGCGGGTCCGCGGCCTGGGCATCCACCAGCGCCAGGCGCTGGTAGATTTTATAGACGAGAAATAGGGCGAACCACTCTTCGTCGATCCATACACCGCCGCAAAGGAATACGTGAGCAAGAAACCGGGACTGACAGTCCTCGCAGGTCCGACGGCTGTTGGCAAAGGCACCGTGTCCACTTACATCCGGGATAACTACCCCGAAGTCTGGCTTTCCGTTTCGGCCACCACCCGCGCTCCGCGCCCCGGTGAGCAGGACGGCGTGCACTACTTCTTTAAGACCAAGGATGAGTTCGAAGCGCTCGTGGCAGCCGGCGAGCTGCTGGAGTGGGCCGTTGTGCACGGTCAGAACACGTATGGCACGCTCAAAAGCACCGTGAACCAGGCCATCGCAGACGGAAGGTCCGTGCTCCTGGAGATTGACCTGCAGGGCGCCCGCCAGGTGAAGGAGGCCGTGCCGGACGCCCAGTTCGTCTTCCTGGCACCGCCCACCTGGGACGAAATGGTTCGCCGGTTGGTGGGCCGCGGCACAGAAAGTGCCCAGGAGCAGCAGCGACGCTTGGAAACCGCTAAACTGGAACTTGCCGCTGAACCGGAGTTTGACCACACTGTCATTAATGATGACATTCGCCGGGCAGCGGACGAGCTTGTTTCACTCATGGGGCTGACCCCGCACCCGCATCAGTAGCCGGTATCAGCCAGCCCGTTAGAATTTGGAGAATTCGTGTCCACGAACCTTGAAGGCATCATCAACCCGCCGATCGACGATCTGCTGAAGGTAGCTGATTCCAAGTACGGCCTGGTGATCTTCGGTGCCAAGCGTGCACGTCAGATCAACGCTTACTACGCCCAGCTGCATGAGGGCCTGTTCGAATACGTCGGCCCGCTCGTCGACACCAAGCTGAACGAGAAGTCGCTGTCCATCGCCCTGCGCGAGATCAACGAAGGCAAGCTCGTTTCCACGCCGATCGAAGCTGCAGAGTAACAACAGACGGCTGTTGACGGAGGTCACGTGCGCATAGTCCTCGGAGTCGGGGGAGGGATTGCGGCCTACAAGGTCGCATCGCTCCTCCGGCTTTTTACTGAAGCCGGCCACAACGTCACGGTGATTCCCACCGAGGCGGCCACCCGCTTTGTGGGTGTTGCCACTTGGGAGGCCCTGTCCGGCAACCCGGTTAGCAACAGCGTCTTTGATGACGTCCAACAGGTCAACCACGTCCGGCTGGGCCATGAGGCGGACCTGATCGTGGTGGCACCGGCGACTGCCGACCTGCTGGCCCGCGCGGCCACGGGACTAGCCAGCGACCTCCTCACCAACACGCTGTTGATGGCCCGCGGGCCCGTCCTCTTCGCGCCGGCCATGCATACGGAGATGTGGCAGCACGCAGCCACTCGCGCCAACGTCGAGACACTGCGCAGCAGGGGCGTTGCCGTACTCGAACCGGCCAGTGGGCGGCTCACCGGCGCCGACTCCGGTCCGGGCCGGCTGCCGGAGCCGGAGGCGATCTTCGCCGCCGCCATGGCCCTTGCCCAGGGCCCGTCCGATTACCAGCTTCCGCTGGCCGGGCGGACGGTGACCATCAGCGCCGGCGGCACCAGGGAACCCTTGGATCCCGTCAGGTTCCTGGGAAACCGGTCCTCCGGAAAACAGGGCGTCGCGCTGGCCGTTGCGGCACGCAATGCGGGCGCCACTGTCCGGCTGATTGCCGCCCACATGGACGTCCCGGCCCCGGCCGGCGTTGAAGTGGTCACAGTAGAAACTGCGCTGCAGCTGCGGGAAGCCGCGCTGGCAGCGGCAGCCGATTCCGACGTCGTCATTATGGCCGCGGCAGTGGCGGACTTCCGTCCCGCTGAGATCTCCGGCACAAAGATCAAAAAACGCGATGACACGGCGGACCCGGTCATCACCCTGGTCCGCAACCCGGACATTCTGCTCGAATTGGTAGAGGCCCGCAGGGCTCCTGACACCGAGGCTGCCCGGCGCCACCAACTGATCGTCGGCTTCGCCGCGGAAACAGGAGATGGCCAGGGAGATGTTCTGGCCTACGCCGAGGCGAAGCTCAAGCGCAAGGGCTGCGACCTCCTGGTGGTCAACCACGTGGGAACGGACAAGGTTTTTGGGCAGGACACCAACTCGGTAGTCATCCTGGCCCGTTCCGGCGCCGAACCACAACTGGCTGCCGGCTCCAAAACTGAGGTTTCGGCCGCCGTGATCACGCGGGTCGGCCAGGAGCTGAGCCACGTTTCACCCCGCGCCTGACCCACAGCCGAACAACGTCTCCCTTAGCACGGGGACACACGCGGCAGGACGTCCGATTCCCAACCAGTAAGGTAGTTGAGTGACTTTACCGCTGCACATTCCCCACACCCACGGGGCCACGCCCTCCGCACTCCGGCTCTTCACGTCCGAGTCCGTCACCGAAGGCCACCCGGACAAAATCTGCGACCAGATCAGTGACGCCATCCTGGACGCGCTGCTCGCCGTCGATCCTGAATCACGCGTTGCCGTGGAAACCATGGCCACCACTGGCCTGGTCCACGTTGCCGGTGAGGTCACCACCGACGCCTACGTGGAAATCCCGCAGATCGTCCGGGAGACCATCCTGGGCATCGGCTACGACTCCTCGGCCAACGGTTTCGACGGCGCCCGTTGCGGCGTTTCAGTGTCCATTGGCCAGCAGTCCAATGACATTGCCGGGGGCGTCTTCAACTCGCTGGAAGCCCGCGAAGGCCGCCAGGAGGACGATTACGACCTCCAAGGCGCCGGGGACCAGGGCCTGATGTTCGGCTACGCGAGCGACGAAACCCCGTCCTACATGCCGACGCCGATCTGGCTGGCGCACCGCCTCTCCGAACGGCTCACTGAAGTACGCAAGTCCGGCGAACTGTCCTACCTTCGTCCCGACGGCAAGACCCAGGTCACGGTGGGCTACGACAAAGACCAGCCGGTTTCCGTGGAAACGGTGGTCATTTCGAGCCAGCACGCCGAAGGCACGAGCCTTGACCGCCTACGCGCCGATCTCGCCTCCTTCGTCATTGCCCCGGTGCTGGCCGCCGCCAACCTGGACATCTCCCGGGCTGCAAACATCCTCAACCCTGCCGGCGAGTTCGTCATCGGTGGACCCGTGGGTGACGCCGGTCTGACCGGACGTAAAATCATCGTGGACACCTACGGCGGCATGGCCCGCCACGGCGGCGGTGCCTTCTCGGGCAAGGACCCGTCGAAGGTGGACCGGTCCGCGGCGTACGCCATGCGCTGGGTGGCGAAGAACGTGGTGGCTGCGGGCCTGGCCAAGCGCGCCGAGATCCAGATTGCCTACGCCATCGGCCAGGCCCGCCCCGTGGGCACCTACGTGGAAACGTTTGGCACTGAAACGGTGGACCCGGAGCAGATCAGCGCAGCCATCGCGGAGATCTTCGACCTCCGCCCGCGCGCCATCATCGATGCCCTGGACCTGAAGCGTCCCATCTACGCGAAGACGGCCGCGCACGGCCACTTTGGCCGCGACGATCCTGATTTCACGTGGGAGCGGCTGGACCGCGTGGATGACCTGAAGGCCTTCTTCAACGCGTAGCCTGCCGTCAACGCCCAGCCAATCACTTGACCCGGCTGAAATTGTCGGGGGCACGTGGTTGGCTGGTTTGTGAAAGGGGGTGGCGGCCATGGCAGCACCTGAGACGGTCCACACCGGGCCTGGCCTCCCCGGTGCCGTGCAGCCTTCCCTGCTCCAGGGGTTTCCTTCCAACGTCAGGTCGACGGGACCGCCTTTGGCCGGGCACTTGCCCGTGGCCAGGGTGCACGTGGAAACGCCCTTGCCCCACTTGGACCGGCCTTTTGACTACAGTGTCCCGGTAGACCTCGATGAGGCCGCCCAGGCAGGGGTCCGCGTCAAAGTTCGTTTCAACGGCCAGGAACTCACCGGGTTCATCATGGAACGCACTGCGGAGTCCGACGCCGGCCATACCCTGGTGCCGCTGCAGAAAGTGATCTCCCCGGTCGCCGTTCTCACGCCCGCAGTGCGCGACCTCGTGTCCGCCGTCGCTGCCCGGTATGCCGGAACTGTCAGCGACGTGCTGCGAGTGGCTGTCCCGCCGCGGATGGCACGGCTGGAAAAGGATTTCCTCGCCGATGCTGCAACGGAAGCCGGCGCACCTCCGTCCGGTCCGGAAACAGCCGGAACGGACCCCCATGCCGCGTCGGGGGACTCCGCGGCCGGGCCTGGATCCATAGGGGACGGCTGGGCGGGCTACCGCAACGGTCCCGCCTTCGTCCGCCACCTACAGGACGGCGGATCCCCGCGTGCGGTCTTCAGCCCACTCCAGGGCTATGGCCAGGCTGCGTGGCCGCGGTTAATTGCCGAGGCTGTGGCCGCTGTCCGTGCCTCCGGCCGCGGGGCAGTGGTGGTGGTGCCTGACTACCGTGATCTGAACCAGCTGGAGAAGGCGTTGCTGGAGGTGCTGCCCGCAGCCGACATCGCCCGCTTGACCGCCGATGACGGACCAACTCCCCGCTACCGCAATTTCCTGCGCCTCCTGGCCGGGTCCGCGCGGGTGGCCATCGGGACGCGGTCCGCAGCCTTCGCGCCCGTTCAGGACCTCGGCCTCGTGGCCTGCTGGGATGACGGCAACGACCTCCACATCGAACAGCGCGCCCCGTACGCCCATGCCCGTGAGGTCTTGCTTCTGCGTGCGGACCAGGCCGGCACAGCCTGCCTGATGGCGGGCCATGCCAGAAGTACAGAACTGCAGCGGCTCGTCGAGGCGGGCTGGGCCATGCCCGTCGAAGCGGAGCGGGCGTTTGTCCGCCGCACGGTTCCCCGCGTCCTGAACACTGCGGACAGCTTTGAACAGGAACGCGACCCCCTCGCCCTGGTGGCACGGCTTCCGGGTGCGGCGTGGCGGGCCGCCAAGGAAGGGCTGGAACGGGGGCCGGTGTTGGTCCAGGTGGCCAGGGCCGGCTATGCGCCGTCGCTGGTGTGCGAAACGTGCCGCGAGCCGTCCCGCTGCCAGTCCTGCCAGGGTCCTTTGGCCCTGGCAGGAGCCAGCGGCAGCTCGGCCATTCCGCAATGCCGCTGGTGCTCGACGCCGGCTCCCGACTGGCAGTGTGTCCACTGCTCCGGGCGGAAACTTCGGAAGGGCGCCACCGGAGTCCTGCGGACAGCGGAGGAGCTGGGCCGGGCCTTTCCCGGCAAGGCTGTCATTACGTCCTCCGGCGGCCACGTCAAGGCTGAAGTGGGCGGCGCGCATGCCCTGGTGGTGGCCACCATCGGCGCCGAACCGGTCGCCGACGGCGGCTACGCAGCGGCGCTCCTGCTCGACGGCGACTCACTGCTGCGCCGGGAAAACCTCCGCGCCGGGGAGGACACCGTCCGCCGCTGGTTCAATGCCGCCGCGCTGGTGCGTCCCGCGTCCGACGGCGGCCTGGTGGTCATCACCGCGACGGAAAGCGTTGCCGTTGGTGCCCTGCTGCGGTGGGATCCGGCCGGATACGCCCGGCGCGAGCTGGAACTCCGCATGCAACTCCAACTGCCCCCTGCTGTCCGGATTGCGTCGGTAACCGGCCCCCGGTCCGCCGTGGTGCACTTCACCGCGGCCGTGGAGGCCGAGCTGGCGACATCCGGCTTAGCACTGCGCACCGCGGGTCCTGCCCCTGTGGTACTTGCGGGCCCCGCGGCCGCCACACACGGCGATGACGTCCGCACCCTGCTGTTCTTCCCCTACGGACAGGCCGGCGCCGTGACCCGGGTACTGCGGTCAACCAAGGCTGCTGCTGCCGCCAAGCGAACGGAAGAACCGGTGCAGGTCAGGCTCGACGGCGTGGACGTCCTATAGGCGGTAGCCCTTTACTGCCCGCGCTTCTCGCGGGAGCGAGCGGCCACAATGTCGTGGGCTGCGGCCACGAGCTGCCGGGCGGATTCGTCCCAGTTGAATTCCGCCGCCCGGGCCACGGAGCGGCGCGAAACGTCCTGCCAGTGCTCCTCGTCCCGCAGTTTCTGCACTGCAGCGGCGAATTCCGTGGCTGAGTCGGGTGCGACATACGAGGCGGCGTCGCCGCCCACTTCCCGGAAAATGGGAATGTCGCTGGCAATCACCGGTGTGCCCACGGACATGGCTTCCACCAGCGGCAGCCCGTACCCTTCGGCGCGGGAGAGGCTTACCAGGGCCGTGGCGCGTTTGAGCAGGACCGCGTATTCATCGTCGGTGACGCCGTTATGGAAGACCACTTTGGCGCCGTTAGGGACCATGGTCTCCAGCTCGGCACGCCGTTCCGGTGTGACCCTGCTCAGCAGGTGCAGGGTGAAGTCCGCCAGCCCGGACATCCCGGCAACCAGTGTCTCCACGTTCTTGTAGGGCATGAACGAACCCATGTAGACCAGCGTATGGTCAGATCCCGCAGCAGGATCCCGCGGTTCCTGGGCTGGCTGCGGTGCGTTGCTGATGATCCTTACGGGCCGGTTGGTCAGCCGGTACTTGGCCATGAGCGCTTCAGTGGTCCTGCTGATGGTGGCCACCATGTCCGCGCGGTTCAAGAGGAGTCGCTGGGGCCAGAAGGCCTTGTGGTACATCCGCCAGAGGATGCGCACCGGCGCCGGCAGGAACCCCGGCGGTGCAGGGTGTTCGTAATAGATGAGATCGTGCAGGGTGAGAATTAGGCCGTACTGGCGTCCCCAGCTGCCCATGGTCTGCATCGGGCAGACCACCACATCCGCTCCGATCGGGTTGACCCTACGGGCCACAAACAGCTCTGTCGGGGACAATGGACTGTTGATCAGCGTGTAGGGAACGTCCGGGAGCAGGGCGAGTTGCCGGGTATCGCTGATCAGCATGGAGACGTCGGCGATCTTGGCTGTGGCCGCAATCAGGCTCGCGCCATAGCGGCTGATGCCGTCGTGGTGGTCGTTCCGGGTGAACCGTGCATCGATGACAATCTTCATGCGGGGTGGTCCTTAAGGAAGCTGCGGATGAAGCCGGCGGCCGGTACGGGCGTTTCGTAGTGGATGAGGTGGCCGACGCCGGGGATGACGTTGAGTTCCCCGTCCGGCAGGAGCGCGGCAAGGCGGTGCTGGTCCGGCAGCGTGGCGATCTCGTCTTTTTCGCCGGCCACGAGCAGCACCGGCAATGTCAGCTTGTTAGCGACCTCCGCAACGTGGGCGCTGACCGAGGCAGTGAACGACTGGAGGAGGCTTTCCCGGTCCGCGAAGGAACTGAAGTAGGCGTGGTGCTGGCCGTGGATAAAGCGGCGGAGGTCCCTGTCGCCGGTCTTGGCCATGGCCTCGCTCATCACCCGGACGATCACCGGGTTGCGCAGCAGTGAGAGTCCAAGCGGCCGGGGGAGGCGCGCGGCGAGCCGGTAGTAGAGGACGGCCAGCTTGGTCATGATGCCCTTGGGGCCTTCCAGGGCCGGCCCGGCGATGGGATTGATGAGGATCAGCGGGGTGACTTTCCCGGGGTGCGTGGCCACAAAATGGGACGCGATGATCGAGCCGAATGAGTGTCCCAGCAGCACGGTGTCCGGTCCCAGGCCGAGGGCGGCCATGAAGGAGTTGATAAAGGCCCCGTACCGCTCCACCGAATGCTCGCCGGCAGCGAACGCGGCTGAGCTGCCGAACCCGGGGAGGTCAGGCATGATGATCCGCATTTCCGGCAGCTGGTCCGCTACCCGGAGCAGGCCGTGGTGGTCGCCTCGGAACCCGTGGATGACCAGGATGGTGCGGGTTTCGGCCGTGGCCTGGACAGGTTCGTATGTCCAGTACGCCACGGGGCTGCCGTTGAGTTCGATTTCCGCGGCGTGGGTGCGGGCTGCCAGCCCCGCGCTGAAGAAGGACGGCACGGCGGATGACTGATGGGAAGCGGTCTTCATGGGGTTCCCGTCCTAGTTGACGTTGTCAGGGTGGGAGCCGGTGCGCTGCCCGCGCTCAAGCTCCGCAAGGACCGCCATGTCGCGGCCCGACAGGACAAAGCCGAAAACGTCCAGGTTTTCCCGGATGCGGGCCTCCGAACTTGCCTTGGGGATGGCAATGTTCCCCAGCTGGACATGCCACCGCAAAATGATCTGGGCGGGTGTCCGGCCATGTTCGGCGGCAAGGGCCATCACCACGGGGTCTTCCAGAATGTGCCCGCGGCCCAGCGGGCTCCACGCCTCCGTCAGGATTCCCAGGGCGTGGTGCTTCTCCCTGAGCTCCGCCTGCTGCAGCCAGGGGTGCAGTTCAATCTGGTTCACCGCCGGCACCACTTCGGCGGCTTCGAGCAGGCGGTCCAGGTGGGCGGCCTGGAAGTTGCAGACACCGATGGCGCGCACTTTGCCTTCGCGGTAAAGGGTCTCCAAGGCGCGGTAGGTTTCGGTGAAGAGACCCCGTCGGGCACAGGGCCAGTGGATAAGGTACATGTCCACGTAGTCCAGGCCGAGGTTGACCATGGATGTGTCAAACGCCCGCAGCGTTTTGTCATACCCCTGATCGTCGTTCCAGACCTTCGTGGTGACAAAGACGTCTTCGCGCCGGAGCCCGGGCGAGGATTCGCCGGAACCGCCGCTCCCGCCGTCGGAATCAACAGCCGCGCCGAGGGCCCGTGCCACTCCGGCCTCGTTGCCGTACATAGCGGCTGTGTCGAAGTGTCGGTAGCCGCTGCCCAAGGCCATGGCCACCAGCGATGATGCATCCGCCACCGGAACCTTGTAAAGCCCAAACCCCAACTGATCGATCAGCACACCGTTGTTGAGACTAAGCCGGGGAGAACGTTTCATAGGACTGACTTTACCCATTCGCCGGGGCCACGCCTTCAAAGCCCACCAGGCGGCGCGCGGTGGCTTCGTCAAGAATCAGGTCCGTGGCGAGGCCTGCGGTAAGGGCACCGCGCAGGCCGTTGATCTTGGACGCCCCTGACACCACGCAGATCCGGCGGCGGACCTGGCGCAACTGCGAGAGGGCCGGGCCTGTGGAACGCTCGTTCAACACAATGCCGTCAGACGAGCCGTCCCGGCGGAAGAAGACTGTGGCAACATCGCCCACCACATCGGAATGGGCGAGCATCCTGAGATCGTTTTCGTCCAGGTAGCCGCCGGCATAAACATGGCTCGGATAATCGGCTTCGACTGATCCGACGCCAAAAATGGCGATGCTCATCCGGGCCTGCAGATCCAGGATGCGTTGCACGCTGCGCTCATTCCACATGGCAGCTTTGGTGGCCGCATGATCAAAGAACGCGGGCACCGGGAACTGCTCCACCCGGGCACCGTAGGCGCTGCCAAAGCGGCGCATGATGTCGCTCGCGTACGTGATGCCGGTGGTGTGCATGTTTCCGGCCCCATTGAGTTGGACCACCACCGTGTCGTGGGTGATCTTGCGGGTCAGGTGCCTGCTGACGGCGCTGAGGGTGGAGCCCCAAGCGACGCCGAGGATTGCGTTGGAATCCACCAAGGGCCCGATGGTGCGCGCTGCCTGCAAAGCAACGCGGTCCAGGGTTTCAGCCTCGTTGAGTGACTCGAGCACCGGAACAACGTGAACGTCCACGTTGTACTCCCGCCTGATCATGCCCTCGAGCTCCGGACCGGTGTCCAGCGGGTTGCGAATCTGGATTTGGACCAGACCGGATTCCCTGGCTGCGGAAAGGAGCCTCGACACAGTGGACCGGGACGTCCGGAGCTCCCGGGCGATCGCGTCCATGGTCAGGTCCTGGAGGTAATACATCTGTGCAGCCCGCAGCGCGTCTGAGTGGCGGGAGGGCATCATGGGGCATCCATTCTGCACGTTTGTGCATAGAGGTTGACTAGATTTTCCATTAGTCCAAAGAATAGTTGAAGAAGGGCGGCTGACCTGCGATGGTAGGCCCCAAGGACTAAACCCAAGGAGCATTTTTTGGGACTCAAGGACTCATCTGGCCATCCTCGCACCATGTCCGCGAAGTCGTCGGTGCCCCGCGCCGCCGCGGAGGCCCTGCGGGAACGGCCACAAGCGAGGGTGCTGGTCATCGGCGGTGGCATTAACGGCGTGGGCACGTTCCGGGACCTGGCCCTCCAGGGTGTGGATGTTGCCCTGGTGGAACGCGGCGACTACTGCCAGGGTGCCAGCGGCGCATCCTCACACATGATTCACGGCGGCATCCGGTACCTCGAAAACGGCGAGTTCCGCCTGGTCCGGGAGTCTGTGGTTGAGCGCAACCGGCTTCTGCGAATCGCACCCCATTACGTCAAGCCGCTCCAGACCACCATTCCTATTTTCAGCACCTTCTCCGGCGTGCTGTCCGCCCCCTTGAGGTTTCTGACCCACAAGCAGCAGGGCAAGCCGAAAGAACGCGGCGCGTTCCTGATCAAGCTTGGCCTGAGCATGTACGACTCATTCTCGCGCGACGGGGGCTCCGTTCCGCGGCACCAGTTCCGAGGCCGTAAGCGGGCGCTGGCGGAGCTTCCACGCCTCCACCCCGGCATCAAGTATGCCGCCACCTACTTTGACGCCTCGGTGCACAATCCCGAACGTCTGACCCTGGACGTACTCCAGGACGGTGAAAAAGCCGGCATGCTGAACGCGGGGCCGGCAGGCGGCACGGCCCGGGCCAGCAACTACGTCTCGCTCCAATCGATGGGCCGCGGGGTTCCTGACGGAAACGGCAGCCCGGCCGGAAACGCAACTACCGGCAGCACTGTTCAGTTACGCGACGAATTGACGGGGGAGGTCTTTGACTTCACGGCCGATGTCATCGTGAACACCACCGGGGCCTGGGTGGACCTGACCAACGAGGCGATGGGTGCAGCTTCACGCTTTATGGGTGGCACCAAGGGATCGCACATCGTGCTTGACCACCCGGACCTGCTCGAGGCCTGCAAGGGCCGGGAGATCTTCTTTGAACACACCGACGGCCGGATCGTCCTGATTTACCCCATGGGGGACAGGGTCCTGGTGGGAACAACGGATGTGGACGCCGACATGGCCCAGGACGCGGTGTGCACGGACGGGGAGATCGACTACTTCCTGGAGCTGATCGGGCATGTCTTCCCCGACATCCCCGTTGACCGCGGGCAGATCGTCTACACGTTCTCCGGCGTTCGCCCGCTGCCCCGCCACGACGCAACCCAGCCGGGATTTGTTTCCCGGGACTACCGGATTGAACGGCAGGCCGGCGGCCCGGGCGCCGTCGTCTTTAGCCTGGTGGGCGGCAAGTGGACAACGTTCCGGGCGCTGGCCGAGCATCTGGCCAACGATGTACTTGCCGAACTGGGCATGGAGCGCCAGGTGTCGACGGCGAAGCTCGCCATCGGCGGCGGTGCCGGTTTCCCGGCGGACGAGCAGAACGTCCAGGCCTGGATCAAGGCGCATGTGTCCGCAACTCGCGGTGCCGACCGGACGGCACTCCTGCTCACCCGCTATGGCACCAGGGCAGAGGAGGTCATCCGCTTCCTCGACGCCGGTCCGGACCGGCTGTTGCGCTCAACCCGCGAACTCAGTGTCCGCGAGCTTGAATTCATGGCCCGCAATGAGCAGATCGGGCACCTGACCGATGTACTCATCCGCCGGACCTCCCTCGCCTTCCGGGGGCTGGTTACCGGCGAACTGCTGAACGAGGTGTCGGAGGTAATCGCCGGTCCGCTGGGCTGGGACGCCGCAGCACGGGCCCGTGAGATCCACAACGCCGAGGAGGTATTGGGACGGTTGCACCGCGTGCAGGTCCACAGCCTGGTCGCCTAGCCGGCCAGGCTGCAGCCGGAGCGTCAACTCGCTCCGGCTCAACGGTCCTTCAACCCGCGAGGGACCGACAACAAAAAATAAGGAGTCAATGATGTCTCTTGGAATAGTTTTTCTTTCCGAAGTCTTCGGAACCGCGATGCTCACCCTTCTGGGTTGCGGCGTCGTGGCCAACGTGGCCCTGAAGGGCACGAAAGGTAACAGTGGCGGGTTCCTGATGGTCACGTGGGGGTGGGGCATCGCCGTCTTTTGCGGCGTGTTTGTTGCGGCCAAATCGGGCGCTCACCTCAATCCCGCCGTGACCCTGGGCCTGCTGGTGAACGGCAAAGCCGAGTTCGCCCCCGGCGTCAAGGTGGATGTGGCGTCCACGCTGACGTACTTCGGCGGCGAACTGCTGGGCGCCTTCCTCGGCGCAGTTGTCTGCTGGCTGGCCTACAAACAGCACTTTGATGACGAGCCGGCGCAGGCATCCAAACTGGGAGTCTTCTCCACCGGCCCTGCCATCCGCTCCAATCCGTGGAACCTGATTACCGAGATCATCGGCACCTTCGTCCTGGTCTTCGTGATCCTCACCTTGGGCGGAACCCCCTCCGGGCTGGGCCCGCTGGCGGTAGCACTCTTGGTGGTTGGCATCGGCGTTTCGCTGGGCGGTCCGACCGGCTACGCCATCAACCCCGCCCGCGACCTCGGCCCGCGTATTGCCCACGCCCTGCTGCCCATCAAGGGCAAAGGAAGCAGCGACTGGGCATACTCCTGGATTCCGGTAGTGGGCCCGCTGGTTGGCGGAGCCCTGGGCGGAATTCTCGCCAAGGTTGTTCCCATCATCATCACCGCAGCATCCTGACCGTTCAGCCAACAAACCCCGCATACAGACAAGGACGTCAACATGAACCAGTACGTAATCGCCATCGATCAGGGCACCACCAGCTCCCGCGCCATCATTTTCGACCACAGCGGCAACATCGTTTCATCCGGTCAGATGGAGCACGAGCAGATCTTCCCGCAGGCCGGCTGGGTGGAGCACAACCCCGCCGAAATCTGGAACAACACCCGCGAGGTCATCGGTTCGGCGCTCTCCAAGGCGAACCTGACGCGTCACGATATTGCCGCCGTCGGAATTACCAACCAGCGCGAAACAGCCGTGGTGTGGGATAAGACCACCGGAGAAGCCGTCTACAACGCGATTGTCTGGCAGGACACCCGCACGCAGAACATCGTGGATGAGCTGGCGAAGGATGGCGGCCCGGAACGGTTCAAGCAGAAGGTCGGTCTCCCGCTGGCCACGTACTTCTCCGGCACCAAGATCAAGTGGATCCTGGACAACGTCGAGGGCGCCCGGGCCAAGGCGGAGGCGGGTGACCTGGTCTTCGGGAACACGGACTCGTGGGTCCTCTGGAACCTGACCGGCGGGGTGGACGGCGGAGTTCACGTCACGGACGCCACCAATGCCTCCCGCACCCTGTTCATGGACCTCGACACCCTGACCTGGGATGAGGAAATCCTGGGAATCTTCGGGGTTCCGTTGAGCATGATGCCCACGATCAAATCCTCCTCCGAGGTTTACGGCACGGTGCACACTTCCCAACTGCTCCGGGAAGTACCCGTGGCCGGCATCCTCGGTGACCAGCAGGCGGCCACGTTCGGCCAGGCCGCCTTCCAGACCGGTGAAGCCAAGAACACCTACGGCACCGGCTGCTTCCTGATCTTCAACACCGGCGAAGAGATTGTCCACTCGAAGAACGGCCTGCTGACCACCGTGGGGTACAAGCTCGGTGATGCTCCGACGCACTATGCACTGG
Organism: Pseudarthrobacter sp. TAF60_1; assembly: GCF_052113505.1. NCBI lineage: Bacteria > Bacillati > Actinomycetota > Actinomycetes > Micrococcales > Micrococcaceae > Pseudarthrobacter > Pseudarthrobacter sp. TAF60_1. The sequence goes on from NZ_JBFRDI010000002.1 coordinate 248,826, forward strand.
AAGGCTCCATCGCGGTCACCGGATCCCTGATCCAATGGCTGCGCGACAACCTGGGCATGATCAGCAGTGCCCCGGAAGTGGAAACCCTTGCGGCCTCGGTCAAGGACAACGGCGGGGTGTACATCGTGCCGGCATTCTCGGGCCTCTTCGCGCCGTACTGGCGCTCCGACGCCCGCGGCGCCATCGTGGGCCTCACCCGGTTCGTGAACAAGAGCCACATCGCCCGTGCCGCCCTCGAGTCCACAGCGTTCCAGACCCGCGAAGTGCTGGACGCTGTCAATGCGGACTCCGGTGTGCCGCTCACAGAACTGAAGGTCGACGGCGGCATGGTGGCCAACGATGCACTCATGCAGTTCCAGGCAGACATCCTGGGTGTTCCGGTGATCCGCCCCAAGGTCGTTGAAACGACGGCCCTGGGTGCAGCGTACGCCGCTGGCCTCGCCGTCGGATTCTGGAAGGACCTCGGCGAGCTCTCCGCCAACTGGTCCGAAGACAAGCGGTGGGAGCCGCAAATGGAGCAGGCTGAGCAGGACCGCCAAATGCGGCTGTGGAAGAAGGCAGTCACGAAGTCCATGGACTGGGTCGACGAGGACGTGAAGTAGGTCGATTCCGTCGTTGACGGGGGTCGCGCCTGCCCCGCCCGCTTCGCGGTGCCCACCACACCCGGGCGAGGTGCGACCCCCGTCAATTCATCTGCGCGCTTCAGCCGCTCGTGGCGACTGACGTTTAGGTGGCGGACGTGTGCGCTAAAGTAGTCCTATGCGTGCGATCCTTCTGCTTAGCTAGCCGCCCGGTATCCGGAACAACCGGAATGTCGAGCGGCCGCCCCTCCCTGTAGAGGGGCTTTTGTGTGTCCGGGCAAGATTGCCGGGCCGGCAGCAGGAGGGATCAGAGAAGTTGGGGCAGCACAGATGCCGCAACAGAACAGAAGAGGGCAGCAGTGAGCGTTCAGCCGGAGACAGAGACCGGAACAACAGCAGCGGCGGCGGATACACCCGAAGAGGGTGCCTACAGCTTCGCGGCGATGGAAGCCAAGTGGCCGCAGGTGTGGGAGGACCTCAAGGTCTTCACCCCCGTCGATGACGGTTCCCGCGAGCGCCGCTACGTGCTGGACATGTTCCCGTACCCTTCGGGCGACCTCCACATGGGCCACGCCGAGGCTTTCGCCATGGGCGATGTTGTGGCCAGGTATCTCCGGCAGCAGGGCTTCGACGTCCTGCACCCGATCGGCTGGGACTCCTTCGGCCTGCCCGCGGAGAACGCCGCCATCAAGCGCAACGCCCACCCCAGCGAGTGGACGTACGCCAACATCGACACCCAGGCGGCGTCCTTCAAGCGGTACGCCATCTCCGCCGACTGGTCGCGCCGGCTGCACACCTCCGATCCCGGGTACTACCGCTGGACGCAGTGGCTGTTCAAGCGCTTCTACGAGCGCGGCCTGGCCTACCGCAAGGATTCGCCGGTCAACTGGTGCCCCAAAGACCAGACCGTGCTGGCCAACGAACAGGTGGTCAACGGTGCCTGCGAACGCTGCGGCACCCCGGTCACCAAGAAGTCCCTGAACCAGTGGTACTTCAAAATCACCGAGTACGCTGACCGGCTGCTCGACGACATGGATGAGCTGCGCGGCCACTGGCCCGAGCGTGTCCTCGCCATGCAGAAGAACTGGATTGGCCGCTCCGAAGGTGCGCACGTCAACTTTGTGATCGAGGCCGACGGCGGCAAGCCCGCCAAGGACGTCACCGTCTTCACCACGCGCCCGGACACCCTCTACGGCGCAACATTCTTCGTCGTCGCCGCTGACGCGCCGATCGCCGTCGAACTCGTCACCGACGAACACGCGGCTGCCCTGGACGCCTACCGCGAGCAGGTCAAAGCACTCAGCGAAATCGAGCGCCAGTCCAACGAACGGGAAAAGACCGGTGTGTTCACCGGCCGGTACGCCATCAACCCGCTGAACGGCGAGAAGCTGCAGGTCTGGGCCGCGGACTACGTCCTGGCCGACTACGGCACGGGCGCCATCATGGCGGTCCCGGCGCACGACCAGCGCGACCTCGACTTCGCGAAGACCTTCGACCTGCCCGTCCGCGCGGTGCTGGACACCGGTGAGGAAGATCCGGCTGTTTCCGGCAAGGCGACGGCGGGGGAGGGAACCCTTATCAATTCCGGGAAGCTGGACGGTCTGCCGAAGGCCGAGGCCATCCCGGCCGCCATCAGGATCCTGGAAGAGCAGGGCACGGGCGAAAAGTTCGTCAACTTCCGCCTCCGTGACTGGCTGCTCAGCCGCCAGCGGTTCTGGGGCACCCCCATCCCGATCATCCACTGCCCCGCCTGCGGCGAGGTGCCCGTCCCGGACGAGCAACTGCCCGTGACCCTGCCCGCCGACCTGCGCGGCGAAGACCTGTCCCCGAAGGGCACGTCCCCGCTGGCGGCCGCCGAGGCCTGGGTCAATGTGGAGTGCCCCACCTGCCACGGCCCTGCCAAGCGCGACACCGACACCATGGACACGTTCGTGGACTCGTCGTGGTACTTCCTGCGCTTCGTCTCGCCGCAGTTCACCGAGGGTCCCTTTGATCCCGAAAAGATCAACGAATGGATGCCGGTTGGCCAGTACGTGGGCGGCGTTGAGCACGCCATCCTGCACCTGCTGTACGCGCGGTTCTTCACCAAGGTCATCCACGACCTCGGCATGCTTGACGCCGATGAACCGTTCAGTGCACTGCTGAACCAAGGCCAGGTCCTCAACGGTGGCAAGGCGATGAGTAAGTCGCTGGGCAATGGCGTGGACCTCGGCGAGCAGCTCGACAAGTACGGCGTGGATGCTGTCCGGCTGACCATGATCTTCGCCTCCCCGCCCGAGGATGACGTGGACTGGGCGGACGTTTCGCCGTCGGGATCCGCTAAGTTCCTCGCCCGCGCCTGGCGTCTGGCACAGGACGTCAGCAGCGAGCCAGGTACTGACGCCGCGTGCGGTGACCGCGCACTGAGGACTGTGACCCACCGCACCATCGCCGACGCCGCCGCGCTGCTGGATAACAACAAGTTTAACGTGGTGGTGGCCAAGTTGATGGAGCTGGTCAACGCGACCCGCAAGACCATAGATGCAGCCGACGGTGCAGGCGGGTCCGACCCCGCCGTCCGGGAAGCCGCGGAAGCCGTCGCGGTCATCCTGAGCCTCTTTGCGCCCTACACTGCGGAGGACATGTGGAACGTCCTGGGCCACCCCGCCTCGGTGGCGAACGCCGGATGGCCCGCCCACGATGAAGCGCTCCTGGTCCAGGAGACCGTCACCGCTGTGGTCCAGGTGCAGGGCAAGGTCCGCGACCGGCTCGAAGTTTCCCCGAACATCGGCGAGGACGAGCTGCGCGAACTGGCCCTGGGCAGCGAAAACGTGCAGCGTGCCATGGACGGCCGCGGCATCCGCACGGTGATCGTCCGGGCGCCTAAACTGGTGAACATCGTCCCGGCCTAGCCGGGCACACCGGCCGCCGGATCCACCCGGCGGCCGGCCTGAAACCAGGAGGCACCTTGCCCGAGCGTGACGCCGCAGCATGGCTCTGGCTCCGGGAGCGGCTTGCTGCCCTCCGCCCCGCGGCACGCCCTGCCGTCCCCGCAGAAGGGCCTGCCGCCGTCGTCCGCACCGCTGTGGTGACAGACTCCGCGTCGGCTCTCCCGGCCGACTGGGTCTCGGCCTGTGCCTCGGCTGGTCTCCTGACAGTGATACCGATGCCGGTGATGGTGGGCGAAGAAATCTACGGTGAGGGCGAGGACGACATCACCGAAACGATCGCACTGGCCCTCGCCGCCGGCAAGTCCGTCAAGACGTCCCGTCCCTCACCCGGCCAGTTTGAACAGGCCTTCCTTGCCGCTGAGCGTGGCGGCTACGAGGCGGTCGTCAGTATCCACATTTCCGGAGGCCTTTCCGGCACCGCGGATGCCGCAAGGCTTGCCGCGGGACGCGTGAAGATTCCCGTGGAGGTTGTGGACTCCGGCACCGTGGGCATGGCGCTGGGGATGGGCGTCCAAAGCGCCGTGGCCGCCGCAGCCGCCGGATTGGAGGCGGCAGCCATCACAACTGCCGCGACGGATCGAATGGCACGGACCAAGGTCTACTTCTACGTTCCCAGCCTCGAGCAGCTGCGCCGGGGCGGACGGATCGGCGCCGCTGCCTCACTGCTGGGGACGATGTTCGCCATCAAACCCATTCTGGCGGTCGACGGCGGAAAGATCGTTCCGCTGGAGAAGGTCAGGTCAGCAGCCAAAGCCATCGCCCGGCTCGAGGAGATCGCCGCCGCAGACGCCGTGTCCCGTCCGGCGGGCCTGGCCCGGCTGGCCGTCCACCATTTTGGGAATCCTGCGGAGGCTGAAGGGCTGGCAGCCAGGCTGGCCTCGGCACTCCCCGGCTGCCCTCCCGCCCAGATCAGCTCTCTGCCCGCCGTCCTGGCCGCCCACGCCGGGCTTGGCGTGCTGGCGGTCATCGTTGGTGAAATTGCCCCACCTCCCGTGGAGCCAGTGCTGCTTTCCACATAGGGCAGGCCCGGGCTGTCGCACGCGGTGTTGATTCCCTAGCGTTGGGAGCATGTCACGCCGGGACGCTGGAGCACGCCAGTCGGCGCGGCATGCCCGGGAGAGGCTACATGCCAGCCTGGGTGGCAGCGCGGGGCTCCTGACCAGCGACGGCGGAAAGATTTTCGAGTACGACGGCGGCCCCCACGGCAGTGCGGATGCCGTTCCCGAATCGGTTATCCAGGACGCCCCCGGCGAGGGCGTGGCCGGTCCGGCACTGAGGTGGCGGGTGGGCCTGCCCGTAGCCCTGTTCATTGCTGTCCTCGCGGTGCTGGGCGGCGCCTGGTTCTGGGTACAGGTTGCTGCCGGTCAACCGGAAGTGCTCCCGCTTAGCGATATCTCGTCCCAACAGAGTGCGGCTGCTGGTGATGGCGAAACCCCGGGGCAGGGGACGGTCCGGGCAGGGCCCCCGGAAAATCCCCAGGCGGGTGCGGTCATTATCCATGTGGCCGGTGCCGTGGCCGTACCTGGAGTGGTGCAATTGCCAGCAGGCAGCCGGGTGCACCAAGCTATCGCCGAGGCGGGCGGCGCCACGCCGTCAGCGGACCTCAACCGGCTCAACCTTGCCGCTGTGCTGGCGGACGGACAAAAACTGTATGTACCGCTGCCCGGGGAAAGCATCCCTGCGGAACTATCCGGCAGCGCGGCAGCGGGCGAGGTCCCTGGCTCCGGCTCCGAGGCCGGGAGTGCCGGTGCAGGTGCAGGTGCAGGGAAAGTCAACCTCAATACAGCCGGCGTCGAAGAACTGGACGCCCTGCCGAAAGTGGGCCCCGTGTTGGCGCAACGGATCGTGGACTGGCGCAACGAGCATGGGCCGTTCAAGTCCGTCGAGGAACTCGACGCCGTGGACGGCGTGGGACCCAAGATGCTTGAAACTCTCCTCCCGCTGGTGGGTGTCTGAGATGGCGGGGACCAGCCCGTGGAGTCGCTTTGTTGACTCGGCAGTTCAGAAGTCGGCAGTCCAGCCGCCGGGACTTCCGGGACCGGGAGGTCAGCGACCTCCCGGGGGACAGGGCGTGGTGCGGCTGCGTGCTGCACCTCGGAAGGGTGCCATGCTGGCCGATCATGTCCGGAAGAAGCTGCGCGGCCGGGAACAGGAGACCGCACCGGCCGAAAAGCGCCGCCGGCGGACAGACGTCAGGCTGGCGCTGCCTGCGCTGCTTGTTTGGGGTGCCGCAGTGGCCGGAGCGTGGCTGACACCTTTAATGCTGGCGTTGCTGTGCAGCGGATTGCTGGTTCTGGCAGTCGTCCTGTTGGCCCGGGCGGCACGCTGCAAAAAATTCGTTGCCCAGCGCAGGAGCTTCCTGACCACCACGGCCGTGGCGTTGGTCCTGGCCGCAAGCGCGGCTGCACATTCTGCGGTGTTATCCTCGCAGCGCCACGATGGACCACTGGCGGAAGCTGTCGCAGCAGGGGATTCGGTGGTCGCGATTGTGGAAATTGCCGGCTCCCCGCACGCCCTGACGCTCCCGGGACAGGCGGGAACACCTGAGCGGTGGTCGGTGGCTGCCCGGACGGAAGAAGTGACTGCCAACGGCAACGTCATCAGTACCCGGGCTGAGCTTGTGGTGATGGGCGGCCGCGGCTGGGACAACGTGGTCCCGGGGCAACTGGTCCGGACCGCCGGTAAGCTGAGGCCCCCTGAGCCGGGCCAACAGGAGACCGCCGTTCTGGCAGCGTCGATGGCACCAGGCGCTGCTGCCGCGGACGGCGTTGGAGCCGATGCGGCCCCGGCCGGGGAGGTGATGGCCAAGGAGCTAAGGGGAAGGTATGTGGCTGCAGCATCGTTTTTGGCGGCCGATCCCCGCGGGCTCCTGCCGGGCATGGTCACCGGTGACACGTCGGCCCTGGACGAAGGGCTCAACACAGCCATGAAGACGGTGGGCATGACCCATTTGACTGCAGTGAGCGGCGCCAACTGCAGCCTCGTCCTGGGCGCACTCCTGATGGCGGCGCGCAGCCTGAGGGTCCCCAGGATCCCTGCGGCCGCCATGGCGCTGGCTGGCTTGGGGATGTTTGTAGTTCTCGTTGGTCCTGACGCCAGCGTCCTGCGCGCTGCATTGATGGGTTCGATCGCCATTGCCTCGCTGGCTGGCGGCCGCATTGGCCGGGGACTCAGCTTCCTTTGCCTTGCTGTGATGGGCCTGCTGCTGATCGATCCAGGGCTCGCAACGAGCTTCGGCTTTCTGCTTTCGGTGCTGGCGACACTGGGAATCATTGTCCTTGGTTCCCGGATCGTGGACTGGACCCCTGCGATCATTCCTCGCTGGGCCGCGGCGGCCTTGGCCGTACCGCTCTCGGCGCAGCTGCTGTGCGGCCCTGTCATCGTGTTGCTGCAGCCCCAGTTCTCGACGTACTCCCTGCTGGCGAACGTGATAGCCGCACCGCTGGTGGCACCGGTGACCCTGCTGGGAACGGCTGCTGTGCCATTAGTTGCCTGGGTACCTTGGCTGGCCACCGCCCTGATCGCTGTCGCGGGAACGTTCAGCGGGGGCGTAGCCGGTACAGCCCGGACCGCTGCAGGACTGCCGGGCGCTTCCTTACCCTGGCCCGAAGGAGCGTTCGGCGTCCTGACGATGGTGCTGTTGTCCGGGCTTAGCCTCGCCGCGCTGTGGGGAGCCGTCCGGCCACGTCAACTACTGCGGCTGATCCTGGGGGTCCATGCCCGAACCGTATCTCTGCTGGACACCGCGGACAATCGCCTGTGGGCTTTTACGAAGCCTCCCAGGCAACACGAACCTGGCCAACGCCGTCGAACGTTGCCTCCCGGCGGGACGTAAGCCCGCCCAGGATCAGCCCCGGTAACCTGTGTGATGAGGTCTGGGTGATTTTCGGGTGCGAACCGAAGGTCACATCTGCAGCACGAGCCAGGCATGTCCTTAGGTGGGACAAGGATCTTTCACTCTGTTGTGTTCTGAAAGCGAGATACCATGGCTGATCTTCCCTCAGGCTTGCCGCCGATTTTGGTTGTCGAGGGACCTCACTGCCAAAGCATTTACCGGCATCGATCGCCTTCACGAATTTCTGAATGCGGGGCCCATTCCGGTCAGTGACGCTCAGATCAACGCCACACGGGACGCTGTCCAGCACCTCTTCACTTCCAGTTCCTTCGGTACGGAGGCGCTCACAGGGGCACGTACCCTCGGCGAGTTCCTCATCGGTTTCCTGCCGGCTACGCGCCGCGGAAAAGCGCACCATGCGGCCGACCGGAGCGCAGTCGTTTTGGGAGGCTACGTTCGTGGAACGGCTATTGTCGCCGCCGCTGATGGGCTCATCGTTGGAGTTGCGCTGGCCATACTGGGTGTTCCGCTGGCACTACCCTTGGGTGTATTCGTCTTCATCGGCGGTTTCATCCCCATCGTTGGGGCCACGGCGGCAGGCACCCTGGCCGTCGCCGTTGCCCTCATCTCGAATGGACCAGTGACGGCTTTGATCGTCCTCGCTGTGGTCATCGGCGCTAACCAGCTCGAACACCATTTCCTGCAACCGGTCCTGATGGGCAGGGTCCTCAGCATTCACGGGTTGGCGATCCTGCTGGCCCTGGCTGCGGGCACTATGACCGCCGGCATTATCGGCGCGCTGCTGGCAGTCCCCGTCACCGCCGTCGGATGGACCATTTTCAAAACACTCTCCGGCCCGGACCCTCACACCGAGCCGCCCGCACAGGTGCTGGAACCGGTAACGGACTAACGCACGGTCGGGCTGGTCATGCCGGGACTGCCGGTCATGACGAAGGGCTGCACGGTTCCCGGCTTCCCTGTGCGGCCACGGCCCTCGCGGCTTGGAGGCGGGGGTTCCCCATGGCAGGCTTAGACACTGCACCAGAATTTTCCGGGAGGAATCCACCATGGCCGCAGCCCAAAGCACACGAACCAGGACGACGCCGTCGAATGTTGCCTCCTGGCGGGACGTAAGCCCCGCCGGAATCGTCCTGGTGGGCGGACCCGAGGAGTACCTCGGCATCCGCGCCATGGACCACATCCGGGCCCAAGTAAGGGCCGCGTTTCCCGACGTTGAGGTCAGCCGTCTGGCGGCTGGCAGCTACGAAGCCGGCACCCTCGCGATGAATGTCAGCCCCTCCCTCTTCGGGGAACACAAACTCATTGAAGTCGAAGGCGTGGAAAGCATGAATGACGCCTTCCTCGCCGACGCCCTGGCGTACGTCAAGCATCCGGAAGCAGACGCGGTGCTGGTCCTGCGCCATGGCGGGGGAGTGCGCGGCAAAAAGCTTCTCGACGCCGTCAAGGCTGGCGGTTGGCCGGTGGTCGACTGCCAGCCCCTGAAAAAAGACGCGGACAAGGCCGCCTTTGTGGCGGCCGAGTTCCGGGCCGCCGGACGGAAGATCACCTCTGACGGGGTGCAGACTCTGGTCAACGCCGTCGGCGCCAACCTCTCGGAGCTGGCAGCCGCCTGCAGCCAGCTGATCGCCGATGCCACGGGCGCTGTAACTCCGGAACTGGTGGACCGCTACTACGGCGGCAGGATCGAAGCCACGGCGTTCAAAGTTGCTGATGCGGCCATGGCAGGAAACGGTCCTCTGGCACTGTCCACCCTGCGCCACGCCCTGGCCACAGGGGCTGACCCCGTCCCGTTGGTTGCCGCCTTGGCAGCGAAGCTACGGACGGTGGCAAAAGTGGCCGGCGCCCAGGGTTCCTCGGCGCAGATAGCCAGGGATCTGGGCATGCAGCCGTGGCTGGTGGAGCAGGCCCAGCGTGATGTGCGGCGCTGGACTCCTGACGGGCTGGTCCGGGCCATCCAGGCCACAGCCGAGGCCGATGCCCAAGTGAAGGGGCTCTCCCGGGACCCGGTCTATGCCGTTGAACATGCCGTGACCGTCATTGCCACATCCGCGAAGGGGCACTGACCGCTTAAAGAGTTGAGGCCGGCACCCGTCGGGAGCCGGCCTCAATCATCAGTTCTGACGAACTGGAAACCTTACAGTGCGTTGACCTTCTTGGAGATCGCCGACTTGCGGTTCGCTGCGTTGTTCTTGTGCAGAACACCCTTGCTGACAGCCTTGTCCAGCTTGCGGCTGGCGGCAACCAGGGCAGCAGTAGCTGCATCCTTGTCGGTGGACTCAACGGCGGTGTTGACGGCGCGGATGGCCGTCTTCAGCTCAGACTTGACTGCGTTGTTGCGCAGGCGTGCCTTCTCGTTGGTGAGGATACGCTTCTTCTGGGACTTGATATTAGCCACGTGTGAACTCTCTTTTTAATGCGGAAATGGTCTAGAGGGCTTTCAGATTGGCCATTGACTGAGCGGCGTGGGGATACCTATGGCGGCCAACCATCAGTGGCCGTCGACCTGCACGGACACACAGCTATAAAGAATAGCAGACCCGGCGGAAGGCTGGCCATTTGGCGGCCTATTCCCAGCCGTGTCGTGCGCGGAGCTCCGCCGCCACCGCATCGAAGCGCTTCCGGTCCAGCACGGCACCTTCACGCCGGATACTGTCGGGGGCGATCTGCAGGATCCGTTCAAGGTTCGCTTCGCTGGGCCGCCGTTGACGGTCCCACGGCCCGGTTCCGATGTCTATATAGTCCTCCGCGCGGCGACCGTCCTGGTCATGGTCCTTACTGGTGAGCATCACTGCGAGCAGGTACCGGCCGTTCTTGCCCACGAGCAGGACTGGGCGGTCCTTCCCCCGCGAGTAGTCCTCTTCGAACGGCACCCAGGACCAGACGATCTCGCCGGGGTCGGGGCTGCCGTCAGGCCGGGGAGCGTAGCGGACGGTTGAGACGCCTGTGAAGTCCCCCGGATAGCCCGAGAGGGGGGCGCCCGGAACCGGTGCCGCCGGGGCCGTCTGGCGGCCAACTTTCGGCGCGGGCTTTACCGTTGGCGCGGCGGCGCCAGACCGTAGTTTTTGGAGGACTCTGACTGTTGTCCGGACCGCGCTGGCCAGGGATCGGAAGTTGATAGGCATGGGAAAACAATATCGCCGAGTTGTAGCGCGGCTTTGGCGCTGGATGCACTGCGTGGCGCCCGGACGTGGGACACTGGAGGTTCCAAATGTGCGGTCCGGCCGCAGGGTGCCTTCGGGGCGTCCTGCCCGATCGCCGAAAGCCATCAGTGAATGCCAACAGTAAGGACCCTGCGTGTCTCCCATGGCCCGCACCGCCCCGGTGCCCGCCGCGACAGATCCGGCCATTATTCGGAATTTCTGCATCATCGCGCATATTGACCACGGTAAGTCCACCTTGGCCGACCGGATGCTGCAGTTGACCGGGGTGGTTCAGCCTCGCGATATGAAGGCCCAGTACCTGGATCGCATGGACATCGAACGCGAGCGCGGCATCACCATCAAGTCCCAGGCCGTTCGTATGCCCTGGGAACTCGATGGCAGCAGCTACGCCTTGAACATGATCGACACTCCCGGCCACGTGGACTTCACGTACGAGGTCTCCCGCTCCTTGGCAGCCTGCGAAGGCGCAATCCTGCTCGTGGACGCGGCCCAGGGCATAGAGGCGCAGACCCTCGCCAACCTCTACCTGGCGATGGAAAACAACCTCACCATCATTCCGGTGCTGAACAAGATCGATCTTCCGGCTGCCCAGCCCGAGAAGTACGCGGCGGAGCTCGCCAGCCTGATCGGCGGCGATCCTGAAGACGTCCTCCGTGTTTCCGGAAAAACAGGCATGGGCGTCGAGGCGCTGCTGGACAAGATCGTCCGCGATCTGCCGGCCCCGGTTGGAGACCCCAACGCCCCCGCCCGCGCCATGATTTTCGACTCGGTTTACGACACCTACCGCGGCGTGGTCACCTACGTCCGAGTGGTCGACGGAATGCTGCATCCCCGCGAGCGCATCCAGATGATGTCCACCCGGGCCACCCACGAACTCCTCGAGATCGGCGTGAGCTCGCCGGAACCCACCCCGTCCAAGGGCCTGGGTGTGGGCGAAGTGGGTTACCTCATCACCGGTGTGAAGGACGTGCGCCTGTCCAAGGTTGGCGATACTGTCACCAACCTTGCCAAGCCGGCCGCTGACTCCCTCCCCGGCTATGCCGATGCCAAGCCCATGGTCTTCTCCGGCCTGTATCCCCTCGACGGCACGGACTACCCGGTGCTGCGAGATGCCCTCGAGAAACTGATGCTCAACGACGCCGCCCTGGTGTATGAGCCGGAAACGTCGGCCGCGCTGGGCTTCGGCTTCCGCGTGGGCTTCCTGGGCCTGCTCCACCTGGAAATCACCCGCGAACGTCTCGAACGCGAATATAACCTTGACCTCATTTCCACAGCCCCCAACGTGGAGTACGAGGTCACGCTGGAGGACAAGAAGGTGGTCCATGTGACCAACCCCAGCGAGTACCCCTCCGGCAAGATCGCCGAAGTCCGCGAGCCGATGGTGTCCGCCACCATCCTGGCGCCCAACGAATTCGTCGGCGCCATCATGGAACTCTGCCAGAGCCGGCGCGGCGTCATGGGCGGCATGGACTATCTCTCCGAGGACCGCGTGGAAATCCGGTACCGCCTCCCGCTGGCCGAAATTGTCTTCGACTTCTTCGACATCCTCAAATCCAAAACCCGCGGCTACGGCTCGCTGGACTGGAAGGCCGACGGCGATCAGGTGGCCGATCTGGTGAAGGTGGACATCATGCTCCAGGGCGAACAGGTGGATGCCTTCTCCGCCATCACGCACCGCGACAAGGCATATTCCTACGGTGTGATGATGACTACCAAGCTGCGCGAACTGATTCCCCGCCAGCAGTTCGAGGTGCCCATCCAGGCCGCGATCGGCTCACGGATCATCGCCCGTGAAAGCATCCGCGCCATCCGCAAGGATGTGCTTGCCAAGTGCTACGGCGGTGACATCTCCCGGAAGCGCAAACTGCTGGAAAAGCAGAAGGAAGGCAAGAAGCGCATGAAGATGGTGGGCCGCGTAGAGGTACCCCAGGAAGCCTTCATCGCTGCGCTGACCACGGACGAGTCCAAGGACAAGGCCAAAAAGTAGTGATGACACTGGCCCGAACCACGCGAGGCCACCGCAATGCCTAGCGTTCTTCCCCTTGGTGACCCGGCGCCGTCGGACGGTCTGCTGCCTGACCAGGCAGCGGACGGTGCAGAGCGCCGGGCCTTCGGACTGTATGTGCACATCCCGTTCTGCGCTGTCCGCTGCGGGTACTGCGATTTCAACACGTACACAGCCACCGAACTGGGCGGCGGGGCGTCGCAGGACGCCTACGCGGACACAGCCATCTCCGAAGTCCGGCTTGCAGCAAAGGTCCTCACGAAGTCAGGTATCCCTGCCCGGCCCATGAGTACAGTATTCTTCGGCGGCGGCACCCCCACGCTGCTCCCGGCCGAAGACCTCGCCCGGATCCTGGTCGCGGCCGTGGAGGAATGGGGCCTGGAGGACGGTGCCGAAGTCACCACCGAAGCGAATCCCGATTCCGTCACCCCGGAGTCCCTGGCGCTGCTGAAGAACGCAGGCTTCACCCGCGTTTCCTTCGGTATGCAGTCAGCCGTCCCGCACGTTCTCAAAGTCCTGGACCGCACGCACACGCCCAGCAGGGTGCCCCAGGTGGTGCAGTGGGCGCGCGAGGCCGGACTGGCCGTGAGTCTGGACCTGATCTACGGAACACCGGGCGAATCCCTCGATGACTGGCGGTTCTCCCTGGAGACTGCACTGTCCTACGAGCCGGACCATATCAGTGCCTACGCGCTGATCGTGGAGGACGGCACCAAGCTGGCCGCCCAGATCCGCCGGGGCGAAGTTCCGGGAATCGACGACGACGACCACGCCGACAAGTACGAACTCGCCGACCAACTCATCGGCGAAGCAGGGCTCAGCTGGTATGAGGTGAGCAACTGGTCGCGGACGCCGCAGCAGGCGTGCCGGCACAATCTCGCTTACTGGCGCGGGGACGACTGGTGGGGCATCGGTCCGGGAGCGCACTCGCACGTGGGCGGTGTGCGCTGGTGGAACGTCAAGCATCCCACCGCCTACGCCGGACGGCTGGTCCAAGGGCTCTCGCCGGCTGCGGGCAGGGAAACGCTCGACGCCGAAACGCTGGACGTGGAGCGCGTCATGCTTGAGGCACGCCTAGTTTCGGGGCTCGCCATCGCGACGCTGGGGGAGTCAGGCCGCCATGCTGTGGCCGGGCTGATGGCCGAGGGCCTCGTGGACGCGCAAGCTGCCATCCAGGGAACCCTGGTGCTGACGCTCAAGGGCCGCCTGCTTGCGGACGCCGTGGTCCGCAGAATCCTCCCGGACTAGCCCTTACTTAATCCAGCGCAAGTTGTACTGGTAGCGGTGGGGCTGGCCTTTGTTGACGTGGATGCCAGCCGATACCGAGAAGCAGGTCAACGCAATCCAGATGAGGGTGGCGATGACGGCAAAGATGTTCCCAACCACCGGGATGAAGACCAGGAGGTTGGCCACCAGCGCGGCGATGGTGGGCGGCAGGCTGAAGTTCAGCGCTTCCTTGGATTCCTGCGCAGTGAACGGTCCACGCTCACGGAAGATCAGGTAGATCAGCAGGGACGGTACACAACCGAGAATCCCGCCGAAGTGTGCCAGCGTGGCCCATTGACGGTCTTCGCTGGCCGTGAGGGGCAACGCGTTTGCGGGAACGCCCTGGTACTCGGAACGACCTTGGTCGTCCCGGTGCTCGCGTGCGTTTTGTGCCACGGTTTCATCCTTCGAAAGTACAATCGTGCTGGTTTGGAGAATGCCGGGCTGGTGCAACAACAGCCTCCGCACTACCAAGAATACTTGTTATGCCGCCAAATGCTGCCGTCGACCGAACGGACCGGGACCGGAGGGGTCCCGCAGAACTTACGGCGCCGTCAGGAAATCGATGACCTCCTCCACCCGCCCGAGCAATGACGCTTCCAGGTCCGCGTAGCTGCGGACAGCACCCAACAGCTTCTGCCAGCCAAGGCCAATGTCCTCCTTGGTGGCGTGCGGCCAGCCAAAGGCCGCCAGAATGCCGGTCTTCCAATCCTGTCCACGGGGTACTACGGGCCACTGTTCGATGCCGAGCACGGCCGGACGGATGGCCTGCCACACGTCAACGTAGGGGTGCCCGACAATGAGCACGTTCCCGGCGGCGCCCGGGGAGGCCATGACCCCGGCGGCGATGCGCCACTCCTTGGAGTCCGGCACGAGGTGGTCCACCAGGATCCCCAGCCGCCGGGTAGGCCCGGGACCGAATGCGGCCACCGCCCCGGCGAGGTCATCGATGCCATGCAAAGGCTCCACGACGATGCCTTCCACCCGAAGATCGTCACCCCAGACTTTTTCCACGAGTTCGGCGTCGTGCTTGCCCTCCACCCAGATCCTGCTGGCCTTGGCCACCTGGGCACGCTGGCCCGCCACGCGGACGGAGCCGGATGCCGTCCGGCCAACGGGCACGGCGGCGTTCTGCCTGGGCGCCGGGGGCATCAGCCTGATGGGCTGCCCTTCCAACAGGAACCCGAAGCCAAGCTTGAACGAACGCGACTTGCCCCGGCGATCCTCGAGGGCAACCACATGCATGCCACCGGACTTCTCCACCCGGGTCACTGCTCCGACCCAGCCGGACTGGGCGTCTTCGAGGACCATGCCGCGTTCCACCGGAACCTCGGGGAGTTCGTTCCGGACAGGCGCGGTGATCTCCTGAGGACCCCAGTTCTGGTAATGCATGGATTGATTCCGCCTTGCGCTAGATCGTGCCCCGGAATGTTCGCCCGGAGCGGTACCAATGCTAACAACGGGGTGAGTCATATTAGACTGTTAGCACTTAGGCATGTCGAGTGCTAACGAACCGCGACCAGTGGCCTGACTATTGAGGCGCAACCATGGATGGAGGTGGAGGGTGAGCGAGCCGCGCAAGCTTGAAGTATTGCGGGCCATTGTGGAGGACTACGTGCATTCCCGCGAGCCTGTGGGTTCCAAGGCCCTGGTTGAACGCCACCACCTCGGCGTTTCCAGCGCCACCATCCGCAATGACATGGCCGCTCTGGAAGACGAGGGCTTGATCACCGCTCCGCATACCAGCGCGGGCCGGATCCCCACTGACAAGGGCTACCGGCTGTTTGTGGATCAAATTTCGGCCGTTAAGCCTCTCTCCCCGGCAGAGAAGAAGGCCATCCAGTCACTTCTTGAGGGCGCGGATGACTTGGACGATGCCCTGGACAGGACGGTCAGGCTGCTTTCCCAGCTGACCAACCAGGTTGCCGTGGTGCAGTACCCGCACCTGAGCCGGGCCACTATCCGCCACATCGAATTTGTCCTGCTGGCGCCTCGCCAGGTCCTGCTGGTGCTCATCGCCACTACTGGCAAGGTGGAACAGCGCGTCATTGACGTCGGTCAGGACCTGGGTGAGGACGCGGTCGCCGCTCTGCGGACACATTTCCTCGGCACGCTGGCGGGCCTGCCGCTGAGCCGGTTGGCCCACTCCCTGCCAGGCGTGGTCTCCTCCGTTGCGCCTGGCCAGCGGTCAGCTGCCCAAGCGTTGGCCCACGGGCTGGAAACGCTCGCCCACAGCAGCCGCGAGGACCGCATGGTGATGGCCGGCACTGCGAACCTGGCCAGGTCCAACGTGGATTTCCCCCTCAGCATCGGTCCTGTGCTTGAGGCGCTGGAGGAACAGGTGGTCCTGCTCCGCCTGCTCAGTGACATGGCGCAGGACCCCCGGGGCGTGACCGTGAGCATCGGCCGCGAAAACCCCTACGACGGGCTGGCTGAAGCCTCGGTGGTGGCTACAGCCTACGGACCGGACAGCACAGCCAAGGTTGGCGTCCTGGGCCCCACCCGCATGGACTATCCCACCACCATGGCCGCAGTCAGGGCAGTAGCCCGTTATCTGTCAAGAATTCTGGGCCCATAACAGCCGGTCCAGGCACCAAGAGCAGTGCCGGAAGCATCGCTGCCGGCAGTACAACAGGGAAGAGATACGAACTTTGAGCAGCCACTACGACGTCCTCGGAGTCTCGCCGGAAGCCACCGGAGAAGAGATCAAGAAGGCCTACCGCAAGCTGGCCCGCACCCTTCACCCGGACGTAAACCCCGGGGACGATGCGTCGGACCGCTTCAAGGCCGTTACCCATGCCTACGAGGTCCTTTCGGACCCCCAGAAGCGCCGTGTCTATGACACCACCGGCAACGAGAACGGCACCGACAACGGCTTCGGCGGCGGCGGATACGCGGGCCAGGGGTTCGCGTTCCAGGACATCTTCGATACCTTCTTCGGGGCTGGCGGATCTTCAGGTCCCGCGTCCCGGGTCCGCCGCGGCCAGGACGCCCTCATCAGCGTCCGGATCGAACTGAAGGACGCAGTGTTCGGCGTCAACCGCAAGCTCGAGGTGGACACCGCCGTCACCTGCCCCACCTGCAACGGTTCGTGCTGCCGCGAAGGCAGCCACCCGGAGCGCTGCGATATCTGCGGTGGCAGCGGCCAGGTCCAGCGGGCTGTGCGCTCCATCCTTGGCCAGGTCATGACTGCTGCCCCGTGCGGCAGTTGCGAAGGCTTCGGAACTGTCATTAAGGATCCTTGCAACGAGTGCAACGGCCAGGGGCGTATCCGCAGCCGCCGGTCACTCACCATCAAGGTGCCCGCCGGCGTCGCAACGGGTACCCGGATCCAGCTGTCCGGGCAGGGCGAGGCCGGGCCCGCCGGCGGACCTTCCGGTGACCTCTACGTCGAGATCCGGGTTAACAACGATCCCACCTATGTCCGGGACGGCGATGACCTGCACGCGACGCTCCACATTCCTATGACTGCAGCTGCCCTGGGTACCGAAGTGTCCCTGGAAACCTTCGATGGAATGCAGGAAATCGATGTCAAAGCCGGCACCCAGGCCGGAGAGGTCATCACGCTCCGCGGGCTGGGCGTGACGCACCTTCGTGGCTATGGCCGCGGTGACCTGCTGGTCCACTTGCAAGTGGAGACGCCTGCGAAACTTGATGCCGCGCAGGAGGACCTCCTCCGGCAGTTGGCCAAGTTGCGCGGAGAACAGTTCACCGAGGGCAAGCTGACGGCCAGCAGCGGGGTCTTCGCCAAGCTGCGGGACCGGTTCGGTAACCTGTAGCGGTGAGCAACCCTGTCTTCTTCAGCGGCGCCGGGTCACTGGACCAGCTGGTTCCGGGGGCCCGGTACACCCTTCAGGGCCCTGAAGCGCGCCACGCTGTAACAGTCAAGCGGTTGGCACCGGGGGAGTCGGTGGACATTGCCGACGGCGCAGGTAAGCGCCTGACCGGGACGGTTGTTGCGGCCTCACCTGCCGAACTCACCGTAGAATGCGCCGAACTGGCTGTGGAACACCAGCCCGACATCCGGCTGGTCCTGGTCCAGGCCTTGGCCAAGGGCGACCGCGATGAACTCGCCGTGGAAACCGCCACGGAATTGGGGATCGACGCCGTTATTCCCTGGCAGTCTGAACGTTCCATTGTGCGCTGGAAGGGTGAGCGTGCCGCGAAAGCCCACGCCAAATGGCAGTCCGTGGTCACGGCCGCCGCCAAGCAAGCACGGCGCGCCTGGATTCCGGAGGTTCGCGCCGCCGTCGAAACCCCCGGTCTGGTGGCCGCCGTGGCAGCAGCGGACCTTGCCGTGATCCTCCACGAAAATGCCGTCCGGCCGTTACGGTCTGTGCTCGAGGCCTGGCAGGCCGCCGCGCCGGCGGCCGGGCCCCCCCGCGAAATCCTGCTCATCGTCGGCCCGGAAGGTGGAATCAGCCCCCGCGAAGTCACCAGGCTCTGTGATGCCGGTGCCGTGACGGCACTCCTGGGCAACCACGTTCTGAGGTCCTCCACTGCGGGACCCGCCGCCGTCGTGCTTGCGAGCGATGTGCTGGGACGCTGGAGCGCCGCCCGGGCCTAAGCTAACGGGCCTCGTGAACTGACGTGGGAGGCGTCAACTAGTTGACGTTAAACTTCCGGGTGTCCACGTTCAGTCCTTCGCCGCTTCCGCCATCCGATTGCGAGACGCGGAGCTCGTAGCTCCCGGACGAGAGGCTGAGCGCCAGCGTGAACAGTCCGGACTGGGCGGAGTCTGCGCCGGCCGTAGTCTCGCCGGTCAGGTACGGCGTCTTGTCTCCGTTCCCCGCAGTCCGCAGGATCTGCCACTTCAGCTTGCCTCCCGGGACCGTGCTGCGGCCGGTGATCTTGACGCTGCCGCCGGCAACATCTGTACCCTCCTGTGGATCAATGATCCAAACCGGTGCCACCATCCCGGCTGCCCGTGACATGGGGGCACCCAGCTGGACGTGGCCGAAGGCCAGGTAATCGGTGTGGCTGTCCACCAGGACCCGGACCTGAATCTGCTGGCCCGAGTCGATGAGCCCGGAGCTGGCCGCGGCCGCCGTGGCGGTGAAGATCAGCTGCTGGATGGCACGAACTGCCATGTCGGCGTCGAGATTGCTGTTGAAGGCATCTGCGGAGACGTCGACGGTAATGACATTCTTTCCGGAGATCGAGGTTGCCAGCTCCGTGGGGCTCTGCCACGGCGTGAAGTAATCGGGGTCCAGCGGCTTGTCGGACATCATGGCCCGTAGCGCACGGGTCACCGGGTTCTCCTGCTCCGGGACATCCCGGAACTCGCGGTAAAGATAGACGTTGCCATTGCTGCGGCCGATCCAGTACACGGGCGCTTTGTTCGAGGACTGCGTGGTTTCCAGCGGTGCGCTGGTGGCGGCCGCACCGGGGGAGCCGGAAGCCGCCACGGTGGAGTTCGCCGACAAGGTGGGCTCCGGGCCGGGATCGGCAATACATCCGGTCAGCAGGAGGAGGGCCGGAAAAAGAGCCAGTACGCCCCGCACACGGAACGGTCGCGCGGCACCTTTGGCCGAGCGTGGGGCGGGCGTTTCCGGCACTCTGATGGCCCTGTCCTTCCTGGCTGTGAATGATGGGGCCTGACGCCCCGCAAGCCGGTCCCCGGACGGCCTGAAATCCAAGCATGGCATAGTGCGGCACCACGAAAGGGCCCAAAAGAGCGCCCGGGCCCAACTGCAACGGGAACGATATGCGCCCGATATGAAGTTGATATCTAATGTCGGCGGTCACCGGACCGTCATGCGCCTGAAAACGCCAGTTGCGCGGCGCCCAGGTCGCCGCGTCGAAGGCCCTGCTGGCGTAAGATGGAAGGAACCGCTGGCTCCGGCGTGCTCGGCAACAGACCGCCCACGCAGCATCCGGCGGTATTAAGTTCGAACTGGAGGAGACCACAGGCCCGCGGGCCAGCACCATGACTGAATCAACGAACGGGAAGCGCCGGCTGAACACTGAGCGCGCCGCCGGAGAATTCCCCCATTCACTTCCCGGTGTCCGGACGGAGGTGGTTCTCTTTGACAACTCCGATCAGATGGTTCAATCGCTGGGCAGCCATGACGAGGCCCTGCGGTACATCGAAGAACAGTTCCCGGCAGTCAACTTCCACGTCCGCGGAAACGAACTTTCCATCAGCGGCCCCGCGGACGAAGTGCCCCACATCATGCGCCTGCTGCATGAAGTCCGCGGCCTTGTGGCCCGCGGCACCGTTATCAGCCCCGCTGTCCTGCAGCAGCTCGTGGCGTTGCTGCGTAGCCAGTCCCTGCAAAACCCCGTGGATGTCCTCACTCATGACATCCTGTCCAGCCGGGGAAAGACTATCCGGCCCAAGACGCTGAACCAGAAAAACTATGTTGACGCGATCGACGCCAACACCGTGATCTTCGGTATCGGCCCCGCCGGTACCGGCAAGACATTCCTGGCCATGGCGAAGGCTGTCCAGGCGCTCCAGCAGAAAGAAGTCAGCCGGATCATTCTGACCCGGCCCGCCGTCGAAGCCGGCGAGCGGCTGGGGTTCCTGCCCGGCACGCTCAGTGACAAGATCGACCCCTATCTGCGCCCGCTCTATGATGCGCTCCACGACATGATGGACCCCGAATCGATCCCGCGCCTCATGGCCGCCGGGACCATCGAGGTTGCGCCCCTCGCGTATATGCGCGGACGCACCCTGAACGACGCTTTCATCATCCTGGACGAGGCCCAGAACACCACTCCTGAACAGATGAAGATGTTCCTGACCCGCCTCGGTTTCGGATCGAAAATGGTGGTCACCGGCGACGTCACCCAAGTCGACCTTCCCTTCGGCACGCGTTCGGGGTTGCGCATCGTGGAGGAGATCCTGCACGGCATCGAAGACGTCAACTTCTCGGTGCTGGACTCCTCGGATGTGGTCCGCCACCGCCTGGTTGGTGACATCGTCCGGGCCTACAGCATTTGGGATGACGTCCAACGGAACAAGGTCAAACACTCAGTAAGCCGTGAGAAGCGGACGGAACGCGCATGAGCATCGAAGTGAACAACGAATCCGGCATCCAGGTCGACGAAGCTGAGCTCGTGGCTTTGTCCCGGTACGTTTTCGAACAGCTGTACATCCACCCCCAGGCTGAACTTTCCATCCTGCTGGTTGACGAACCCGCCATGGAAAAGCTCCACATCGAACTCATGGACGAGCCTGGATCAACAGACGTGCTCTCGGTTCCCATGGATGAGCTCACGCCGGGGACGCCGGACCGGCCCACGCCACAGGGGATGCTAGGGGACATTGCCGTGTGCCCCCAGGTCGCGCAGGTCCAGGCCGCCAACGCCGGGCACGCCCTGCAGGATGAGATGCTGCTTCTGACGACGCACGGAATTCTGCATCTGCTGGGCTATGACCATGCGGAGCCTGAGGAGAAGGAAGAAATGTTCGGCCTCCAGCGCCAGCTTCTCTCCGGGTTCACTGGCAAAGAAGCACCCGCCGAGACTACGCAGTGACGCCCCTGCTCCTTGTTGGCATGGCCCTGGTTTTCCTCAGCACCGCCGCCCTCCTCACTGCTGCCGATGCCGCATTCACCTTCCTTCCCCGGCACGATGCCGAGGAGGCGCTCATCAAGGGCAGAGGCAACGCCATGCGCCGCATCCTTGCCCAGCCGGTGGCCCACATCAGGGCGCTGCGGTTTTGGCGGATCTGGTTCGAGATGGCGTCGGCCGTGGCCGTCGCCGTCCTGCTGCACAGCCTGCTGGACAACGTGTGGCTGGCAGGTTTGGCCGCCACAGGGATCATGGCCCTGTTGGGGTTCGTCATCGTCGGGGTTTCCCCCCGCCAGATCGGCAGGCTGCATTCGGGCGCCGTCGTCCGGTACACGGCGCCGCTGATCCGGTTCCTGACGTGGGTCCTGGGCCCCATCCCGCGGTGGCTCGTGGCGCTCGGCAGCGCAGCCGCACCGGGTGCACCGGCGGGAGATGATGCCTTCTTCAGTGAGCAGGAATTCCGCGAACTCGTGGACCGCGCTTCGGAGTCGGACATGATCGAAGACAACGAAGCGGAAATGATCCAGTCCGTGTTTGATTTCGGCGATACGCTGGTGCGCGCTGTTATGGTCCCCAGGACGGACATCCTCAGCATCGACGCCGGCTCCAGCCTTCGGCGGGCAATGTCGCTGTTCCTGCGTTCGGGCTATTCGCGCATCCCCGTGATCGGCGACAGTACGGACCAGATCCTGGGAATCGTCTACCTCAAGGATGTGGCTGCCACGCTCCACGAGCTGGGCCCCGACGACGAACAGCCGCCGGTTGAAGCGCTGGCCCGCGAAGTCCGGTACGTTCCGGAGTCCAAACCGGTCAGCGAGCTGCTGCGGGAACTCCAAAAGGAATCGACGCACGTGGCCATTGTCATCGACGAGTATGGCGGCACGGCCGGCCTGGTGACACTGGAGGACCTCATCGAGGAAATTGTCGGCGAAATCGTGGACGAATATGACACTGAAAGCGCCGAAGCCGTAGCCCTCGGCGGCGGCGCCTACCGCGTCAGTGCACGCATGAGCATCGATGACCTCGGTGAGCTGTTCGACATCGAGCTCGACGACGACGAGGTGGACACTGTCGGTGGCCTCCTGGCCAAGGCCCTGGGCCGGGTGCCAATCGTTGGCAGCCATGTGGAAGTGCACGGCATCTCCTTGCGCGCAGAACGGCTCGAAGGCAGGCGCAACCGGGTCAGCCACATCATTGCGGCGGCTGTTCCAAAGATAGACACTGACCTTGAAGACCTCTTTGACGAGGCGGAAGCAACCCAGCAGGGAGTTCCACGTGAGCAAGAAAAATAACCGTCCGGCCAGCCATGGCTCCGACACACCGGACTACGGAGGTTACCGGGCCGGCTTTTCCGTCCTGGTGGGCCGCCCCAACGCGGGAAAGTCGACCCTGACCAATGCCCTGGTGGGGCAAAAGGTGGCCATCACTTCCGCCAAGCCGCAGACCACGCGGCACACCATTCGGGGCATCGTCCACCGGGAGGACGCCCAGTTGGTCCTCGTCGATACTCCGGGCCTGCACCGTCCCCGCACCCTGCTGGGCAAACGGCTCAATGACCTGGTGGCCGACACGCTGGCCGAAGTCGACGCGATCGGCTTCTGCCTCCCAGCCAACGAGAAAATCGGCCCCGGCGACAAATATATCGCCGCCCAACTGGCGCAGCTTGGCGGCAAGCCCCTTATTGCCATTGTGACCAAGGCAGACCTGGTGGACCGGCAGGCCCTCACCGAACAGCTTCTTGCCGTTGCCGCGCTGGGCCGGGAAGTCCTTGGTGAGGATGGCTGGAAGGACATCGTTCCGGTCTCCGCCGCGGACGGCTTCCAGGTGGACACCCTGGCTGATGTGCTCATCAGCCACATGCCGCCGTCGCCGCCGCTGTACCCGGACGGGCATCTGACGGACGAACCGGAAGCCGTAATGATCGCCGAACTCATCCGGGAGGCCGCCCTCGAAGGCGTCCGCGACGAATTACCGCACTCCCTTGCCGTCGTCGTCGATGAAATAGTGCCGCGTGAAGGCCGTCCAGAGGATCGGCCGTTCCTGGATGTCCGGGTCAATCTCTATGTGGAGCGTCCTTCGCAGAAGGCCATCATCATCGGCAAGGGCGGAGCCAGGCTCCGCGAGGTCGGCACCAACGCACGGAAAGCGATTGAAGCGCTGCTGGGTGCCCGCATCTACCTTGACCTGCATGTGAAGGTCGCCAAGGACTGGCAACGTGACCCCAAACAGCTGGTCAAGCTGGGTTTCTAAGCCAGCAGCTCGCCCCGCCCCGGCCTGTCCCCCGGGAAGTTCCCAGAAATGGCGACTAAAATGGGGCGGATTGAAATTTTCGAGGAAGGTACACCACATGGGGCAAGGCCGCGACAATCGCGAGTACGGAGCTGACGCGTCTGCCGGCGGCCCGGTTTCCCGGCACGCGGACGCCAGCGCCGTCGGCGTAGCCCGGCACTTCGGTGGACAGCGCCGCCGTATGCCTGGCTGGTTGAAGGTGACCACAGCTGTCCTGACCATCGCGCTGCTCGGCGGCCTCGGCTTCGCCGGTTACTGGTACTTCCGTCTCCAGTCCAACATCACCACCGCACCTCTCAGTGCCGGGGACGACGCGGCAAACGTAGCGAACGATTCCACCGGCAGGATGCAGATCCTGATCCTGGGCTCCGATACCCGGGACGGCAAAAACGCCGAGTATGGCTCGGTGGAGGAGTCCAAGGGTTACGGCAAGTCCGACGTCATGATGCTGATGGACATTTCCGCCGATAACAAGCGCGTCAGCGTGATCAGCTTCCCACGGGACCTGCTGGTGGATATCCCGCAGTGCACCGACCAGAAAACCAAAATGTCCTATCCCGCACTGAGCGGCGTCATGATCAACGAGGCAATGTCGCTGGCCGGCATCGGCTGCGCTGTGGATACAGTCAACAAGCTGACGGGGATGAAGATCGATCACTTCATGATGGCTGATTTCAACGCAGTCAAGGAACTCTCCAACACCGTGGGTGGCGTGGACGTCTGCATCAGCGACGCCGTCTATGACCCGGATTCCCACCTCAGGCTCCCGGCGGGCACGTCTTCCGTGCAGGGGGAAATGGCACTCGCGTTCCTGCGCACCCGGCACGCCTTTGCCGACGGCGGTGACCTCGGCCGCATTAGGGCCCAGCAGGGATTCCTCTCATCCCTCACGCGCAAGATCAAAGACGACGGCACCCTGTCCAACCCGGCGAAAATGCTGAACATCGCGGACACCGTCACCCAGAACCTCACCGTGGATGACGGGCTCGCCTCCGTGCCGTCGCTGCTCACCATCGGCAACCGGCTCAAGGACATTGACATCAGCAAGGTGGCCTTCGTAGCGGTGCCCACCACCCCGGCACTCTCTGACCCCAACCGTCTCCAGATTGCCGAACCGGCGGGCTCCCAATTGTTCTCTGCCCTTCAGAAGGATATTGATCTCACCAATCCGACGGCGCCATCGGAACCGGCTGCGCCGTCAGCGGCGCCCACAGAAACCGCACCGCCCATACCGTCCTACAACAAGGCGATCCAGCCTGTCACCGTGGCCAACGGCAGTGGCGTGCCGGGCCGGGCCCAGGAAATCGTGCAGGCACTCGTGACCGGCGGCTTCACACAGACCGGCCAGTTCGCTGCCACGCCAGTAAAGCAAAGCGTGGTGTACTACGGGACGGGCTTTGAGGACGTCGCCGCGGATGTGGCCGCACTCCTAGGCATTCCGGCCGCGCAAGTACAGTCTGCCCCGCGCGTAGTGGGGGTGCAGGCCTATCTGGGGACCGACTTTACTTCCGGTGCCACCTACGGGGCCGGCGGCGGCCCCGTAGCCCTGCCGGAGAACATCGTCAGCCAGACCGCGGGGGACAAGAGCTGCCAGCAGGCGAATCCATACCTGATCGTTCGCTGACCTAACGTAATAAGAGAAGAGGCGGGGCCAAGGCCCCGCCTCTTCTTGCATGATTCGTCTGGCAGGTTTGGACTACCAGATACTGACGCGTGCCTCCTGCGACATCCACATGCCGTCCTCTTCGGTCACGCCGAAAGCCTCATGGAAGGCATCAAGGTTCTTGGCGATGGCATTGGTCCGGAACTCGTTGGGGGAGTGGGGATCGGTGGCCAGCCTTCGGATGGCTTCCTCGGGCCGGATCACCTGGCGCCAGCCCGCAGCCCAGGAGGCAAAGAAGCGCTGCTGTCCGGTGAGGCCGTCCAGTACCTCCGGTTCCCTTCCGTCCAGGCTGAGGAGGTAGGCCTTGTAAGCGATGGTCAGGCCGCCCAGGTCGCCGATATTTTCACCCAAAGTGAGCTTGCCGTTGACGTTGTGCCCGGGCGCCGCGTAGGGGGACAGGGCATCGTATTGGGCCACCAGCTTGGCGGTCAGTAGCTCGAAGGCCTTGCGGTCATCCTCGGACCACCAGTTCCGCAGTGCCCCGCCGCCGTCGAACTGTGACCCCTGGTCGTCAAAACCATGGCCGATCTCGTGGCCGATCACCGCCCCGATTCCGCCGTAGTTGACAGCGTCGTCGGCGTCCGCCGTAAAGAACGGTGGCTGCAGGATGGCTGCGGGGAAGACGATCTCGTTAAGCATCGGATGGTAGTAAGCGTTCACCGTTTGCGGTGTCATGAGCCATTTGTCATGGTCCACCGGCTTACCCACCTCATCGAGGTGACGGTCGACGTCGGCGTTATGGGCCCGCTCCACATTGCCGAGGAGATCGGCGGGATCGATTTCCACTGCTGAGTAATCGATCCATTTATCCGGGTAGCCGATCTTGGCGCGGAAGGCTTCCAGCTTGCGGAGCGCCTCGGCCTTGGTCTCCTCGCCCATCCAGTCCAGTCCAGTGATGCTCTGCCGGTAGGCCTCGATCAGGTTGGCCACGAGGGTCTGCATGCGCGCCTTGTGCGATTCGGGGAAGTGCTTGGACACGTAAATCTGTCCGACGGCCTCCCCAAGTGCGGCTTCGACGACGGCGACAGCACGCTTCCAGCGGTCCTTGTTGCGGGGCGTGCCACTGATGGTTGTTCCGTAGAAGGCGAAGTTGGCATTCACGAACTCGGCCGACAGATACGGTGCGGCCGCGTTGATGACCCGCAACGCCAGCCATTCCTGCCACACCTGCAGTGGCTCGGATTCCAGCAGGGCCGCGGCCCCACTGAAGAAGTCAGGCGTACTCACGACGATCTCGGTCCGTTTGGCGGCGTCGATCCCGGCAGCGTCGAACCAGGTGTTCAGCAGCGGGAACAGGGCGGCCGCCTCGTCGGACGACTTCAGGTTGTAGGTCTTCTGCGGGTCCCGCAGCGTGACGTTGTCCCAGTGGTGGGACGCCAGGCTGGTTTCGAGGGCGACCACCCGGCCGGCCGCTGACTCGGCGTCTTCCACTGCGGCCAAGGCAAGCATGTTCCGGACATACTCCTGGTACGCCGAGACAATGGGAGCGAACTTTTCCTCGCGGTAGTAGGACTCATCGGGCAAGCCCAGGCCACCCTGGCCGGTGTAGAGCAGTACGCGGTCCGGATTGCCCGCGTCCGGTGCCGGGTAGATGTAGAAAAGACCCGACACGTCAGAGCGGAAAAGCCTACCGGCAAGCGCTACAAGATCGGACACCGAGCTGGTGGCGAATACTTCGGCCAGCCGGGCACGGATGGGATCCATGCCCTTGGCCTCCACCGTGGCCTCATCCATGAAGCTGTTGTACAGCTCCCCGACTTTCCGCTCTATCCCGGTGGCGGCTTCGCCCTTGGCTGCCGCGTCCTCGATGATGTCCCGGACCGCGATCTCCGACCCATCGCGCAGGGCCGTGAATGTTCCCTCGAGTGGCCGGTCATCCGGAATTTCGGTGGCCTTGAGCCAGGTCCCGTTCACGTGCTGGTACAAGTCATCCTGCGGCCTGACGCTGTGGTCAATATTGGACAGATCGATCCCCGAGATGGGCACAGATGCTCCTTCGTGTGACGTGCCTCAGCCGGCGCTGGCACCGGCTGAGGCGTCTGCATGGTGGACGTTGCGCGAGGTGTTGCTCCTTCATCTTACGCACGCGTGTTACTCTCAAATGGTGCGCGCAGAACTGCTTCTTCTTAGCTGCCGCGGCGAGGCCTCAGACGCGATCTAGCGCAAGGCCCATCCTCGTCGCGGAGTTTGTGTTGCCCGGCCACCCTTTCACATATGAACCACAGAAAAGGCCCCGATAGTAATGCGAAACGCACAGAAGCCCTCTGGAATGCCCGCCCACCGGTACCTGCCCTTCCAGGACCAGATCTCCGTTGAACTGCCTGACCGCACCTGGCCG
This sequence comes from Pseudarthrobacter sp. TAF60_1, assembly GCF_052113505.1. Classification (NCBI taxonomy): domain Bacteria; kingdom Bacillati; phylum Actinomycetota; class Actinomycetes; order Micrococcales; family Micrococcaceae; genus Pseudarthrobacter; species Pseudarthrobacter sp. TAF60_1. The sequence continues at coordinate 276,436 of NZ_JBFRDI010000002.1, forward strand.
GACAAGGTCATCACCAAAGCCCCGCGCTGGTGCGCTGTGGATTTGCGTGACGGCAACCAGGCCCTGATTGATCCCATGAGCCCGGCGCGCAAGATGAAGATGTTCGACCTGCTGGTCCGCATGGGCTACAAGGAGATCGAGGTGGGCTTCCCGTCCGCCTCGCAGACCGACTTCGACTTTGTCCGCCAGCTCATCGAGGGCAACCACATCCCGGACGACGTCACCATCCAGGTCCTGACCCAGGCCCGCGAGCAGCTGATCGAGCGCACCTACGAGTCGCTGGTGGGCGCCAAGCAGGCCATCGTCCACCTGTACAACTCGACGTCCGTGCTGCAGCGCCGCGTGGTGTTCAACCAGGACGAGGACGGAATCCTGGACATCGCGCTGCAGGGCGCCCGGCTGTGCAAGAAGTACGAGGAAACCCTCGTTGACACGCACATCACCTATGAATACTCACCTGAGTCCTTCACCGGCACGGAATTGGAGTACGCCGTCCGGGTCTGCAACGCCATCGCTGACGTGTTTGAGGCCTCCGCTGACCGCCAGGTCATTATCAACCTGCCCGCCACGGTGGAAATGGCCACCCCGAACGTCTATGCGGATTCCATCGAGTGGATGCACCGCCATCTGCACCCCCGCGAAGGCATCATCCTTTCCCTGCACCCGCACAACGACCGCGGCACCGGCGTTGCCGCGGCCGAGCTGGGTTATCTGGCCGGCGCGGACCGGATCGAAGGCTGCCTGTTCGGCAACGGCGAGCGCACGGGCAACGTTGACTTGGTGACCCTGGGACTGAACATGTTCGTCCAGGGCATCGATCCCATGATCGATTTCTCCAACATCGACGAAGTCCGGCGGACCGTGGAGTACTGCAACCAGCTGCCGGTGGCCGAGCGGACCCCGTACGGCGGGGACCTGGTGTTCACGGCATTTTCCGGCTCCCACCAGGACGCCATCAAGAAGGGCTTCGAAGCCTTGGAGCGGGACGCCGCGGCCGCCGGCAAGGCCCTGGAGGACTTCACTTGGGCCGTCCCGTATCTGCCTGTCGACCCGAAGGATCTGGGCCGCAGCTACGAAGCAGTCATCCGCGTGAACTCCCAGTCCGGCAAGGGAGGCGTGGCCTACCTGCTGAAGAACGAGCACAGCCTGGACCTGCCACGTCGCGCCCAGATCGAATTCTCCGGCGTGATCCAGAAGCGCACCGACACCGTGGGCGGCGAGGTCACCGGCTCCCAGCTCTGGCAGATATTCCAGGACGAGTACCTGCCCTCCAGCCAGGCGGACACCCAGTGGGGCCGTTACTCGCTGGGATCCTTCAGCACCGAAACCGATGACGACGGCGGCCTGACCACCCTCCACGCGTCCCTCACCATTGATGGTGCTCCAGTGCGCCGCACCGGCACCGGGAATGGTCCGATTGCCGCGTTGCTGAGCATCCTGCACGACGACGGGGTGGATGTCCGGGTTCTGGACTACAGCGAACACGCACTCTCCGAAGGCGGAAACGCTACTGCCGCCGCCTACGTCGAGTGCGCGGTAGGGGAGCGGGTCCTGTGGGGCGTCGGCATGGACGCCAACACCAGTACCTCTTCGCTGAAGGCAGTCATTTCCGCGGTCAACCGGGCCATCCGGGATTCGCGCGACTGATCCGGAATGGCGTTGCGCGCCGAACTTCGGGGCGCAACGCACCGGCATTGCCGGCTTTCCGGGAGACAGTGCGAAGATTAACCGTGGTCCAACAATCCTTTGCTGCGCGGTCCTACCGCGATGACGCCGTCGTATTGCGCACCCATAAGCTGGGCGAAGCTGACCGCATCATCACCCTCCTGACCAAGCACCACGGCCAAATCCGGGCCGTGGCGAAGGGCGTCCGGCGCACCAGCAGCAAGTTCGGTGCCCGGCTGGAACCTTTCATGGTCGCGGACCTGCAGCTCGTCTCGGGAAGAACGCTGGACATCGTCACTCAGGCTGTTGCCAAAGGCGTCTACGGGGGCAACATCGCCGCGGACTATGGACGGTACACCGTTGCGGCGGCCATGACGGAAACGGCCGAGAAACTTACCGACGTCGATGGCGAAGCGGGCACCGCGCAGTACAACCTGCTGGTGGGGGCCCTGGCATCCCTCAGCCGAGGAGACCATGCACCGGGGCTGATCCTGGACTCATATCTGTTGCGGGCCCTTGCAACGGGCGGATGGGCGCCGAGCTTTACGGATTGCGCACGGTGCGGGGTGCCGGGGCCGCACACAGCTTTTTCCGCCCCCCTCGGCGGGATGGTCTGCGCTGACTGCCGGCCGCCCGGCTCGCCGGCGCCTGCGGCGGAAACCGTGATGCTGTTGGCCGCCCTCCTGACGGGGGACTGGACGACGGCGGACGGTTCGGAAGTGCCACACCGACGGGAAGCCGCCGGGCTGGTGGCCGCATACCTGCAGTGGCACCTGGAACGTGTCCTGAAATCCCTCAAACATGTGGAGCGTGGCTGACAGTGGCGTTGGGAAAAAAGAAGAACCCCTCACGGACGCGGACGGCCCCCGTGGTGGCGCCCTACCCGCATCCTTCCGGCGCGGTTGCGCCGAGCATCCCGGCCGAGTTCATCCCCCGCCATGTGGCCATCGTGATGGACGGCAACGGCCGCTGGGCTAACCAGCGTGGCCTACCGCGGATCGAGGGTCACAAAGCCGGCGAGCCCGCCTTGCTTGATGTGATGGCCGGCGCCATCGAACTCGGCATTGAGTATGTGAGTGTCTATGCGTTTTCCACGGAAAACTGGCGCCGCTCTCCGGAAGAAGTCCGCTTCCTGATGGGCTTTAACAAGGATGTGCTTCGCAGGCAACGGAACCAATTGGACGACTGGGGTGTCCGTGTCCGATGGTCCGGACGCCGGCCCAAACTGTGGGGTTCGGTCATCCGCGAACTCGAAGAAGCCGAGGAGTTCACCGCCGGGAACAGCACATGCACGTTGACCATGTGTGTTAATTACGGCGGCCGGGCCGAAATCACGGATGCGGTGTCGGCCATTGCCGAAGAGGTGGCGGCGGGGCGGCTCAAGCCTGGCGCAATTTCGGAGAAAACGATTCAGAGGTTCCTGGACGAACCTGACTTGCCCGATGTTGACCTGTTTCTGCGCAGCTCCGGGGAACAGCGGCTCTCGAACTTCCTGCTGTGGCAGTCGGCATACGCCGAGTTCGTCTTTATGGACACCCTGTGGCCGGATGTGGACCGCCGGACGCTCTGGAAAGCCGTGGAGATCTACGCCGAACGCGACAGGCGCTACGGGGGCGCTGTGGACGCAGCCTCACCGCAAGGGTAGGACTCCACCCAGCAGCCGACGTCACGGTAGGCCTCCTCCCGGATGCGTCGCTGCGAAAGAAAGATGTCGTGAATCGCACCAGGATAACGAAAGACTGTAACCCGCCGCCCAAGCCGGAGAGCCCGAGTGGCGGTTTCTTCGACGTCGATCACGGCATCGGCGTGCATCAGCTCCTCGGTCCACTCAGCCTGGATCCTGGTCCGGTCTGAGAGCAGCACGAGTACCGGCGCTGTGATGTTCAGTCCTCTGGCGACGGCGGCGTGGCCCGCCAGGACCGCCTTCACCCAGCCAGCCCTGATGGGAAACGAAGTGACCGGCCGCCAAACGGGATGGAGCTGCCACTCGCCATGTGCTTCGCTGCTGACGCTTTGCCAATAGCCGGGCATCTCCGGCAAGAGGAAGGGACGCCTCGGGTCTGCCCGCGCTACCGGCTCCACCAGGCGCGTGGCCAGGTTCCGGACCAGGCTGCTGCCCTGTAGTTCCAGCCATGGGGCATTGAGAGTGAGCGTGGCCAGTTCCCCAGGATGGCGGTCCGCCCACAGCGCTGCGATGAGGCCGCCGAAGGAATGAGCCAGAACGTGCACTGCGGGAGACCCGTCCGGCCCAGTCAGATGCGATAGGTCGGCCTTGATCGCCGCTAGTGCAGCGCCCAGGTCTTCATCATAAATCCGGAGATCTGTCGCGTAGCCGGGGGTCTGCCCCTCCCTCAGGCTCCGCCCGAACTTTCGGAGATCCAGCGCGTAAAAGCGGAAGCCCTCTGCCGAGAGATGCTCGGCCAGTTCGGCCTGGAGAAAATAGTCTGCCCAGCCATGCAGGTAAAGCACCACCTTCACTGGGGACCCAACAGTGTTGGCAGCCCCCGGTGCCCCGGCGTAACGGATGAGGGTGGCAACCACGTCCCCTTCGTCGTCGGGCATTAACAACAACGGGCGGAACTGAAAGGAGGGGCCCAGGAAATCTTCGGCCCAGGGACTTGCGCCAGGTTCCGGAAGCGCCGTCATTGCCGGTTCGGGAGCAGCCATCCGCTCTGTGTTAGACATGGGCCCCCTCATCCACCTGGTCCAATGCCGCCGGGGCCAGGCGCCACGGTGCCGTAGCCCCGCAACCAGCGGGCGAGCCGGGCATAGGCGTCTGCCCGCACGTCAACAGGTGAGAGGAAGACGTCATGGAGTGCGCCTTCAATGCGCTCCACAGTGACCGTCCGCCCCAAGGTGAGCGCCCGGAGGGCGATGATGTTCACGTCCAGCACGGCATCGGTCCGCCGCATTTCCTCGGTCCAGAACGGACCGTTGGCACTGCCTCGCGAGAGCAGCACCAAAATAGGGATATCGATGCCTAGCCCCCGCGCCACCTGGGCATGACCGGACAGGACGGCACTCAGCCAACCGGCGCGGAGTGGGAAAGCCATCGGCGGCCGGAACCTGTCATCAAGGGCCCACTCGCCATCCGCCGCATTGCTGATAGTCCGCCAGTAGAACCCCCGTTCGGGCAGTCTCAGGATGGCCTCGGGACGGAAGCGCGCCACCGGCCGCACCATCGTGGAGGCTGCCCGGCGTACCAGTGAGCTGCCATGCATCTCCAGCCACGGGCTGTTCAGTATCAGGTGCGAGACTTCTCCCGGGTGGCGGCTGACCCACAAGGCCGCCACGAGGCCGCCGGTGGAATGGCCCATAAGAGTCAGTTCCTGTTCCGTGCCGCCTGAATCGGCCCGGATCATGGCCACGGCTTGGCCGATTTCGGCGTCGTAGTTTGCAAGGTCCGCCACGTAGCCGCCCGGCGCCTCCGGGCGCAGGCTGCGGCCGTGATTGTGCATGTCCAGGGCATAGAACTCGTATCCGCTGCGCGTCCAGAAGTCCGCAAGGTCAACGTTGAAGAAATAGTCGCTCCAGCCGTGCAGGAACAGCACGGTCCGCCGAAGGGGCTGCTGTGTGCCACGGTGCTGGGTGACTCGCCGAGCTGTGTCGGGTTCGCCGGCTCCGGGGCGATACCGAACCAGGGTCGCGGTCCGCCGGACGCCGTCGGCTCCCGATGCTTCGAATGTGCATGCTTCGAAGCCCGCACCGAGGATGTCAGGCTGCCACTCCATGGCTTCATCGTAGCCGGGCAACGAGCTATGACGTGCCCGGTTTGGTCTGGACCGCCCAAGGCGGAAAACTAGAGCCATGCGCGTATATCCGACTTTCTTTAAGCTGGCCTTTTCATGGATGGACGCCGAACGCGCCCACAAGATCGGATTCAAAGGGGTCAAGCTTGCCCACACCTCTGGTGCAGGCCGGTTGATTCATCGGTTTACGGCTCCAGCGCCGTCCCTGCAGACCACTGCCTTTGGCGTCACCTTCCCGTCACCGTTCGGCCTTGCAGCCGGTTTCGACAAGGAAGGGCTGGGCATCGAAGCCCTGACGGAGCTCGGCTTCGGCCACGTCGAGGTGGGCACCATCACCGGCCAGGCCCAGCCCGGTAATGAGAAACCGCGCCTTTTCCGCCTGGTTGAAGACCGCGCTGTGATCAACCGGATGGGTTTCAACAACGACGGCGCGGCCGCCGTCGAGCCGCGCCTCAAAGCTGCCCGGGCAGCGCTTCAGCGTAAGCACCCGAACGTTCGCCCCATGATTGGCGTGAATATCGGCAAAAGCAAGGTCGTCGAGCTGGACGACGCCGTGGCCGACTACCTCATCAGTGCCCGGAGCCTGGCCCCGGCGGCCGACTACCTGGTGGTCAATGTCAGCTCGCCCAACACCCCCGGGCTTCGCCTCCTGCAGGATGTCCAGACGCTCCGCCCGCTGCTCGCTGCGGTGGGGGAGGAGGCGGACAAAGCAGCCGGCCGCCATGTCCCGCTGCTCGTGAAAATTGCCCCCGACCTCAGTGACGAGGACATCGACGACGTTGCGCGGCTCGCGCTGGACCTGAAGTTGGACGGAATCATTGCCACCAACACCACCATCGGGCGCTCCGGCCTTAAGTCGACGCCAGCGAAAGTGGAGGCATGCGGGGCCGGTGGCTTGTCCGGGGCACCGCTGAAGCGGCGGTCACTTGAGGTCCTGCGCCGGCTCAAGGAAGCCACCGGGGGCGCCGTCACCCTCGTGGCCGTAGGCGGCGTCGAAAGCGCGAAGGATGTCCAGGAACGGCTGGATGCCGGGGCAACCCTGGTCCAGGGGTACACAGCGTTCCTCTACGAAGGCCCTTTCTGGGCAGCGCGGATCAACCGTGAGCTCGCCAAAATGCAGAGGTCATAAGGACCGAACGGCAGAAAAAATCCCCGGCGGTCGGACCGCCGGGGATTTTTTGTCACGAGGACCTGATCGGTCAGGCGCCGATCAGGAGGGGTACTGACCGCGCTTGACGAGGGGCTTGGGCAGCCGCAGTTTGCGGAACTGCATCGAACGCATTGAGCCGTACCAGACGGTACCGCGCTCAGCTTCACCGAACTTTGCCGTCAGTTTCTTGCGGAGCTGGCGGGACAGAATGAACACGTCGACAAAAACGGCCAGGAACATTACCCAGAAGCCGCCCAGGACATAAACCATCTGCTCGCTGGAGGCGGGCACAATCAGGGAGATGATCACAAACACCAGTGCGCCGAACATCAGGTATTCGCCGAGGCTGAAGCGCGCATCAACGTAGTCGCGGGCATAGCGTTTCTGCGGACCTTTGTCACGCAACGGGAGGAATTTCTCGTCACCGGTATCCAGGGCCTGGCGCATTTTGGCTCGCTGGTCCTGGACCGCCTGCCGTTCAGCAGCCTTGGACGCCTTCCGGTCCTCCGGCACCAGGGGCCTCTTTCGGGCCGCTTCCTGAGCTTTGCGCTTGGGAGTGGGCGCACCCTTGCCCAACGCGGCATCCTGCCGGGCGGCCGCTTCAGCGGCCTGCTGGTCTATTGATTCCTGCGCCGTAGGCGCTTCCTTTTTACGTCCGAACACTTGAACAGAATACCTTGCGGCCTAATGGATTCTGCGCGGGTAGTGTGATCGCCATGACACCCAATCCAGCGCAAACGCCCCCTGACGCCAGAACTCCCGACGTCGGTACCCCCGGCTCCACCCCCTCCTTGCGACCCATCGATGGGGCGGGGCTGCGGCAGGCCGTAGCCCGTTCCTTCGATGTCACCCTGAGCCGGCTCAAAGATCTGGTATCCATACCCGGGATCGCGTGGCCAAGTTTCGATCCGGCGCCTTTGGACGCCAGCGCGGCTGCCGTGGCTGACTTGCTCCGCGCCGCAGGGCTCGACGAAGTCCAGGTCCTGCGCAGCCACAAGGAAGACGGCAGTCCGGGAGGGCCCGCCGTCGTCGCACGGCGGCCGGCCGCCGCAGGGAAGCCGACCATTCTGCTCTACGCCCACCATGACGTACAGCCCCCCGGGGATCCCGCGCTGTGGGAGTCCGAGCCGTTTGCCGCCGTCGAACGCAATGGAAGGCTCTACGGGCGCGGCGCTGCTGACGACAAGGCCGGAATCATGGCCCATGTGGCGGCCTACACTGCGGTGTCCGATGTTCTGGGCGAGGAGTTCGGCCTTGGTGTCACATTCTTTTTTGAAGGCGAAGAGGAGGCCGGCTCGCCCACCTTCCGCACGTTCCTCGAAACGCACCGTGAACTGCTGCGGGCAGATGTGATTGTTGTTGCAGACTCCAGCAACTGGAAGGTGGGCGTACCGGCCCTGACCACCAGCTTGCGCGGCCTCGTGGACGGCACCATTGAAGTCCAGGTGCTCGAGCATGCCGTTCATTCCGGGATGTTCGGCGGCCCGGTGCTGGATGCACCCACCCTGCTTTCCCGGCTAATCGCAACACTCCACGATGCGGAGGGCAACGTGGCCATTGACGGCCTGGTTGCCTACGACAACGCCGGTGTGGACCTCACGGAAGGGGAGTACCGCACGGATTCGTCCGTGCTCGACGGCGTACGGCTGGCTGGCACGGGAAGCATCGCTTCACGGCTCTGGACCAAGCCGGCCTTATCCATAATCGGCTTCGACGCGCCGGCCGTCGACGTGGCGTCCAATACCCTCCTCCCGAGGGCCCGCGCCAAGTTCAGCCTCCGGTTGGCTCCCGGCCAAAACCCCCAAGAGGCCATGGACGCCGTAAGGCGGCACGTCGAAGCTAACGCACCCTTTGGTGCGAAGGTGGTGTTCACACCAGGTGAGAGCGGCAACTCGTTCCTCGCCGATACGTCGTCGGCGGCGGCGAAGTCCGCCATGTGGGCGCTGGGAGAGGCCTGGGGTGTCCCTGCCGTGGAGATGGGGATTGGCGGGTCGATTCCGTTCATTGCCGACCTGTTGGACGTGTACCCCGATGTCCAGATTCTGGTGACGGGAGTGGAGGACCCGGACTCACGCGCGCACAGTGCCAACGAGTCGCTGCACATCGGCGACTTCAGGAACGCCGTAGTTGCCGAAGCGCTGCTTCTGGCGCAGCTCAATGCCGAGGGGCTCGTCTAAGCAGCCGTTGACCATGCAGACCAGCTCGCCGGGAACAAACGACCGGCTACCAACGGTTACGTTTTGAGTTAGAGCTACACGTCTGACCGAAGTAGCATGTAGCTATAGCCCATACCGTATCTGTAGGGGCAGGCGCCGCTGACGCGGAGCCGCCAGGACCGTCCAAAGGTAGGCCAAATGAGCACCGCAACGAACGAGAACACCACCGAAACCGCAGCCGCTGCCAGCGATGAACTGGCCGCGCACGAGGTCAAACTGACCGACGTCGCTGCAGGGAAGGTCCGCAGCCTGCTCGAGCAGGAAGGCCGCACAGACCTTCGCCTCCGTGTTGCCGTCCAGCCCGGCGGCTGCTCGGGCCTGATCTACCAGCTCTACTTCGACGAGCGTCTCCTCGACGGCGATGCCGTCCGTGACTACGACGGCGTTGAAGTTGTAGTGGACAAGATGAGCGTGCCCTACCTCAGCGGTGCGAGCATCGACTTCGAAGACACCATCTCCAAGCAGGGTTTCACCATTGACAACCCCAATGCCGGAGGCTCCTGCGCCTGTGGTGATTCATTCCACTGACCGGTCCTTTCGCCCGATGCCGGCGCCTGCTTTCCGTCCGCCAAAAACGGCACGAAGGCACGGCGCCGACATGTGGGCGAAAAGCCCGGCGGAGCGGTAAGCTCTACACCGAGTAGTAAAACTTTTAGTGTGCCCGGCAGGCCATCGAGCCGCCGGGCAACAGCAACAAGTAGGAAGGGCCGTCTGTGAGTTCGCAGAACCGAACCGGCAGCCGACGCAAAACGATCACATCGATCTCAGGCTTGGCAGTTGCCGGCGCGTTGGTTTTGACTGGATGTTCGCCAGAGGTATCGAGGGGGTGGCTGCCCACCGAGCGTGGCACCACCAATCACACTGACCGGATCATGGACCTCTGGGTCAACTCATGGATTGCCGCCCTCGTTGTGGGCATCATTACGTGGGGCTTGATCGTCTGGTGCCTGGTTGCCTACCGCCGCCGCAAAGGGACCGTTGGCTTCCCGAAGCAGACCAGCTTCAACCTCCCGCTGGAGGTGTTCTACCTCACCATTCCGATCTTCATGGTCCTGGTCTTCTTCTACTTCACTGACCGTGACCAGCAGGCTATCGATGACCGCTCACAGCCAGCAGACGTCGTTGTTGACGTCCGTGGAAAGCAGTGGGCATGGGACTTCAACTACAAGTCCGGCAATGTCATCCAGGAAGACCTCTATGAAGCAGGCGTTCAGGCGCACCTGACGGGCAACACCATCGATAAGGAAGCTCTTCCGACGCTCTACTTGCCGGTTAACAAGTCCGTTGACCTGGAACTCAACGCACGCGACGTCATTCACTCTTTCTGGGTTCCCGCCTTCCTGCAGAAGCGCGACATGATCCCCGGCAAGACCAACTACATCCGGTTCACTCCCACTAAAGAGGGAACCTACGACGGCAAATGCGCAGAACTCTGCGGCGAGTACCACTCCGAAATGCTGTTCCGCGTCAAGGTTGTCTCCGAATCTGAATTCCAGGCTCACATGGACAAGCTGAAGGCCGCAGGAAACACGGGCCTCCTCGGCGAAGAGTATGACCGCAACCCCAACCTGAACGAAACGAAGTAGGGGAGCGACGTGGCTACTTACACACAATCCGCACCTGTCGGGACCCTTGAGGCTCCCGTAGTTCCGAAATCCAAGGGACGCATTGTCGTCAACTGGATCACCTCCACGGACCACAAGACCATCGGGTACATGTACCTGATCGTGTCCTTTGTGTTCTTCTGCCTGGGCGGCGTCATGGCGCTGCTCATCCGGGCTGAACTGTTCGAACCGGGCATGCAGATCCTGCAGACCAAAGAGCAGTACAACCAGCTGTTCACCATGCACGGCACTGTCATGCTGCTGATGTTTGCAACGCCCCTTTTTGCCGGTTTCACGAACGTGATCATGCCCCTGCAGATCGGTGCCCCGGACGTCGCGTTCCCGCGGCTGAATGCGCTGGCCTTCTGGTTCTTCCTCTTCGGCTCCACCATCGCCGTCTCCGGCTTCATCACCCCTCAGGGTGCTGCTTCCTTCGGCTGGTTCGCCTATGCCCCGCTCTCGAACACCACCTTCAGCCCCGGCATTGGCGGTGACCTGTGGGTCTTCGGCCTGGCATTGTCCGGTTTCGGCACCATCCTCGGTGCGGTCAACTTCATCACCACCATCATCTGCATGCGTGCCCCGGGCATGACCATGTGGCGGATGCCGATCTTCACCTGGAACGCCCTGATCACGTCCATTCTGGTCCTGATGGCATTCCCGCCACTGGCGGCTGCTCTGTTCGCGTTGGGTGCGGATCGCCGGTTTGGTGCACACATCTTTGACCCGGAGAACGGCGGTGCTGTGCTGTGGCAGCACCTGTTCTGGTTCTTCGGCCACCCCGAGGTCTACATCATTGCGCTGCCGTTCTTCGGCATCGTTTCGGAGATCTTCCCGGTCTTCAGCCGGAAACCAATCTTCGGCTACAAGGGCCTGGTGTATGCCACCATCTCCATCGCTGCCCTCTCCGTGACTGTGTGGGCGCACCACATGTACGTCACGGGTTCAGTGCTGCTGCCGTTCTTCGCGTTCATGACCATGCTGATCGCGGTGCCCACAGGCGTGAAGTTTTTCAACTGGATCGGCACCATGTGGCGAGGGTCCCTGACCTTCGAAACGCCCATGCTGTGGAGCATCGGCTTCCTGGTCACGTTCCTCTTCGGCGGGCTGACCGGCATCATTCTGGCGTCGCCGCCGCTGGACTTCCACGTCTCGGACTCATACTTCGTGGTGGCGCACTTCCACTACGTGGTATTCGGCACCGTGGTCTTCGCGATGTTCGCAGGGTTCTATTTCTGGTGGCCGAAGTGGACGGGCAAGATGCTCAACGAGCGTCTTGGCAAGATCCACTTCTGGTTGCTGTTCCTGGGCTTCCACGGAACGTTCCTCATCCAGCACTGGCTGGGCGTCGAGGGCATGCCGCGCCGGTATGCGGACTATCTGGTGGAGGACAACTTCACCTGGATGAACCAGTTCTCGACCATCGCGTCGTTCGTTCTGGGCGCCTCGCTGATCCCGTTCTTCTGGAACGTCTACATCACGTGGCGGAGCAACGAAAAGGTTGAGGTGGACGACCCGTGGGGCTTCGGTGCCTCGCTGGAGTGGGCCACCTCATGCCCGCCGCCGCGCCACAACTTCACGTCCCTGCCTCGCATCCGGTCGGAGCGTCCAGCCCTGGACCTGCACCACCCGGAGCTCTCCCAGGTACACACCGTCGAGTCGCCTGCTTCCGCGGCAGCTGTGCTCGGTAACGCCGACCAGAAGGACACAGCCCAGTGAAAATCGAGTCTTGGATTTTTGGAGGCGGCGTATTCTTCTTCGTTCCGGTCGCCTTGGTTTACGGTTTCCTGACGAACTGGAAGGAGCCGGTTGGCCTGCTCGGTGTCCTGCTCATCGCCGGGTTGGCGGGCATGATCGGCGCCTACCTTGGCTTTACCGGCCGGCGCGTTGGTCTTCGGCCTGAGGACCGCAGCGACGCCGAGATCCACGAAGGTGCCGGCGAACAGGGCCACTTCAGCCCCTGGAGCTGGTGGCCGCTGGTATTGGGCCTTGCATGCGCTGGTGGCTTCCTCGGTCTGGCGGTGGGATGGTGGGTCATGTTCATCGCCGGCGGCCTGGCCGTTGTGGCGCTGGTCGGCTGGGTCTTCGAATACAGCCGTGGAGACCACGCGCACTAAGGGCCTCTGATCCGTTCTGTGTTCTAAGCATGAAACAAAAGACGCTGGGCCCTACCGCAAGGTAGGGCCCAGCGTCTTCTGTTTTGCGGCGGCCGTCCGCCCGGGCTCCGCCTCTCCCGATAGCCGTAGCGCCTAACTGGGCCGTGGAGGTGCCTAGGCGGCTCCCTGCGACTCAAGAAGCGCTGCCAGGGACCGGAGGGCCCTCTCGACTTCGTGCCGCGCTGTCGGGCCGTTGAGGAGGTTTTCAGGGACCGAAAGCTCCACCTCACACCCGAACGGAAAGTCTGCTGTCATGACCTCGAGCAGCGATCTGGCATCTACGCCTTGGATTCCTGCTTTCCGGATGCTAACGGGAAGACCTGTGGCCGTTACCGCCCGGACAAATTCCGCCGCTGGCCGGGCATGCAATCCGATCGCAGCCGAAACCACAGCCTTGTGAACTGGCAAAGCGTCTCCTCTGTCTTGACGGCCCCATCCGCCTGCTGAAAATTCCAATCCAATATAGCCTCCTCCGGTGGCCCTTAGTAACGTCGGGGCGTCTTGTGGCTGGTCTAGACCTCGCGGGCGTTGGATTAAGATTGGAGGGTGAAGAGCAAAGCAGAAATGACACGCAGTGGCTGCTAAAGCGGAGGGCATCCGGGGCGAGATTGACCGAAACACCGGCGTTGCCATCTATATTCAGCTCCGGGAACTCCTGCGGGCTTACATCAGTGAATCCTGTCCGCCTGGATCTGCTTTGCCGTCGGAGCGCGATCTTGCCCTGCGGTTCGGCCTCGCGCGAATGACCGTCCGCCAAGCCATCGACGCCCTGGTTGGGGAAGAGGTGATCGAGCGGGTAGTTGGCCTCGGTACTTTCGTCCGCAAGCCAAAACTCGATCTGCAGGTCAAGCTGACCTCGTACAGCGAGGAGATGCAGCGCCGTGGCATGGTCCCGGCGGCGAAAGTCCTCAGCTTCGAGCAGATCGGCGCCAGTGCCTTCCTCGCCCGGGAACTGCAGGTGGAGGAGGGGACGCCCCTGGTACGCTTCCGGCGGCTCTTGCTGGCTGACGGAGAGCCCATGAGCGTGGATGAGAACTTCATCCCCGCCCAGCGCGTCCCCGGGCTGCTCGACAGCGAGCCGCCCACATCCCTCTATAACGTCCTGAGCGAGCAGTTCGGGCTGGTCATGGAGTGGGGGGAGGACATGATTGAAGCGACAGCCGCATCACCGTCCACGGCTCGTCTGCTCAACGTCGACGTTGGCACCCCACTGCTTAAAATCCAGCGCCACGCGTTTGTGGCGCGCGCCATGGTGGACTATTCAGTTTCCTACTACAGGGCGGACCGCTACAAACTGTGGGTACCTCTCCAACGGCCGGGAGCCCGCACAGCACGGAATCATTCCTCTGGATATCGAAGCCACTGACGGCAATGGGAAAGGCCCGGTCCACTGGACCGGGCCTTTCCCATTGTTTCTTGGTGGATCAGTGGCTGAGGCTCTTGCTTTCCTCAGCCGATTCGACTGCCGGGGCGTGGTGGCCGTGAGCGGCCTCCAGCTCGCCAGGCGTAGCCGGTGCCACGCGGTCTTCGAAGAACCACTTGGACAGGAATGCGCGCCGCTTTTCCTTGCGCGTCACGATTCCGTGTTCATTGGGAACTGCCGCCAGCGGAGCGGGTGACTCGAAGCCGACCAGCTTGTAGCGCTTGTACTCGTCAAGAGGTGCATGAACTTCGATGAACTCGCCGTGCGGAAGGCGTACGATTCGGCCTGTCTCACGGCCATGAAGCGCGATTTCGCGGTCCTTGCGCTGGAGCGCCAGTGCCACACGCTTGGTGACGATGTAGGCAATGATCGGGCCAACGAAGAACAGCGCCCGGAGCCAGTACGTCACATCGTTCAGCGAAACGTGGAAGTGGGTGGCAATGAGGTCCGATCCGGCAGCCGCCCACATGACGCAGTACCAGACAAAGCCTGCTACGCCAATGGCCGTGCGGGTCGGGGCGTTCCGTGGACGGTCCAGCACGTGGTGTTCGCGGTCGTCCTTGGTGATCCACCGTTCGATCCAGGGGTACATGAACATCACGGTGAACAGGATTCCGGCCGGGACAAGCGCAGGAAGGAGCACGTTGAAGGTGAACACGTGGCCAAACCAGACCTGCTCGACGTGCCAGTTTCCGAAGGTGCCCGGCATCAGGCGCAGGGCGCCGTCAACGAAACCGATGTACCAGTCAGGCTGGGTACCGGCGGACACAGGGGAGGGATCGTACGGGCCGTAGTTCCAGATCGGGTTGATCGTGAAGAACGCCGCCATGAGCGCGATGACTCCGAAGACGATGAAGAAGAAGCCGCCGGCTTTGGCTGCATAGACAGGGCCCAGGGGGTAGCCGACGACGTTTCCGTCGTTGCGGCCGGGACCGGGGTACTGGGTGTGCTTGTGAACAACCACCATGAACAGGTGAAGCACGATCATCAGCAGGATCAGTGCGGGGACAAGCAGGATGTGGAGCATATATAGGCGCCCAATCACTGCCGTGCCGGGGAACTCTCCGCCGAACAGGAAGAAGGAAATGTAGGTTCCCACTACGGGAATAGCCTTGATGACGCCGTCGATGATGCGCAGGCCGTTGCCGGACAGCAGGTCATCGGGGAGGGAGTAACCGGTGAAGCCGGCTGCCATGGCGAGGATCAGGAGGACGCTGCCAACAACCCAGTTCATTTCACGCGGTTTGCGGAAAGCACCAGTGAAGAAAACGCGGAGCATGTGAACCGCAATGGATGCCACAAAGAGCAGGGCAGACCAGTGGTGCACCTGGCGCATGAAGAGTCCGCCGCGGATGTCGAAGGAGATATTCAGCGAGGAGCTGTATGCCACCGACATTTCCACGTTCTTCAACGGCACATACGAGCCCGCGTAGTGGGTTTCCGCCATCGACGGATCGAACCAGAAGGTGAGGAAGGTGCCGGACAGCAGCAGGATGACGAAGGAGTACAGGGCAACTTCGCCAAACATGAACGACCAGTGGTCCGGAAAGACCTTCCGGCCGAATTCGCGGAGGATTCCCGAACCGCCAACACGCTGGTCGACGAAGTCGGTGATGCGGCCGCCTTTGGTTTTGGCGACGAAGGGTGCACTAGGCGTTGTTGCTGCGCTCATGCTCATCACGCTCCCAGTAGCTAGGTCCAACAGGTTCATGGAAGTCGCTGGTAGCGACCAGGTAGCCCTCGTTGTCCACCGCAATGGGCAGCTGGGGGAGGGGCCGGCTGGCCGGACCAAAGATTACCTTGCACTCTTGCGTGAGGTCGAAGGTTGACTGGTGGCACGGGCACAGCAAGTGGTGCGTCTGCTGCTCATAGAGGGCAACAGGGCACCCGACGTGGGTACAGATCTTGGAGTAGGCAACGATGCCGTTGTAACTCCAGTCCTCGCGCCCTGCCGAAGGCTGAAGGGACGCAGGATCGAGACGCATGAGGAGCACAACAGCCTTGGCCTTTTCGTTGAGCTTGCCCTCATGGAGTTCGTTGAGTCCTTCGGGAATCACGTGGAACGCCGACCCCAAAGTGACATCGGAGGCCTTGATAGGCGTTCCGTCCGGATCCCGGGTGAGGCGCTTGAGCTTGCCCTCCTGGGGAGCCCACATGGTGTGGGCCAGCTTGTTGTCCGGGCGGGGGCCCAGGTCGCCAAAAACTGCGATGGCCGGCAGAGGTGCCAAGGCAACGGCGCCAAGCAGGGTGTTGCGGATGAGCGGACGGCGCTTGATGCCGGTCTCCTCCACGATGTCGTCCACAATTCGAACCGCTGCGAGGCGGTCCTCTTCGGTGCGGATCGCGTGGCGTTCCTCGGAAACCTCGTGATCGGGCATCAGGGCCTTGGCCCAATGCACGATGCCGGTGCCTATTCCGAGCATGGCGAATGCTGTGCCCAGGCCCAGGAGGGTGTTCTGCAGGCGGATCGTAGCGATGCCTGCCCCTGAGCCGGCGCCCAGATCGATGGCGAAGTACGCCACCAGGAAGATCAGGGTGCCAACAACGGAGACGCCGAAAAGTATAGCGACCTGCCGTTCTGCCCGTTTGGCGGCCTTCGGGTCCGTGTCAGCCAGGCGCAAACGATGCGGGGGAAGTCCAGGATCCTGGAATTTCTCCACCTCATTCTGACCAGCCGTAGCTACGGTGCCCGAGTGGTTCGGACTGCCGTCACTATGGTTGCCCATAATTCGCCTCATCCTTCTCTCGTCCCGGCGTCTGCCGGGTTAGTTTTCAATGTCAAACTGCTGACTTGGCAGCAGGAGTTTTGGGAATCCCGGGGTGTCCTAAGACGTTCGGGATGTCAGCCAGATCGTGAAGGCGATGATGACGCCGAGTCCTGCGATCCAGACGAAGAGGCCTTCGGCGACAGGGCCAAGCGAGCCCAGGTCCGCGCCGCCGGGGGAGCCGTTCGATTCGATCTGCTTGAGGAAGGTGATGATGTCACGCTTGCCTTCGGGCGAAACGTTCGCATCGTTGAAGACGGGCATGTTCTGCGGGCCGGAGACCATCGCTTCATAGATGTGCTTGCCGGAAACGTCCGCGAGGGCCGGGGCGAACTTGCCACGGGTCAGCGCGCCACCGGCGGCAGCGGCGTTGTGGCACATGGCGCAGTTCACGCGGAAGAGCTCACCACCTGCGGCAGCGTCACCCTTTTCGTCTAACAGGTGTTCTTCAGGAATTGCCGGGCCGGCACCCAGGGAAGCAACATAACCTGAAAGCTGGTGGGTCTGGGTGTCGTTGAACTGGGCAGGCTTCTTGTAGGCCTGGGGTCCGTTCATCTGCATCGGCATGCGGCCGGTGCCGACCTGGAAATCGACTGCGGCTGCGCCAACACCTACGAGTGAGGGACCAGCCTGCGTGCCGCTGGCGCCCATGCCGTGACACGTGGCGCAGTTCGCCTCGAAGAGCTTCTGGCCCTCGGCGGTGTCACTTGCGCTGTAGCTGGTGGTGGAGGCCTTCGCTTGGTTGACGGTGGTGGCAACGGCGTAGAGCCCCCCGGTAACGAGTAGTCCCATCAGTAGCAGCGCTATTACTGCGAGTGGGTGACGCCGCTTTTGCGAGAGAGCCTTCACGTGGTGGTTCCTTTATTCGATCCTGCGCCGGCTCCGGGAGCCGCTTCTTGAAATTCTGCCTCTTGTAGAAAAGGAATCAAAGCTTGACTACTTCAGTACGTAGATGACCAGGAAGAGGCCGATCCAGACCACGTCCACAAAGTGCCAGTAGTAGGACGTGACAATTGCCGAGGTAGCCTCAAAGTGGCCGAACTTCTTCGCCGCGAACGAGCGTCCGATGATGAAGAGGAAGGCTACGAGGCCACCGATGACGTGCAGGCCGTGGAATCCGGTGGTGATATAGAAGGCCGAGCCATAGGCGTTGGATGAGAGCGAAACATGCTCTGATACCAGCATGGCGTATTCCGTGCTCTGGCCTGCGACGAAGATTGCGCCCATGATGAAGGTCAGGGTGAACCATTCGTTCATGCCCCAGCGGGCGAACTGGAAGGGTCCGCCCGTTTTGCGGGGCTGCAGCCGTTCGGCGGCGAAGACGCCCATCTGGCAAGTAAAGGAACTGGCCACAAGGACGATGGTGTTAACGAGCGCAAAGGGGAAGTTGAGCTTGGCTGTCTCTTCGGCCCACATCTGTCCGCTCGTGGAGCGCAGTGTGAAGTACATAGCGAAGAGACCGGCGAAGAACATCAACTCGCTGGACAGCCAAACTACGGTTCCTACAGAAACCATGTTGGGGCGGTTCAGCGTCGGGTGCGCCGGGGTACTGGGGGCATGGGTCGCAGATGTCACATAGACATTATGTCTATAAAAGTCCGTACTTCCCAACGCGAACCGCCTTTTCGGGGGACTTTTTCTACAAAGACGCGAAATTGCCCGGAAAAGTTCCGGGAGACGTTCACATTGGTCAGGACTTAGGTGGCTCGATAGCATCAGGAGGTGACTTCTCAGGCAACCTCCCCGGTGGACAGCAACACCTGGCCCCGGCTCATCTCAGCGCTCATCACCGGCACCGATCTCACCACGGACAACACCGCGTGGGCCATGGACAGGATTATGTCCGGCGAGGCGACGCCATCGCAGATAGCTGGATTCCTTGTTGCCCTCAGTGCCAAGGGTGAAACAGTTGATGAAATTTCGGGCCTGGTGGAGGCGATGCTTCGCCACGCAACGCCCATCAGCATTCCCGGCGAGAAGCTGGACATTGTGGGCACCGGCGGGGACCAGCTCAACACCGTCAACATTTCCACCATGGCCGCACTTGTTGCGGCCGGCGCCGGGGCAAAAGTCGTCAAGCACGGCAACCGTGCCGCTTCGTCTTCCTCCGGATCCGCCGACGTACTGGAGGCATTGGGGGTCCGGCTTGATCTCCCTGTCCCGCACGTGGCACGCAATGCGTCGGAAGCCGGAATAACGTTCTGCTTCGCGCAGGTCTTCCACCCTTCCTTCCGCCACACCGCAGTGCCGCGCCGCGAACTGGCCGTCCCCACCGCCTTCAATTTTCTGGGGCCGCTGACCAATCCAGCCCAGGTGCAGGCCTCGGCTGTTGGGGTGGCAAATGCCAGGATGGCCCCGCTGGTTGCCGGCGTCCTTGCGCGGCGGGGGAGCCGCGGCCTTGTTTTCCGGGGCAACGACGGGTTGGACGAACTGACCACAACCGGGCCATCCAGGGTGTGGGAGATCCGTGACGGCAACGTCACCGAGTTGACCTTTTCACCTGCTGATCTTGGTGTCCGTCCGGCAACTGTGGAAGAACTGCGCGGCGGGGACGCCAAAGCGAATGCCGCCGTCGTGCGTGATGTCCTGGCCGGTAAAACCGGAGCGGCCCGGGACGCCGTGCTGGTCAATGCGGCGGCCGGCCTGGTGGCCTTCGATGCCGCGGCGGAGGGTTCGTTCCTTGACCGCATGCGTGTGGCGTTGGGCCGGGCTGCAGAGTCAATCGACTCGGGTGCCGCCGCCGCTGTCCTGGACAAGTGGGTCGCACTTACCCGGCCTTAGCGTCTTTTCAACAAGAATGGCGGGCCGGGCTGATCAGCCGGGCCCGCCATTCTTCGTTCAGGGCCGTGCTACTGCTCGAAGCCCAGCGCAAAGGCCGCGTCGAGGTCGTGCTGGGAGTATGCGCGGAAAGCGATATGGGTGGTGGTGTGAACCACAGCCGGAACCTTGGAGAGTTTGTCTGCGATGACGTCAGCGAGATCCTCATGGCGTGCTACTCGGGCGACTGCGATCAGATCCCACTCACCCGTCACGGAATAGACCTCGCTGATTCCCGGGATCGCGGAAATCTCCTCGGCGGTTTCCGGGATTCGTGCGGCGTCGGTCTTGATCAGAACGAATGCGGTGATCACTGGTTCAATCCTTCCGGATTTGTAGGCCAAAGCGGTGCCCCGGCAAGTCTTCGTGGTCTTGCCAGCCTATTACATGGCCGCGACAGTGAGTCCTGAGCGCGGCGCGTGCCGTGCGGGGCGTCAGGACTTCCTTAGCCTGTGCACAAGCGCCAGGAGTGCGCGGTAGCCCACCAGGAACAGGCCCAAGCTGAGGAGCGCCACAATGACGAAGGCGAGCACCACGGTTTGGCCCGTTATTGCCCGCAGGACCATGCCGCCCGCAACCGCACCCAACCAGATTGCCAGGCCCGCTTGAAGAGACAGGGGACGCCGCCAGGCCCTTGCCGCGAGCCAGGCGAGGGCGGCGCCGGCGAGGAACGGCCAGGCGGTGAGAAAGACTCCGATGATGACGTCAGCGCGTTGGTGCGCGTCCCTCCCGATCGCTGCGAAAACGAGGATCAGGATTGCGTCGGCCAGCGCGGCGGCCGCTATGGCGGGCGTGCTGCCGCGGAGTGATTTCTGCTGCGTGGGGGAGGTCATGGTTTCGAGCCTAGCGCGGCGCCCGCGTTACCTGCCAACGAGTCCGTTGCCGTAGCCTGCATCACATTTGCCGTCGTGTATGACTCCCGCGCCGGACGCAACGGCATAGTTGGGGGCTGGGTTGAGCAGCCCGCTGCGTACCGCTGTGACTGCACTGGTACATGCATTGACGAACGAGGCGCTTTGCCCGCTGCCTCCGATCCACATGTCAATCCACAGGGACGCGTTGCCCTGCGCTTGCGCTCCCGTGTGGCAGGGACCGTTCTCGGGGGTGGGCCCGTCCCCACAGGTGTCTTCCACAATGAAGTAGCGCCTTACATCCGGCAGATAGATCCGGGTACCCGCCGGGAGATCGAGGACGTCTTGGCCGGTGGCCCTGGAATGACCGACGGCGATGGTCACCGGGTCTTCGTATGTTCCGGTTCCACCTGCTTGCGCATGCAGAACGGGGTTGCTGATTTCCGGCGAACCCGGGGGAGTGTTGTCCTGCCATGTGTAGGCCGTGATAAAGATATTTGTGACGAGGGTTTCACCTGCCGCCCGGGATGATGTGCTGATACTGGCAAGAGCCACCAGCACGAGCACCAGTAATCCTGCGGCTGAAAATATCGCTCGTCTCATTCTTTGCCTCCAACATCTCTGAGTCGTACCGGCGGTCAAAAAGCCTTATGCGGGCACTGGCCTGCCCCTAAGGCTGATTCGATAGTGCGCTACCAAGCACTTTTGCGAACATGCCCTGTTCCTGCGCAACACCGCTGCAGTCACTGGCAACACTGCTGTGCGTCTGGCCTTGGGCTGCGGGATTGCAGGCGGTATCCCGGTTCAGCGACCACATGGACATCCGGCCAATGCCCCGGTCAAGTGCAAAACTGCTCAGTTCCTTAGCGTCCTCCAACGTGAAGACGTTGCTCTGAACGTCGTTGACCCCAATCATCGGCGTCAAGCCGATCCTGTTCCAGAGGGCAGCGTCGTCGATCGGCCTGTTGGCTTTCGCGTAAAGCGCTGAAAGAGTCCGGTGGGTGGCTTCCGCGGCGCCAACCGCGGTATCGCGCATGCTGATTCCGGGTGCAAGCGGGCCAAAGTTCATGGTCATGATATTGATGCCGGAAAGTTCCACGCCCGCCTCCAGCATGGTTTCAACGGAGGTGACAGCCGCCGACGTCAGCCCGTTCCGTGAGACGGGAAGGGTCAGCCAGACCCTGAGTGGTGAGTCGGGAGCACGCGCCGCCTGAAGACGTGCGACTGCCGTAGCGCGTCTGGTTGCAGCGGCACGGTCTGATGCACTTGGGCCTTCGACATCCAAGTCCACGGTGTTAATCCCGTATCTGGTGATGACTGTTGTGTAGGCGTTAACCAGAGCATCCGGGTCTGTGCAGGATGCGGCCAATTCGGTGCCGCGCTGGCCGCCGAAAGAAACCGCGACGTCGTTGCCGGCCTTGCGGAAGGCCTCTACCTGGGCATCGAGTGACAGCTTCTCGCTGGCCCGGTCCAGATCATAAAAGCCGCCCCAGGATGGTTCGCAGGGCCGGGCTGGGTCGGAGGTGACAAAGGCTAGGAGGGTCGTAACTTTGCCGGGAGGCGGAGATTCCTCAAGACGCAGGCCGGGGAGAATCGTGACGTCCAGATACCCGCCGAACCACCCGGGAGTGATCGTATTTTCCGTCGTTTCCACCTTCCGGCCCGGCGGATCAGAAGCCATCGAGCTGCAGCCAGCGAGGCCTACAACCGCCATGAGTACTATCAGGGACCAGCCCCGCCGTGAGAATTTGGGCATGTACTGATGCCACCTAGCTGCACTTACAGGTGCGTAGTTCGTGGGGTCGATCAGCATAACGCAGGCTGTCTTGTTGAGCTATAGGGAGTCCTGGAGGGTCAACGACTCCGGCGTTGCCAATGCCGGCATGGCAGCAGGGACGGTCAGTCCCGGCGTGGCAGGGAGGGCGACACTGTTGGTGCGCTCAGGCCTGTACCAGCCAACCGCGGTGCCCCGCAGAGCCAATAGGGCGGAACCGAACACCACGTAGGCCCGGAGCGGTTCGTAGATGAGCCGGTAGATCGGCACCATCAGCAGGTGGAGGACGTTTTCGCGGACCATCAGGATGGCAACGATAGAGATGAGCATGTGAGTTGCAGCCACGAAAGCCGAGAAGAGGGCGATGGCCTCCCATTCCCCGTGAATCAGGCTGTTGACCGCAACAATGACCGTCAGGGGCATGAAGACGAGCGGGACAAGGACCGAGACCAGCGCGTAGGGCATGGTGAGCAAGCCGAGGGCCCCGTACTTGGGGTTGAAGAGCATCTTGCGGTGCTTGTACAAGGTCTGGATGTTGCCGTAGGTCCAGCGGAGCCGTTGTTTGAACAACCCTTTCACTGTCAGGGGTGCCTCAGTCCACGCGACAGCCTCGTTTTCCTGGACGATGCTGTAGCCAAGCTGTTGCAGGGAAAGCGTCAGGTCAGCATCTTCAGCGAGTGTGTCATGGGAGTAGCCGCCCGCCTTGACCAGGGCTTCCCTGCGCCACGCGGCGCAGGCCCCCGGAACGATCGAAATCGCGCCCATCAGGCCTTCGGCCATGCGGGTTACACAGATACCGGAGAGGTACTCCAAGCTTTGCCAGGCTGTGATGAGGTTGCGGCGGTTCCCGACCTTGACGTGACCGGCGACTGCGGCAACTTCCTTGCCGTTCCGGGGTGCGATGAAGTGGCGGGCGAACATCTTGATGGTCTGCGGTTCGAACAGCGTATCGCCGTCGAGCGTCACCACAACCTCACCGCGTGATTGGGCGATTCCGTTGTTGCTCGCTGCTGATTTACCGCCGTTGGGCTGGTCGATAACGCGAAGGCAGGGCCACGTTTCGGCGTAGTCCCGAAGGACCGCAAGGGTGCCGTCCGTGGAGCCGTCGTTAATGGCGACGACTTCCATGCGGGGGTAATCGCTGGCCTTGAGGGCGTCAAGGGTCTTGGTCACCACGAGTTCTTCGTTGAAGACCGGCAGGACCACACTGACGAACGGCCAGTCTTTCTCGTCCACGTCATCCCAGCGGCGTCGCTTCTGGCGGCCGTTATTGATAAGGGCGAGAACCACGAACAGGAAAGTCAGGATGGTCAGGGATCCGATGCCAAACCAGAACAACCATGTCAGGACAATGTTCGGAGTGACCAGGTACGTTGTCATTGCAGCCAATGTCATGGTGTCCTGCACCCCGGCGGCAACGTTGTGCTGGGGGATAAATTCGTCGGGCAGCATGGACTGCATGGTTTCGAAGGTGTAACCCTGCGCTTTGGCTGCGGGGATGAAGGCTTCCAGCATCTTGACTGTGGCGCTTCGGTCCCCGCCCGCGTCATGTACCAGGAGGACGTGGCCCTGGCCGTCCAGCGTCGGAGCTGGAATGGGAACGCCGGGCGCGAATTCCCAGTCCCGGGTGTCGAGATCCATGTCGACGTGGATGTATCCAAGCTGCTGCGCCTGCAGAAGAGCCAACGTGTTGTTGTTTGGGTTACCGGTGGGGATCCTGAATAGTCTGGTCTGGTAGTTATCAGCAGCGAGCATTAGCCGGTCAGCTCCGATGATCTGCTGACGGTTGGTGGCGTCGTCGTGAGCCCAGAAATCGATGTGGGACACTGTGTGGTTGCCCACCATGTGCCCTTCGCGGATTATGCGGCGGAAAATGTCCGGATACTTCACGATGTTTTCGCCGATGGGGAAGAAGGTGGCCGGCACGCCTTCCCTGGACAACAGATCCAGGATCTCAGGGGTGAATCGGGGGTCGGGCCCGTCGTCCAAAGTCAGCATGATCGTATGATCTTTCGGACGCCCATAGGCCTCCAGAGCGTAACGGCTGCTGCCTATGACCGCTTTCTCGCCGGCAGTGGCTTGTCGAAGTACCGTGCCGCTGAAGGGATCCTTTAGGAGCAGCTCGCCATCCTTTGGTTCCACCAGGACGATCCGGTGAAAAATTGCGGCGCCCTCGCGGAACCCGATCTTCGGGATGTTATCCAGGTCCTGGGTGGCCAGGAGGCGGCGCGGATAATCTGCCCCCTGGTTCTGAAGGCCCTGATACACGGGAGCAGTGGCGGCCGGAAGAATGTAGACGAGGGACAGGAGCATCAGCAGGACCCCTGCGATGAGGCAGCTCACGACTCTGCGCCAACGGTTTCCGCTGGCGTCGAAGAAGACTGGTGCGGGGGCAGTGGAAGTGGCCGGTTTTCTCACACGTACCTCACGAGGTAGCCGAACGTGCAGGGCAGACCTGACAGAGCCAGGACAGTGACTGCCGAGGAAGGAGGAGAAAGGGTAAATCTGCCCCCAAACCCGGTGCCTCAGAGCCAGCCACTCCGAAGCGTCACCTACATACGACACTAGTTCCGGGTACTGCAGGAACACATGCGTAGCTTGTACTCGAGTTTTTCCAGTGCGGTACTTGCCGGGAAAACGCGTCGATCAGGGGCTTTACTGCACCCTGCGTACCAGCCAGTTAGCTTCCCACCGGAGGTGGTGCTCGTCCTCCGCGTCCCACACAACCAAGACGTGTGTGACTGTATAAGCGATGGCGTTTCCGGTAATGGAGCGCACTCTGACGGGAGCAGGCCTGAGCATGATCACCGGCCTGCCCGGTGCGTCCTGCAGCGCTTCTTCCGGGGTCTGGGGGATGAGGGCTTGCAGCATTTTGTCGTCCTAAAGCCAGGAACTGAACTGAAGAATGCCGCTGTCTCCATTTGGCGGAAAGATCGACACTGATCTGCCCAGTGATGCGTGGAAAGCAGACAACCCAGCGTGCCGCCATGCCCCGACTCTAAGATCCTGACGTCCTCCACACATGCGTAGGATGTACCCGATTCTTCCCGGCGGACTACCTGCTTGCGCGTCGTGTCGGCGCCAGCGCTGGAAGATGGCGGGGGAGAGGGGCGGCGGCTATTAGTTTTGATAGACGAACGCGTTGGGGGAGAGAAGGCATGGTTGGCCGTTACTGGCGCGCGTGCAAGAATCCCAGCAAAGCCGTATAGCAGCGGCCGACCAGTCGACGCAGAGGGCACTCGATGACGTTCTTGCGTCCACTACAGACGTGGAGGCTCCAGAGGGTGCAATAGGGCTGGCAGTCGCTGCATTGGTCGTCGCCTGGATATGAACCGGAGATGCTTGGCAGCGTCGCCGCCTATGCACCTGAACCTTGGCCACGAACGGCTGATCCATTGCCTGGGAATTTGCACACGAAGGCGGCGGGGCCGTGCTTGACCGCATGAAGGACCCAACCGGGAATGAGTTGGCCCTGCGGTGGGCGGAATCGGGACGGCAAAATGGTTCAACTGGATAAGCGGGTTATCGGTTTGGGGCGTATTCCCTGGCTTGGGGAACTGTGCTTCTGTCCGGAGCTTCTGTCGCGGAGCCTCCCGCGGTCAGGGCGTCTTGCCGGCTCGCTCCTGGGCGAAGTGGGGGTTCTTGCCAACGACGTA